>JAILKT010000021.1 GCA_024693545.1 Lachnospiraceae bacterium
CATCGATAAAGACGATTTCGCTTCTTACGTGAAAAAAGTCGGAGAAGCCGCCGGAAAAGAGATCAAGTGCATCAAGTGCTTACAGAATGCGCTTCGCGACAGAATTGAATTCTTTGAGGCACACGGATGCAGAGTTGCTGACCACGGTCTCGGACTTTTCTACTATGAGCCCGCTTCGGACGAGGTTGTTGCGGATATCTTCGCAAGGGCGTTTAAGGGAGAAAAAGTCAGCAGCCTTGAGGCAAAGCAGTACAAGACCGCAATGCTTAAATTCTTCGCAGCGGAATATGCAAAGAAAGGCTGGATGATGCAGCTCCACTACGGCGTTAAGCGTGAGAATAACGTTGAGCTTTACAAGAAGCTCGGCGCAAATGCAGGCCTCGATTGTATCGGAAACGGAACGAGCAGCGCCGCACTTGCGGATTTCCTCAATGACTGCACATCGCGCTCGGCTCTCCCCAAGACTGTTGTATACAGCCTCGACCCCAATGAAGACGCTATCATCGACACCGTTATCGGCGGCTTCCAGGATGACTCCGTTCGCGGAAAACTTCAGCACGGCGCAGCATGGTGGTTTAACGATCACCGCCTCGGAATCGAGAAGCACATGAAGACGCTTGCCGCAGGCGGACTTCTCGGCAACTTCATCGGAATGCTCACCGATTCGAGAAGCTTTGTTTCTTATACAAGACATGAGTATTTTAGACGAATCCTTTGTAATGTTCTCGCAGATTTCGCGCTCGGCGGAGATTTCCCCGCAGACGAGAAGCTCCTCGGAACACTTGCAGCGGACATCTCCTACAATAACATTAAGAGATACCTCTGATCGTACCTGTAATCGGAAAAGGAGTACCACGGCGTATGAGACTTTTTATGAGATTTCCCGGAGGGAAGACCAAAACACTTACGTTCAGCTACGACGACAATGTCATAGAAGATATCAGGCTGATAGAATTGTTCAAAAAGTACGGACTTAAGGGCACGTTCAACATAAATACAGGAATGTACTCACCCCGTGAAGGCTTTGCCGAGAGCCCTTCTCATACAAGACTGACCAGGCAGCAGGCAATCGCGCTCTATAAGGACAGCGGCTTTGAGGTAGCGTCCCACGGCGTGACACACCCGTTTATGACGCAGATTCCGGCGAAAGCAGCGACAGCAGATGTGATGCTCGACATCGTTTCCATCGAGAAAGATTACGGGACGTTCGTTCGAGGATACGCTTATCCTTACGGCGCATATAACGAAGAGGTCAAAAATATACTTAAAAATTGTGGTATAGTTTATGCGAGAACCGTAAATTCGTCTCACGGCTTTGATATTCCCACGGACTGGCTGGAGCTTAGACCGACCTGTCACCACGATGATGAGAAGTTGTTTGAGCTCGCGGACCGTTTCAATTTTGCCGAGGTTCACCGCGCACCGCTCATGTTCTACATCTGGGGTCACGGATATGAGTTCAAGATGAATAACAACTGGGACCGTATAGAGAAGATCGCAGAGATGCTTTCGGGCCGCGACGACACATGGTACGCGACGAATATCGAAATATATGATTATATTGATGCATATAAGCGTCTTATCTTTGACTCCGGCGTCACAAAGGTATATAATCCGACAGTAACGGATATATGGTTCGAGCTTGATGACAAGATCTTCAAGGTTTCGGCAGGCGAAACTCTCGCTATGACGAAGTGACGGAATGAGTGCTTGCCGGTGGGGACGAGCGTCATTGATACGAATAACATATTTCGGATTATGAGGTTTCGACGAACGGTAATGGCTCGGGAACTTTAAGAACAAAGGAAATCAGGAGGAAACTAAGAAATGGATAACTGTGTATTTTGTAAGATCGTTGCCGGTCAGATACCGAGTGCAACCGTATATGAAGACGATGATTTCAAAGCAATCATGGACATCGCTCCCGCAGCAAAGGGACATGTAATTATCCTGTCGAAGCGCCATATGCTAAGTCTTCTTGAGATTGAGGAGAAGACCGCGTCGCGTGCGCTTATCGTTGCATCAAAGATTGCAAATGCGATGAAGAAGGCTCTCGGATGCGACGGCATCAACATGCTCCAGAACAACGGAAGCGCAGCATGGCAGTCGGTATTCCATCTTCACATTCACCTGATCCCCCGTTTCGACGGAGACGGCATCATCATTCCATGGAAAGAACTTTCATACGCCGATGGCGAAGCTGCGGAGTATGCAAAGAAGATAGCGGCGCAGCTTTAAATCTTCTGTCGGCGGAAAACGCCCATGATCAAAAACTATGGCCGGACGCACCCTTGCGCACAGAAGCCGGCATGAAATAAGAAAGAGGTAAATATTAATGGACTATTCAGCAATGAGCCTTAAGCTTTGCGAGGAAAATCACGGTAAGCTTTCGGTCGTATCAAAGGTACCCGTGACAACACGCGAGGAGCTTTCGACTGCTTATACTCCCGGAGTGGGACAGCCCTGTCTTGAGATCAACAAAGATAAGCACAACGCTTATAAATACACGATAAAGAGTCATACGGTAGCAGTTGTTTCGGACGGTACGGCAGTACTCGGACTCGGTGATATCGGTCCGGAGGCCGCAATGCCCGTTATGGAAGGCAAGTCGGTTCTTTTCAAGGAGTTCGGCGGAGTGGACGCTTTCCCTATCTGCCTTGATACAAAGGATACGGAAGAAATCATCAGGACGGTGAAGTATCTTGCGCCCACATTCGGCGGGATCAACCTTGAGGATATATCGGCACCCCGTTGCTTCGAAATCGAGACAAGACTTAAGGAAGAGCTTGATATTCCGGTATTCCACGATGACCAGCACGGAACCGCGATCGTTGTTTCGGCCGGACTTATCAATGCAGTTAAAATTGTTAATAAGAAGATAGAAGATCTTAAGGTTGTTATCAGCGGCGCAGGCTCGGCAGGAATCTCAATCTGCAAGCTTATAATGTCGCTCGGAGTTCGCGATGTTGTCCTTGTAAACAGCAAGGGCGCGGTCTGCGAGGGAGACGAGAGGCTCAATCCCGCACAGGCAGCGATGTCGCTTATCACCAACCGCAATCACGAGAAAGGTTCACTTGCCGATGTGATGAAGGGTAAGGACGTGTTTATCGGTGTTTCCGCACCCGGAATCGTGACCAAAGAGATGGTTGCTTCTATGGCAAAAGACCCGATCGTTTTTGCTATGGCGAATCCGGTTCCCGAGATCATGCCCGATGAGGCAAAGGCAGGCGGAGCCGCTGTTGTCGCAACAGGAAGAAGCGATTTCCCCAATCAGATCAACAACGTGCTTGTATTCCCCGGAATTTTCCGCGGAGCGCTTATGGTTGAGGCGAAGCAGATTGTGGAAGAGATGAAGCTTGCAGCGGCAAAGGCGATAGCTTCACTTGTATCGGAAAAAGAACTTTCGGCAGAGTTTATCATCCCCGGAGTTTTCGATAAGAGAGTAGCCGAGGTAGTTGCGCTTCAGGTAGCAGAAGTTGCCGAGAAGCTTGGCTTAGCAAGAAATCCCGGAAATAGGGAATGGAAGGGCTGAAAATGATCAGTCGATCCCGGAAACAGGGAAAGGAAGAACTGATAAGAAAAAGATCAGAGCTTCATACAGGTAATTTCAATTTCATAGTTTGAAACAAAGGTTCCGGACATTGAAAGCTTGTATTGCAGAGATACACGCAGCAGATTTCCGGAACCTTCTACTACAGTGAGTCGTTCTGTCTCGGCCACGGCATCAAGAACTCCGTCCGGAGTTTTAAATGTTCCGGACGTAGCGGTTCCGGGAACGTATTCCATACGGGAGGTCATGGCACCGGAATAGATCACTGAAATACTGTCATCAGTGATCTTGATAAGCGCTCGAACGCCGTCCTTTTCATAACGAAGGTAGCGTTTTCCGTTCTGAATGGTATATTCACCGACGAGCTCCTGAATTTCGGGCTCGTCCGTGATATCCTTAGGAAAAGTAGAGAAAATAATTTTTACATTTCTAGTCACTTTTTCGCCTTCGCGGCATCGCCGCAGAGTACATCGTTAACAATATCAGAAATAAATGAAGAGTTACCCTCGAAAACACCCGAGGTAACAAATAATGCATAGCCCTCCATGAAGGACCAGAACTTAATGTAAAGCTCAAAGTTTGAGATCGAGAGATTGTTCTCGATACGAACGCTGTCGATGATCTCGCAAGCGATGGAAAGGAGCTTGAACTGATCGTTTTCAAATACATCAACAGTTGAATATATCTTTATTGCGGTTCTGCTAAAGAAAAGGAAACTGACGAGATTGCTCTCTTTTTTAAACAGTTCAAGAAGGAACTCGCCAAACTGGATAAGGCGTTCTTTTCCACCCCTGAGTGTTCCGTGATCGGAAAGGTATTCGCGGTAAAGGGTAGTTACCTTGCTTGAAGCCACTTTGAGGACTTCATTAAGCAGTTCATCCTTGTCTACGAAATGATTGTAGAGAGCAGCGGCGGATATACCGAATTCTTTTGCAAGATCACGGAGTGTTGTATCATCTTCACCATGTGCTCTAATCTTCTCTAATGTAAACTTGATAAACCTTTCTTTGGTATCTCTTCTTCTTCTGTCCATATCTTTTCAGCCTTTCTTGAGCGACAACCCCATAAATAAGCGGGTTTGAAAATAATAAATCATATGAAACAATATAACATAATCATTGTAGCACCTTTTTGACATCAATTCAAGGCAGAAAGTTTTATCCGGATTTATATTATCTGCAATCACATATTAAAGGGCCGTTTATTCTGCCGGCGGAGTTACCTCGAAAATGCTTATTTGTTTTGACCGTAGTACGCGCCGGGTCCATGCTTACGGAGATAATGTTTTTCTATAAGTGATATGGGAGCGGTTTCTACTTCGGGATTTATAAGACGGGTTCTATAGGCCATTTTGGCCACCTCTTCAAGGACGACGGCGTTATGGACGGCTTCCCGGGCATCCTTACCCCAGACAAAGGGGCCGTGGTTTTTGCAAAGAACGGCAGGGGTTGCCATATAATCTTTGTCCGAAACGGAAGAAGTGATGAGGAGACCTGTGTTTTTTTCGTAATTATCCTCAATCTCGTCCGCATTCAGGCAACGAAGACAGGGAACAGAGCCATAAAAATAATCTGCATGAGTAGTCCCGTAACAGGGAATAGAAAGTCCCGACTGAGCCCAGCTTGTGGCATATGATGAATGGGTATGTACCACTCCGCCTATTTTGGGCAAGGCCTTATACATTTCAACGTGGGTAGGCGTATCAGACGAAGGACGAAGATCGCCTTCGACAACGTTTCCCTCCAAATCTACAACGACCATGTCATCCGGCGTGAGGCGTTCATAATCGACACCGGACGGTTTTATAACTACAAGGCCTGTCGATCTGTCGATCGCACTTACGTTACCCCAGGTGAAGGTAACCAGGTTGTAACGCGGAAGGTCCATATTTGCGTTGTAAACGATCTTTTTTAATGTTTCTAACATTTTTGTATCCTCCTATGTTTTTGGGGAAATGAGATATTGCCGGAGCTGCTTGCTCTTATTTCAATGCGGAGATAGCAGCCTTCTCGACAGCGAGGGCGGATCTGAACTTCTCTATATAGGCGTTAAAGCCCGAAACGTCTTCGGGATCGGGCGAAAGGGTCGTTGCCTTCATATTGGCGAATACTTTTTTATCAAGGAACTCGGAAAGAGAGAGTTTATCGGAAAATTCAGAGTATGCGGCAAGAAGAGCCATACCCCATGCACCGCCTTCTCCGGCTGTTTCCATGACGGATACGGGAGCGTTAAGTGCGGCTGCAAGAATCGACTGCCCAACACCTTTTGTTTTAAAAAGACCGCCATGACCGAGAACCTTATCTACGGACACGCCCTCGTCTTTAAGCATAATGTCGCAGCCGAGCTTGAGCGTAGCTACGCAGGAATAAAGATTTGCACGCATAAGGTTTGCGAGAGAAAAGCGGGCATTCTGTTCGCGCGCGAGCAGAGGACGGCCTTCGTTAAGATCCGTAACACCTTCGCCGGAATAGTAGTTATAAGAAACAACACCTCCGCAATCGGAATCTCCCCTGAGAGCATATTCGAACAGCTTTGTGTAGAGAGTATCACTGTCAACCTCCGAGCCGAAAACTCCGAGGGATTCTTTGAGGATACCGATCCATGCATTGAGGTCCGAGGTGCAGTTGTTGCAATGAACCATGCCGACAAGGTCGCCTGCGGGGGTGGTAACGAGGTCGATCTCGCGGTACACTTTCTTTAATTTTTCCTCAAGGACAACCATAGCAAAAATACTTGTCCCGGCAGAGACATTGGCTGTACGGACAGCAACGCTGTTGGTTGCGGTCATGCCTGTTCCCGCATCTCCTTCGGGGGGACAAAGCGGGATCCCGGGCTCAAGGTCACCATCGGGGTCGATGAAAGCGGCGCCTTCCGGAGTGAGCCTGCCTGCATCGGCTCCGGCGGGAAGAGCGATCGGGAGAATTTCACGGAGGTTTTTTGAAATACCGTTTTTCTTAAGGAATTTATTGAAATCGGATTCCATGCTCTTATCATAATCCTGCGTTGCGGGGTCGATCGGGAACATACCGGACGCCTCGCCGACACCGACTGCCTTTTTCCCGGTAAGCCTGTAATGTATGTAACCGGCAAGAGTAGTGATGAAGCTGATATTGCCGATATGAGACTCCTTGTTCAGGATCGCCTGACACAGGTGAGCTATGCTCCATCTCTGAGGGATATTGTAATTAAATAGTTTTGTGAGCATGTCGGCGGCTTCCGCGGTGATCGTATTTCTCCATGTGCGGAAAGGCACAAGAAGGTTGTCCTTATCATCGAAAGGCATATAGCCGTGCATCATGCCGCTTACGCCTATGCCGGCGAGTTTTCGCAGCTCCGCCCCGTAGCGATCCCTGACATCTTTTTTCAAAGAAGAATAGCACGATCTGAAGCCTTCATGAATCTCATCGAGGGGGTATGTCCATATTCCGTCCGTGAGGTGGTTTTCCCAGGTATGGCTTCCCGATGCGATCACGCTGAAATCGTCGCCTATAAGAACGGCTTTTATTCTGGTCGAACCGAATTCAATGCCCAGAAAAGTTTGTCCGTTTGTGATCTGTTCAGTTGCGTTAATTCCCATATTCCGATTCCTTTCTTATCAAATCTCTTTCGATTAATTATATAACCGGCAATTGGGGATGTCGAGATTTGAGGATTAATTAGGGAACCGAATAAGCTCGCGAAGCGCTTTACCGGACCGGTCGGTGTGATATAATGTTTGAAAGCGGTGCATATAGCACGGCTCAAAGGAGAAGGTGCTTATGAAGATTGACAGGAAGAAAAAGTACAAATTTTACAATAACGCAGACTATTGTGTGGGAACGGGACGTATGGGGCTTGCTCTTACACATGAGTATTATGAACAGCTTAGGCTTGTTCAGGAAGAGATAGGGTTTAAGCATATCCGAGGACACGGACTCTTTTGTGAGGATATGGGCATATACGAAGAGAGGTCATGGAAGGGGAAGAAATCCTTCTGTTATAATTTTACCTATCTTGACCGGGTGTTTGACAGTTACCTCGAGCTGAATATCGAGCCTTTTATTGAGCTTGGGTTTATGCCGGGAGCGCTTGCGTCCGGGGAGCAGACGATCTTTTACTGGAAAGGGAATACAACGCCTCCGAAGAGTTATAAGCGTTGGGCTGAGCTTATCGAGGCGACATTAACGCATCTTTGCGATCGATACGGTCGCGACAGAGTTGTCGAATGGCCTGTCGAAGTCTGGAACGAACCGAATCTTCCGGGATTTTGGAAAGATGCGGACATGGAGGAGTATTTTAAGCTTTATAAGGTATCGCACGAAACGGTAAAGAAAGTCGACAAGCGGTTTAAGGTGGGAGGACCTGCGGTCTGCGGAATAAAAGATGAATTCTGGATAAGGAGTTTTTTGGAGTTTTGCCGGAGGGAGAAACTGAAGCCGGATTTTGTAACACGTCATCATTACACAACAGAGGAGCCTGATTTTAAGGGTCATTACACATACCAAATGCTTTCGGATCCTTTTGCGGGATTTGCGAACCTTCAGACCTCACGCGACGCGATCGACAGCTATAAAGAGTTTAAAGGCCTTCCGATCCATATAACGGAGTTTAATACATCATATACACCCACAAATCCGATACATGATACGAATGAGAATGCCGCATATATGGCACATCAGCTTTCACATCTCGGTGACATGAACGAGTCGTATTCGTATTGGACTTTCGGTGATGTTTTTGAAGAACAGGGGATACCCCACACTGAGTTTTACGGTGGATTCGGACTTGTTGCTGCGGGAGGGGTAAGAAAGCCTACGTTCTGGACATTTGCGTTCTTTAAGCGCCTTGAGGAGCTTGGTACAAAGTGTATTTACAAAGACGAAGAGAGCGTCATTGTGGAAAACCCCGAAACAGGAGAGATCGGAGGGATTGTTTGGAATCGCGGGAAAAAGCAGATCAAAAAAAGCTTTACGATCCCGATCGGGAAAGAGAAAGAATATGTCCTTGTAAGGCAGATCGTCGATCCCAAAACAACAAATCCGCTCAAGGTATGGCATGATCTCGGAGAGCCTGCAGCGCCTTCCGAAGAACAGCTGGCGATACTCAAAGCTTCCGATAAGCCGCTGGTTCAAACCGGTATTTTGAGGGGGAAAAATAAAGAGATAACCGTATCTTCTGCGGTAACAGGTTACGGAGTCGAGTATTTTTCAATAAAACCCCGCAAATTTACACCGGATAAAGGCTATAATTACAAAAGAGTCGTTTCCGGATTCGGAAATAAATAAACGATTAAAGAGTAAATGATCCAAAAGAAGTAATTGAATAAACAGGCAAATAATGCGGCCCTCTGTGCAAAGAGGGCCGTTTGATCTTATCCTTTGTAGTTTCCTCTGGTGGCTTTTTCGATTGCAACCACAAGCTGATCCGGCTTGAATGGTTTAGAGATATAGCCGTCCATGCCGTGATCGAAACAGCGCTGCCGGTCTTCCTCGAATGCGTCTGCAGTCATGGCAAGTATAGGAATTTTGGAAAGCGTAGGATCGTCGAGCATACGAATCCTGTCGGTGGCTTCGCAACCGTCCATAACAGGCATTCGAATGTCCATGAGGATAAGGTCGTACTGTCCGGGATCGGAAGCCGAGACCATGCGAACAGCCTCAAGACCGTTATGAGCCTCATCGAAAGTTATATTTCTTTTGCGAAGAACACTTTTGGCCAATGTAAGGTTAACAAGATTGTCTTCAACAAGAAGAACGTGCATACCGTTGATAGAACGGGTGGATTCTTCGATTATGGAGTCATCCGTATAGGACAGGGACATATCGGGGTCTTCTATACTGAGAGGGATTCCGACTATCCATGAAGCACAGTTTTCATTGCGGGTGATCGTGAAATCACCGCAAAGGAGTTTGATAAGTTTTTTTGCTGTAATGAGCGATTGTGCGGCAACGCCCGTATCATCTGCCAATTCAATGATCTCTTCCACTTCGGGATTGCTTGTAGAAACGGATTCTGCTGTAGAGCAGGAAACTTCAAAAATATAGCGACGGGCATTTCTGGCCTCGAGAAGCTCATGACGTGATTTAGAGCTGTTTTCAAGGATTTCGTCAAGATCGATAAGATCGGTGGGAACCTGTTCTTCAGTAACTGTGAGTGTTATGGTGCCCGAAGGAGTGGCAGCTTCGATCGATGCCAAAAGCATTCCGGAAAGGATCTGTTTCAAACATAAAGCATCACTGATGACATTGGTGTGAATGACCCGGGTAATGTCATGAGAAATTATCAGGTTCTTGGCTGTAAATTCACTGTACAGAGCATCACATATATTAATAATAGCTTCGGAAAGGTCAAAAGGTGCCTTGCTGATGTGTATGTCACCCGAGTGAACTCTTCCGAGTTCCAGAATATCATCCAGCAGACGCATGAGAGATTGACCGGCGTTCCTGATCTCGACAAGACTTGATTTGATCGTTTCGGGCTCATCGTCTGAATCGAGAGCCAGTTCTGTAAATCCCAGGATGGAGTTCATGGAAGTACGCATGTCATGGGAGATCCGCGAGATAACACGGGTCCACTGAATGGCGTCCTTTTTGGTTTTTTCCTTTTCCTGAAGCAGAGCGGCTTCACTTTCTTCAAGCTTGGAAAGAACGGCAAGTTTTTCACGAAGCAGCTTTTCTCTCTCTATTTCGTCCTGTATATCCAGAGCGGTGCCGGATGCGTGAACGAGTCCCGTAAGATTGTCGCGCGAAATATTGAGAAAAACTTCAAACCAACGGAAAGACCCGGCAGAAGTGCGCAGGCGCATGCGAACGACAGCATTGTCTCTGTGGGCAACAAGCTTCCTTACCTCGGGAATGTCTTCCGTGCATATAAGCGTTTCGAGAGAGCCGGGCAAGGGAGCGATAAAATCAGTTTTGTCGTAGCTTTTTCCGGGAATAGCATATCCAAGCGATGAACATATCGATATACCGGGGTCAAAAGTCTTTAATTTTCCATCCGTTGCGAGAACGAGGCGGAATGAATTCTCAGAATTGTTCGTGTTGTCAGTCATAAGAATCCTCCTCTTAAGATGTGCGTTTATCCCACATCTCGGTACTGTCATTCAGAAACTGTCGTGAAGATCCCAAAAGTCAGTAAAGATTAAGAAAACAAAAAAGTAAAAAAACAGGACACGGGAGGTGTACCCGTGTCCTATATTATACCATGTTTCAGTGATTCGTAAAGCCTGTGCCGTTAATTCTGTCCGCGTTCATCCGGTCTCGAAGAAGCTGCTACCCGCACAATGAGATCTCTGAAATCGATACGGGCGGAATCTCTTGTCTCGGCGCCCATAGACATAAGTTCGATAGCGGTTTGATACGTTGAGGTGCCGATATATTCGCTGCCGCGGATGTTCATGGAAAGCTCGATGAGACCCGATGCCCATGCGTAGTCGGGAGTAACGCTGTCTGTCATATCGGAAAGAACAGCATGTTTTTCAAGAACGGAAGTGTCCTCTGCGGGCTCTTTGTAACGGACCGAAAGAGTGAGCATTTCGTTTTCGGGGGTGCCTTCCTTAAGCTTGTTTTCCTGATATTTGAGATCGATTTCCCCGGTAGTATCGCCCGAAGCAAACTTGATCTCGTAGAAAGCCGTTACCTGAGTTCCGGCACCGACTTCGCCGCCGTCCTTCTTGTCATCGTTGAAATCTTCGGCCGCCATCTGTCTGTTTTCGTAGCCGATCTGGCGATATTCGCTTACAACGGCGGGATTAAATTCGATCTGGAACTTAACGTCTTTGGCAACCGTTACAGTCGTACTCTTAAGCTTGTCGACAAGTACTCTTTGAGCCTCTTTTAAACAATCGATATAGTAGTAGTTACCGTTGCCGGCATCGGCGATCGATTCCATATTGGCGTCGGAGTAGTTACCCGAACCGAAACCGAGAACCGTAAGGAAAATGCCGGATTCCTTCTTTTCACGGATGAGGTCTGTGAGACCGGAATTACTGGTGATACCGAGATTCATATCACCGTCCGAAGCGATGATAACGCGGTTGTTTCCGCCGGAGATGAAGTTTTCAAGCGCGCATTCGTAGGCTGCGGTTATACCGCCGCTGCCGTTTGTTCCGCCGGAAGCGCTGAGTTTTTCGAGATAAGTTTTGATCGTGCTGTGATCGTCTCCCTTGCAACCCGAAAGGAGAACCTCGGATGAGCCCGAATAAGTAACGATGGAAACTCTGTCTTTTTCTGTAAGGCTGTCGGTGAGAAGTTTGAAACCTTCAATGGCAAGGTCAAGCTTGTCTGCGGGATACATCGACCCGGATGTGTCAACAAGGAATACAAAGTTGCTTCCCACGTAGTCCATGTCCTCTTCGTTTGCTGTTACGGTCATCATAAGAAGTCCGTTTTCTTCGTTCCAGGGACAAGGATGAAGTTCGGTTCTGAGAGAGAACTTTTCTCCGTCGATCTTATTTCCTGCAGTATAATCAAAATAATTGATAAGCTCCTCGGTTCTTACAGCGCCGGAAGGGACATCGATAAAACGACCGTAATCGGTCAGAAGTCTTCGAAGGTTTGTGAGTGATCCCGTATCGACATCTGCCGCAAATGTCGAAAGAGGAGAGATCGTAACCTGTTTAAATGAAGACTCTTTAATATCATTGTATTCTTCGGTATTAAATTCTTCGACAGGGTCAGGGGGAGACGTCATATTTTCCATATATGCGTAGGAGAAGGAGCTGTCACCATCTTCCTCCGTGAATTCATATTTCGAAGTGTCCTTCATGTCCGTCATAGCGGGAGAGTTATTATAAACATCGGTTGAAGTAGATGTATAGGTGTCACGAGAAGCTTCCTCTGATGAGCAGCCTGTCAGTAAAACTGTTACTATAAGCGAAAATGCTAATATTTTTGATAATGATCCGAAATGTTTTTTCATAATTTTTCTCCTCTCAGTAGGGCGAAACTTACCGGTAAAGTTTGTTTTTTGGGCTTTACGGTCATTAGACGGAAGAGAAAACAATTAGGTTCCAAAAAAATTTACGAACGTTTATAATAATTTCTGAGAAGGTTCGATCTTCGAGATGATCTGCCTGTAAATCTTTACAAAATAGAAGGTTGTCGTTGCGGCAGACATGATTTCTGCGATAGGGAATGCCCACCAGACGAGGTCGACATCTCCGAATTGCGCGAGCAGTAAAGCCGCGGGAATGAGCGCTATAAGCTGACGCATGATAGAAACGACCATGCTGTAAAAGCTCTTGCCGAGCGCCTGAAACAGAGTTCCCGTTACGATACAATATGCTGCGATCGGGAAATGAACGCATATGATCCTGAAGGCGGTGATGCCCATCCGCATCATATTATCCGAAGCGTCAAAGAATGAAAGCATAACATTCGGAACGGTAAGGAACAAAACGGTTCCCACGCCCATAATGGCAGTTGCATAGATCCACGAAAGGCGCCATGTATGCATCATTCTGTCACGTCGTTTGGCACCGTAGTTATATGCGATGATCGGAACAATACCGCCGTTAAGGCCGAATATCGGCATGAAGATGAAACTCTGCATCTTATAATAAGCGCCGAAGACAGCGGTCGCGGTAGAAGAAAAATCGATCAGAATCTTATTCATGATGTAGTTCATTATCGAACCGATGGCCTGCATGATGATGGAAGGAATGCCGACGATCAATATATCGAGGATCATTCTTGACTCCGGTCTGAAACCTCTCATGGATATGTTTATATCGGGGTTTTTGCGGTGATTTAAATAGATGGCAAGCAATGCGGCAACACACTGTCCGATGACAGTAGCGACAGCTGCACCGGCAACGCCCATCTCGGGAAAACCGAAGTAGCCGAATATAAGGATCGGATCGAGAATAATGTTTATGATCGCGCCCGTGCCCTGTGTTATCATGGAAAGGAAGGTCCTGCCGGTTGATATGAGCAGTCTTTCAAACATAAACTGGGCAAATATACCGAAAGAGCATGTCGAACAGATAGTCAGATATGAAACACCGTAATCGACGATCGATTCGATATCGGTGATCGAAGTGTAGAAGGGCTTTACAACGAAGATGCCGACAAAAAGGAAAATGATATAACATACTAAGGCCAGGAAAATACCGTTTCTTGCGGCAAGATTAGCTCTGTCGTAATCCTTGCTTCCGAGGGCCTTTGAGAGGATAGCATTGACACCGACGCCGATACCTCCGCCGAGAGCAACGACAAGAAGCTGAATGGGGAAAGCCATGGAAACTGCCGAAAGAGCATCCTCGTGAATTCTTGACACAAAGATGCTGTCTACTATATTATAAAGTGCCTGAACGAGCATGGAAGCCATCATAGGCAGAGACATCGTGAGAAGAAGCCTGTTTACGGGCATGGTCCCCATTTTATTTTCTGCGCGGGATCCGGAGCTGCTATTGCTTTTGTTTTCTGCGTTGGATTCGGAGCTGCTATTGCTTTTGTTTTCAGACGGGATTAAGCTGTTGTTATCGGAATCGTTATTCATAGCTGTGTGGAGTATCCTTTCTGCAAGAGGCGAAGAGCCTCGAAAACATATAGAAGTATTTATACTATGAAACAGAGTATTTATCAAGCTAATTCGTTTTTGACCATAAGGTGGGCACTGAGAGAGAAGACGAGAGGTCATGTAGGCCGGAAAGGAGTTATCATGAAAGGGATCATCCTGGCGGGAGGGACGGGAACACGTCTTCATCCTCTGACACTTGTTACGTCGAAGCAGCTCCTTCCTATATATGATAAGCCGATGATATATTACCCCATAAGCGTTATGAAGGATGCCGGAATAACGGAGATCCTTATTATATCGACGCCTATGGACACTCCGAGATTTAAAGCACTCCTCGGTAAGGGAAAAGAATTTGGACTACAGCTGTCGTACAAAGTGCAGCCCGAACCCGGCGGACTCGCCCAGGCGTTTACACTCGGAAAAGAGTTTATAGGAAACGATGCGTGTGCGATGATCCTCGGTGACAACATTTTCTATGGAGAAGGACTTGCGGCTAAACTGAAAAATGCCGTTTCGAAAGCGGAAAAAAGCACAGGGGAGGCAACCGTTTTTGCCTATAAGGTTCCCGACCCCGAGCGATTCGGCGTGGTGGGGTTTGATGAAAAGGGCAGACCCCGTTCTATCGAGGAAAAACCGAAGCAGCCGAAGAGCAGTTATGCCGTTACGGGGTTATATTTTTACCCCGCGGGGGTATCTGAAAGAGCGGAAAAGCTGAAGCCTTCGAAACGAGGCGAAATAGAGATCACGGATCTGACAAACACATATCTCAAAGAAGGCAGGCTCAGGGTGGAGCGTCTCGGAAGAGGATATACATGGATAGATGCCGGAACGATCGAGAGCCTCAGGGCAGCGGGAGAGTTTATCCGGTCGAAACAGAGACGAACGGGGAAGGTTATCGGAGATATCGCAAAGCAGGACAAGGACAGGCGATGACCGGAGAATGAGTGACTCAAATGCAGGAGGAGCCCGGGGAATGCGTGGCTCAAATGCAGGAGGAGCCCGGGGAATGTGTGGCTCAAATGCAGGAGGAGCCCGGGGAATGCGTGGTTCAAATGCAGGCAGTGAAACCAAAATGAAAAAGAAAGCCTTAAAGAAAAGGAAGAATCAATGAAATATCTTGTAACAGGAGTAACGGGACAGCTCGGAGCGGACGTGGCGGAAGAGCTTCTCGGCAGAGGTGTGGTCGTCTTCGGGACGGGAAGGAAGAGTTCCCCGCCGCAGTCTTTATTCGGAAGGATAAACTTTTCGTACACACCGCTTGAGCTTACAGACGAGACGGGGCTTAAAAAGTGTTTTGAAAAAGCGGCGCCGGACGTCGTGATTCACTGCGCATCATGGACGGCTGTAGATGATGCCGAAAAAGAAGAGAACCGTGAAGAGGTAAGAAAAGTAAACGTTGAGAGTACAAGAGTTTTGGCAAAGCTCTGCGGGGATAAACAGGTAAAGCTTCTTTATATCAGTACCGACTATGTTTTCGGGGGGGATGCGGATGAACCGTACAGTGCCGACTGCACGGACTTCGCGCCTCTTAATGTTTACGGAGCGACAAAACTTGAAGGAGAATCTGTCGTGAGAGAATTTCTCACAAAATATTTTGTTGTGAGAGTTGCCTGGACATTCGGCAGGTACGGCAACAACTTTGTTGAAAAGATGCTGCGGGCGGCAGCGGGCAGAACCTCGGTCAGCGTGGTGGACGATCAATTCGGAACGCCCACATACACCCGTGATGCCGCTAAACTGATAGCGGACATCGCTGCCTCGGAAAAGTACGGAACGTACAACCTTACCGCATCGGGGGAATTTGTTTCAAGAGCGGGATTTGCCGAAGAGATATTCAGGGCTGAAGGCATGAGCGTTAAGGTTGAGCCCGTGAAAACATCGGATTTTAAGAGCCTCGCCAAAAGACCGCTCAGTTCAAGGCTTGATACATCGAAACTCGTAAAAAACGGATTCGAAGAGCTTCCCGATTGGAAAGACGGTCTGAAAAGGTACCTCGGGGAGAGAAAAAATTACATTTGAGAACACTAAAATTAATCTGATATTAATCTACGTTACATTTTTCTTTAATTTTCGTGATGTATTATGAGGATGTCTTCGGGAGCGGGGGCTTCCGATAAATTCAAATTCCGAAACGGACAGAGCTCCGAAAGCAGCGCACTTTTGGAAAAAGAGTCCGGGAAAACACATCACGATCAATTAAGAGAGGAAATAAAAATGGATAATTTCGAGAAAGTTGAAAAGATCAGAGAGAAAACAGGAGTTTCATACGAGGAAGCAAAGGCGGCACTTGAAGCAAATAATTACGATCTTCTTGACGCAGTCATTTATCTTGAAAAGCAGGGCAAGGCAGCCGAGTCCAATGCAAATTACTCGACAGGCTGGGACGGTCACACAAATCTTCTTGTGACGGAAACACAGAAGTCCGAAAACAAGAAGCAGGATGCCTCGGACAGTGTCGGTGCATTCTTTGCCTGGGTAGGAAATCTGATCAAGAAAGCCTGGGAAAACAAGTTTGTCATTGAGAAAGAGGGAAAAGAAGTCGGACAGATGCCCGTACTTGTACTCATTTTTCTCTTGTTCGGATTCTTCTGGGTGGTCATCCCGCTTCTGATCGTCGGCCTCTTTTTCGACTTCAGGTACGGTTTTAAAGGCGGCAGCAAGATCGAGGTCGATCTCAATGAGTTTTGTGACAAGGCCAAGAACGCAGCCAATGACATAAGAAACGATTTCAGAAACAGCAAGAACAATAATAACAACAATAACAACAATAATCAGGCGTAAAATATCGCCGGAGAAACGGAGTTAAGATGGCCCGCATTCTGATAATAGAAGATGAGGAGAGCATCGCAAGATTTGTCGAGCTCGAACTGAAACATGAGGGATATGAAACAGATAAAGCATTCGACGGGAGGGAGGGCCTTGAAAAGGCTCTCTCCTCTGACGTTGATCTGATCATTCTCGATATAATGCTTCCGATGCTTAACGGGATGGAAGTGCTCAGGCGTCTGCGCGCTACGAAAGACACACCCGTTATCATGCTGACGGCCCGAGATGCGGTTATGGATAAGGTATCGGGTCTTGATGCCGGAGCGGATGACTATCTTACAAAGCCGTTTGCGATAGAAGAACTTTTGGCGAGGATCAGAGTTGCCCTCAAAAAGAAGGCGGGCCCCGCATCCGTGCAGCAAAGTGAGAAGATGACCATAAACGGTGTCACCCTTGATGTGGACAGACATGAGGTTACGGTAGAAGGAGAGGCCATAGAGCTTACAAACAGGGAGTTTGAACTTTTACGTCTTCTTATGGCGAACAGGAATATTGTGTTAAACCGCGACAAGCTGATAAACGAGGTCTGCGGATATGATTATGTGGGTGAGACGAACATAATCGATGTTTATGTCAGATACATCAGAACAAAGATAGATGACAGATTCGGTATCAAGCTTATCAAAACCGTACGCGGAGTCGGCTATGTGATCCGTGAGGAAGGTGAATGATAAAAGGAGGTTTCCTTTGAGACAAGATTATAACGGAGTCCACGGCGGAAGTGATAACGGGAAAACCAACAGGGAACAGGCAAAGAGAGAGAAGCGGGAGCGCAAGGAGAGGATGACCTCCATTGCCAGAAGGATCAACTGGAGCTTTTGGGGCAGCAAGTTCGCTTCATTTATTTTGTTTGATATGTTTTTCCTGGTACTGTTTTTTTCGGTTGAGGGAATAGAATTTGTGAGGACAATAGAAGGCGGTGTCGAACAAATAATAGATGTGGCGCTTGCCCGCGACCCTTCAAACGAAATGTCCGTCAGGCTCATGCTTACTGACGGTTCGTATATGTATAAAGCGCTCCGCCCAATGATGTACAAGATAGTTCCGTATTCGATCGCGATCGCGATATATCAGGCTATTTCGCTGTTTTTCTCAATGTTCAGGACAGGCAGGATCAGAAGAAAGCTCCAGCCCCTCAATGACCTCGCATCCCGTGCTGAGGTTATAAGCAATATTCCACTTGACGATACGCATCTTGAGAACCTCGAAAGAGCGATCAGAGGGGTATCGGGAAATGAAGAGAATATCAGGATCGAGACACAGGACAAGGACCTTCAGGGAATCGAATCAGCGCTTAACGGCCTGCTTTCCCGCATGAAGGAAGCGCAGATGCAGCAGACGCGTTTTGTTTCGGATGCGTCGCATGAGCTTCGCACACCCATAGCCGTCGTTCAGGGATACGTCAACATGCTCGACAGATGGGGAAAGGAGGACCCGGCTGTTCTTAATGAGTCGATAGAGGCTCTTAAGCATGAATCCCAGTATATGAAGGATCTTGTGGAGCAGCTTCTTTTCCTTGCAAGAGGAGACAGTGGGCGCAATAACCTGAAGCTTGTCGACTTTGATCTTAAGGATGTTGTCCGTGAAGTATTTGAAGAATCCATGATGATAGACGCAGACCATGAATACAGATTTGTGGTCCAGGGAGTCGATTGTACGGGAGAAGACGAGGAAGGCTCGGAACTCATACTTTCGGCAGCACCGCAAATGTTTATCAGGGGAGATGTCTCAATGATCAAGCAGTCTCTCCGGATATTTGTTCAGAATGCGTCGAAATATACGGAAAAGGGTAATACGATAACACTTGGAGTAAACAGCGGTAACGGCATGGTTTCGTATATGGTCCAGGACGAAGGGACCGGTATCGAGGCGGAAGATATAAGACATATCTTTGAGCGTTTTTATCGCTCGGATAAAGCACGCAACGGAAAGACCGGAGGGTCGGGACTCGGGCTGTCGATAGCAAAATGGATCGTTGACGCTCATGACGGACGCGTGGATGTGGTGTCGAGGACCGAACTCGGAACTCGCTTTACGGTGTCTTTCCCGGAGCAAACGAATATGGCGGAGCTCTTTTCCGGTCATGCCGAGGAGGAAACTATTGGCAGGTTTCGTACTTAAAAGTTCCCGCCTTATATATTATGCTTCTCATTAACATCCTTCCCCATAAGTCTTTGCAGGGTATTCCTATTACTAATCCAAGTCAATTCGATAAAGGGAATGAAAAAGTACCTCAAGGTAGTAGAGTTAGTCGGGAAAGGTACAAATCATCTTGTTTCAATTCAGTACAATTCGATAAAGGGAATGAAAAAGTACCTCAAGGTAGTAGAGTTAGTCGGAAAGGTACAAATCAAATTAACAGACGGCAAGGAAAACTATTGACAAATACATTGACATAATCTTTACGCCCGAGGGAGATATTAAAATTGATGATAGAGATGAATGGTGCTCCCAAATAAGGCAACATGGCAACGGAAGGATATCCGAGAAGCTCCACAACCTTAGGAGTTGATTGCAGGTTATTATATAAAGTGAGTGCGGTTATAATCTGATCTTTTGTGTATCTTTGACCTCTTGGCATAGTCGCTTTTAGGTGTCAGAGTGTCCGGGATTTTGTCCGCACCCCTATTATTTATGAAATGAAAGCTTAATATACGAAAGAAATCTTTCGGCAATCGGGGTAAAAGCCTGATATTTGTTCCAAGCAATATATATTTTATTTTCAAGCAATGGAGACAGTGGCCTGAATATGAGTCCACTGTCTTTT
>JAILKT010000074.1 GCA_024693545.1 Lachnospiraceae bacterium
ACCCGTGAAGATGGAGTAGCCGCCGTGCTCTGTGGCAACGTTATGGATAAGCTCCTGAATAAGTACTGTCTTACCGACTCCGGCACCACCGAAGAGGCCGACCTTACCACCCTTTGCATAGGGGCAGATAAGATCAACGACCTTAATACCGGTCTCAAGGATCTGAGTCGAAGCTGCCTGCTCTTCGTATGAAGGAGCGGGACGATGGATCGACCAGCGTTCCTCTGTCTCTACAGGAGGCTGATTATCAACAGGATCACCGAGAAGGTTGAACACACGTCCGAGACATGCCTCACCAACAGGAACCTTGATAGGATCACCCGTATCGACCGCTTCGATTCCTCGAACCAGACCGTCCGTGGAATTCATAGCGATGCATCTGACGGTGTTGTCACCGATCTGCTGGGCAACTTCTGCCACAAGCTTTCTGCCCTCGTAATTGATCTCGACTGCGTTGAGAAGAGCGGGCAGTTCGTCAGGTTCAAACCTGATATCAAGAACGGGACCCGTGACCTGTACGACCCGGCCAATATGTTTATCGCTCATGCTTTTTCTCCTTTAAAATATTTATAAACCTTCGGCTCCACCGACAATCTCGGTGATTTCCTGGGTTATGCTTGCCTGACGAGCTCTGTTATATGAGAGGTTGAGTGTATCGATCATCTCTTCGGCGTTACTGGTCGCCGATTCCATCGCAGTACGCCTTGCGGCCTGTTCACTCGCCACAGAATCACAAACCGCACCGTAAATAACACCGGCCACATACTCAGGAACGATCGCATCAAATACCGAAACACTGTCGGGCTCGTAAAGGATCAGATTCTTAATATGTTCATCCTCAGCCTCATCATCAAGGTCTGATATCGGAAGTACCGGCAGCAGATGGGGTTGCTGGGAAAGCATTGAAACAAATTCCGTATATACAAGCTTAACGCTTCCGTATTCTCCGCTCTTGTACGCTTCACAAAGAATCTTTGCTATCTCGAAACAATCCGAAACCCCGATCCCTGCGATCTGCGAATGAGTTTCCGAAAGGATCGTCACATTTCGTTTTCGGAAATAATCGACCGCTTTCTTTCCCACGGGTAAAACCGCATATCCTTCTCTGCCTGAGGCATCCGCCTCAAGACATTTAAAGAGATTGGAGTTGTATCCGCCCGCGAGTCCTCTGTCACCTGCCATGACCACGTAGCAAACCTTTTTTCCCGGTTGGACCGAGGCATATACCGAGGCAAAGTCCGTATTACCGCAGGCAATATCTTTAAGAGTCGCAAAAAGCTCTCTAAAATACGGTCTGCAGTTTTCAGATCTTTCCTTGGCTCTGCGCAACTTCGATGACGCTACCAGCTCCATCGCTTTTGTTATCTGCATGGTGCTCTTTACGCTCTTGATGCGCAGCTTAACCGCTTTCATGTTAGCTGCCATATGGACATCCTCTTCCTAATTCTCTATTTCTGTACTGCAAGGAACTGCTCGGTAAATATTTCAAGAGATTTCTTCAAATGCTCTTCTGTGCTCTCTTCAAGTTTTCCTGTTTCCTTAACAGCCCTGGCAAACTCAGTTCCGTCGGGATCTTTGTCAAGGAAGACAAAGAGTTCCTGCTCATAACGGCGGATATCCTCGATCGGGATCTTTGCCAAAATGTTCTTTGTTACCGCATATATAATGGCGATCTGCTTCTCAACCGGTACAGGAGAATTCTGGTCCTGCTTAAGCACTTCCACGATTCTCGCACCCTGATCGAGACGAGCCTTTGTATCGGCATCAAGGTCGGATCCGAACTGCGCGAAACTCTGTAACTCACGATATTGTGAATAAATAAGTTTGAGCGTTCCTGCAACCTTCTTCATTGCCTTGATCTGCGCATTACCACCTACACGGGATACCGAGATACCGGGGTTAACCGCAGGCATAACACCTGAGTGGAAAAGCTCGGTTTCAAGGAATATCTGTCCGTCTGTGATAGAAATAACATTTGTAGGGATATATGCGGATACATCGCCTGCCTGTGTCTCTATGATAGGGAGCGCCGTAAGTGATCCTCCTCCGTGAGCAGCATCAAGTTTTGCTGCACGCTCAAGAAGTCTCGAGTGGAGATAGAATACATCACCGGGATATGCTTCACGTCCGGGTGGACGAAGGATAAGAAGTGAGAGTGCTCTGTAAGCAACAGCGTGCTTAGAGAGGTCATCATAAATAACGAGGACATGACGTCCCTTATTCATAAAATACTCACCCATTGCACAGCCCGAATAAGGCGCAATGTATTGGAGGGGAGATGCCTCCGAAGCGCTCGCGGATACTACGATCGTGTAGTCCATGGCGCCGTTTTTCTTAAGATTTTCAACAAGTCCCGCAACTGTTGATCTCTTCTGGCCGATAGCCACATAGATACAGATTACGTTCTTGCCTTTCTGATTTATTATGGTATCCGTTGCAATGGTCGTCTTTCCTGTCTGACGGTCGCCGATGATCAGCTCACGCTGTCCACGGCCGATCGGGATCATGGAATCAATGGCCTTGATGCCCGTCTCAAGGGGCTCAAATACCGATTGTCTCTCACAAATACCCGGCGCATTGCTCTCGATAGGACGGAATTCCTCCGTCACAATGGGCCCTGCTCCGTCAATAGGCTGGCCGAGCGCATTAACAACACGACCGATCATTGCATCGCCCACGGGAACAGACACAACCTTACCGGTTCTGTTAACAGTCTGACCCTCGCCGATTTTCTCGTCCGAACCGAAAAGCACTATTGAAACGCTGTTTTCTTCAAGGTTCTGGGCCATACCGTAGCTACCGTCCTCAAACTCGATCAGCTCGCCTGACATGCAGTTAATAAGACCTGCCGCTCTGGCGATACCGTCACCTACATTGAGGATAGTTCCGGTTTCGTTCTGCTTGATAGTGTTCTCGTAGTATTTAATCTGGCTGCGGATGACTTTGGATATTTCTTCGGGTTTTAATTGCATAATTCCTTTCCATCCTTTAGATAATAGTCTCTGACAGCTTCCTGTGAATGCTCTCAAGACGGGTGCTCACCGTGCCGTCGTACTGTTTGCCGTCGATTTCAACCTTAAGGCCTGCGATCACGCTCGCATCAACCCTTGAAGTGAGATCGATCTTTCTTCCGGTGTTCTTTTCAAGTTTCTCACGAAGTGCCTTAAGCTGCTCGTCGCTCAATGCGATAGCACTTGTAACAACTGCCTCCGATATATTGTTATCACGGTTATACCTCTTGATGAATGTTTCCCGGCAGCCTTCAAACTCACGCAGAAGACCGCGTTCACACAACAGTTTAAGAAAATTCACAAGGTATCTGTCACAAGAGCTTCCGAACGCTTCCTCAATAAGCTCGAGCCTCTTTTCCTTCTTTATCGAAGGTTCCAAGAGGAGCGTCAGATAATCGGGGTTTTCTCTGAAAAGCCTCATCACTTCGGTAAGCTCTTCGAGGATTTGCCCTGTGCGGCCTTCCTCCACTGCAAGATCGTAGAGGCTGCCTCCGTAAATCACGGAACGCTCTGTCATATTAAACCTCCTCATGTGTCAGGCCTGAACATTCTCAATAAACTCATCGATCAGCTTTGCATGATCCTTTTCACTGACTTCTCGTTCAATCACCTTACCGGCAATTTCCATGGCCATGCTACCGATTTCGTTCTTAACCTCGTTCACAGCTTTTCTGCGTTCAAGTGCAATGTCCGCTTCAGCTCGTGCTTTCATTGCAACAGCTTCCTGCGAAGCCTCCCTGATTATCTCGTCACTCTTCTGAGTAGCATTCTTCTGGGCCAGATCAATGATCTGTGTTGCTTTCTCACGGGCATGCTCCATATTAGACTCGTATTCGGTTCTGAGTCTTTCTGCTTCATCACGCGAAACCTTGGCTTTTCGCATATCCTCTTCCGCGAGTTCGCGACGTTTATCGAGGATTGCTCTGACACGCTTAAACAGGAACTTCTTGATCAAGAACATCTGAATGAAGAGGTTGCATATCGTGGCAATGACAATCCAGGCATCCATCGAAACAAGACCGGCTTCTTCGGTCTCAGCAACTGCCCGGGTTGCCTCAGAAAGCAAAAATAAGCCTTCCATGCTCTTTCCTCCTAGGTGTTCTTATTCTTATGCCAAATAGTCCATGAACATACCGGGTGCAACGAAGATAAGCAGAAGACCGGTAACGAAACCGTAAATACCGGTGGTCTCGGCTACGGCACAACCAAGTAACATGGTAGATGTAACTGAGCCCTTGCATTCGGGCTGACGTCCGATTGCTTCGAGAGCTTTTGCTACCGCATTTCCTTCACCGATACCGGGGCCGATTCCGGCGATAAGTGCCAGTCCTGCACCGATTGCGCAACCCGCAAGTGCGATTCCTTTTGCAAGTAGATCCATAATTATTCCTCCTGAAATAAATATTTCTGTGTTAGTTTGTGCCTGTCAGCCTTCCGCTGCATTGGCTATATACATGGTGGTCAGCATGCAGAAAATGTAAGCCTGCATGACTCCGGTGAACCAGTCAAAATAGAACGAGAGGATCGCCGGGATTCCAACATCAAGAATAGGTATGGCCGAAAGGAAATTTCCGACCGCTCCGGGTATAAGTCCGAACAACGCCGAGCTGGCTGTGGCAAGCGCCGCATATATAAGTCCGTTGATAACTATACCCGACAGTATGTTTCCGAAGTGACGGCACGCCATGCTTATGGGCGTCGAAAGCTCCGAAAGAATATTAAACGGTGTAAGCACCGGAATGGGTTTTGTAAATCCGATAAGGTAACCGCCAAAACCACCCGCCTTTATCTTCTGAGCGGTGATCATTACAAAAACCACTATCGCCCATCCTGCTTCGGTATTAAGATCTGCTGTAGGGCTTCTGACTCCGAGCAGGCCGATAAGATTCGATACGACGCTGAGCGAAAAAAGTGCTGCAACAAACGGTACCAGGTATGCAAACTTCGGTCCCATATTACCGATGACAAACTTATCTGCCGCTTCAACAAGCCACTCGGCCAAAGCCTGACGCCTGCTGATCTTTTCAACCTTCATGTTGTGAGTGAGGAAAATGCAAAGTAACGTTATTATAAGCATTACTACCCAGCTCACGATTATCGTCTCAGATAACGGGAACCTTCCCAAAAATGGAATGTCCGGTCCGATATATCCATAGACTTTCGCACCCGCGATGTTGATATTATCCATTCAAATCACCTTCCTGTAATCATAGGTCACTTGACACTTTTTATCTGTTTCATAATTTGTTGTTATGCATTTATTTGAGCGACATATCATTATTCTGTCGTTCTTTATCTTCTTTTATTATTGCTCTTTGTCATTCTTCTTTGCGAGCCCGAGAAGCTTGATCCCGAGTGTCGGGAAAAGAAGCGGAAGTATTCCGGCGATCGCGTTAAAGCACGGAACCGCTATCGCGACTATACACCAAACGATCATAATCAAAAATCTGAGTCTCATGCTCGTACTCATGATCTTTCGCGCTCTTCCCTTATCCTCATCGGACAGGTTGCCTTCCTCATCAAGTATCGGTTCAAGCGATGTAACCTTGACAACCGCATTTCCCATAAGGAAGAAATTCAGAACATCAATAATCCCACAACACACTCCGCCGAGGATCACGGTATAATCAAAAGGAACATCCCAAACCTCTTTGGGGCAGAATGTATGTAATAAGAAAAAGACCAGGAGCATGAGTGCTATTCCCGCATAAGCGATAAGCCCAACCCTTAATGTCTCTTTTTTGACAATAGGGTCGATCCCCTTTCGTCCGCTCATATATCTTCCCTCCTGCAGGACTTTTCTCTTCCCCCGGTTTTGCACCGTGCCACTTCATGAATGATTGTTAAACGATGTCGGTTTCTTCTTCTCTTTTTGGGACTTATTTACCTCATAAAGATAGAACTTATACGCGGTCATAAACGCAGCTCCGAGTCCGAAGAAAATACCTACAATATATATCCAGGCGCCCAGATCAAACTTACTGTCAAGCCACCAACATCCCAACATACACAGCACTATCGGCACCGCAAACGATAAACCCAATTGCGTAAGCATGGATACATGCTTTATGATTTCTTGTAATCCTTTCATGAAGTTTCCTTGTTATGCTCACAATATCGAATGTAAAATTCTAACCATTTCTCATTATAGCATGAAAGTGCAACAAAATCAACATGTTTAGTAAAAAAGAGGTAAACAAATTTCATTAATAGAGCCTGCGCTGTAAACAAATCGAAATACTCTTGCCAAGGCCGAGTCCACTGTGATATAATTCGTCAGTCGGATTGAATAAATCTCATCATACGCGGAGGTGGCGGAATTGGCAGACGCGCACGGTTCAGGTCCGTGTGAAAGCGATTTCATGTGGGTTCAAGTCCCATCCCCCGCATCGTCAAGGACAGGTCAAAATGACCTGTCCTTCTCAATCGAGCTCATTTGCTCGCCCCTTCATTCAGCCAGCCGATAACCGTCACAAGCGTGGCGCAGTTCCGCTTCCATCTCTGAAGCATCCGACCAGCCCGAGAAGGCGTGACTGTAAGAAAAGCCTTGCGTGAATCCGAGGTTGAATCCCATAAGATTTCCGTAATCAGCTGTAAGCACTCCATCCGCAGGTATTTTAAGATTCGAGTATCGACAGGCTTCATAATTGGTATAGATCGATCCGTCCTCACGCGTGACTTTTACTTCGTATGTATCATATAATACGTTACGCATGTGCGAATCCCGGCTGCCAGAAACAAACAGGTACACCTTATACGGTGTTATTGTCATGTCAGTGGCATAAGACGAAGAAAGTATTTCTTTCCAGTCTTCACGAACAAGCCGTTCTGTATTCTCATGTACGGAAGACATATTGGTATCACCCAACTGTTCCGTCTGAAGTACCCATTCGGCAAGCCCTTTGACTGTGAACTGCTTTTCCGAAGGATCAAAACGCCAGCCTGAAGCCGATGCCTTTACGGTAACTGCGTCGCCGTTGAACAGACCGGTCTCCGGGACGATCTCATATTCAACAACATTGGCGAAAGCCGCTTCACTGCGGTCGGAGAACTGCAGCTGTGCCTTTCCGTCACCGGACATGCCCGAAAATGTTACATCCAAGATCGTAAACGGATCTGCTTTCTGTGCAAATACAAACTTGTTTATCGGGGATCCGGGAATAAATATATTGAGGAATAATAAACCGGCGATCACGCAAAGGGCTATAAGAAATCCCTTAAACCGACGGCTGCGCTGTCTCTTGGTTTTAAGATCCAGAATATCTTCTTCGGCGCGGGCTTTAGCCATACGCTCCTCATATTCCCTCTCTGCGGGATCATTCTTTTCAATGAGCATTTCATGTCCGCAGTAAGGACATGTTGCTTTCTTCCCATCCTCCGCAAG
>JAILKT010000080.1 GCA_024693545.1 Lachnospiraceae bacterium
GGGTTGCAGGCGGTATGCCCATCACCAAGATGATGAACATGGAGCGCAGAAACGGTGAAGACAAGCCCGTTATCAGAAAAGCTCTTGTAGAGCTTGACGGCAAGCCCTTCAAGTACTTCGAGGTGCACAGAAAGCAGTGGGCTGTTGAGACAGCATTCACATATCCCGGTGCTATCCAGTACTACGGACCCGCTGAAGTTTGTGACATCACAACCAGAACTCTCGCGCTCGAGAAGGGCTGATAGCGAACCCAATTGAATTGTGCAACTGACACCCCCGTGATTCGCGGGGGTGTTTTTACGACTGGGGTGACCCACAGTAAACCCCTTTGCTTGAATGAGCCCCCCGTTTGTGCTATCATCAAGATACGTATACGCCTGATAAACAGTTGTGTTTTGGGCGAGAAAACGACGGCTGTCAAAACAGCCGTTTAAAGAGGAGGAAAGGCTGAGATGGGTTTTAGCGAATTGATGAACAATCGATTTGGGGAACCGGCGATGATTCTCGCAGTTTCCGGGGACGAGATCAAGCCGTTTGACATAAACGACAGATTCCTTCATGAGATCGGGATGAACATCGATAAAAAAGATTATCTTTCACGCGATTACCTTGCCGCGTTTTCCGAAGACGCTCTTGCAACCTTTAAGAAGGCTGTTAACGATGTTTGTAACGGGACCGAGGAGATCAGACTTGAAACATGGCGACGCCTTTTGTCAAATTGCTGCGGCGAGGAGAATATCTGCATCAGGAGCCGCTTGATCAATCTCGGTGTTGAGGACGGGGTTCGGTACATTTACGAGGGGATCAGAAATGTAACCCTTGAACATTATCACCCGATGGTAGATGTCGATCACAAGGATCTGTTTGCAAAGACTGCCGAAACAAATAATATATACTACTGGGAGTACACGATAGCGACTCGTGAGATGCGCCCGTGCTTCAGATGCATGAGAGATCTCGGACTTCCCGCGGTTGTTAAGAACTATCCCGAACCCGCTATTGATGCGGGAATCTTCCCTCTGGATTATGCCGACATGTACCGCGACTGGCATTGGCAGATCGAGGAAAAGGGTGTCCCGGGATTTGAGGGCATCATCCCGCTCACTGTTGCCAGGATTCCGTTCAGAGTCAAGCTTACAACCGAATATGATGAGAACGGCAAGCCGGTTAAGATCCTCGGCTCGGCTACCATAATCCCCGAAACCGAAAAAAAGAGGAACGACCTTGACGATTCGATCATTTCGACTCTTGCCCGGGAGTACAGCGGTATATATCTTGTCGATCTCGAGAAGGACGAGCTGAGTGTCGTCATTGAGGACGAGAGAGTAAAGGGCATGGTTCCGGATAAGTGCAAGTATTCCGAAATGGTCAAGAGAATCCTTTCGAAGTATTCGGATCAGGCGGATGAGAATGTTTCGTTTTTTTCTGACAATAACTTTCTGAGGAAAACATTCTTCAAAGAAGGTAACCGCAGAGAGATGAATTTCAAGATCAGCGAGTACGGTCCATGGGCAAGACTGATGTGCCGTGCGGTTGAGACCACGGGTGATGAGGTCTCAAAGATGCTCATCACCTACACGCTTCTTGACGATCACCGTTCACAGAAGCTTGATGACGACAAGACGATAGCTCTTCAGAAGAAAGAGCTTGAAGAACGTCAGGGAAAACTGATGGAGGCTGTTGATGAAGCAAACCGTGCGAACCGCGCGAAGTCTGACTTCCTTGCGAAGATGTCTCATGAGATAAGAACTCCCATGAACGCTATCATGGGCATGAACGAGATCATCATGAAGTCGGACGTGAGCGACGAGATCCGCGGTTATGCTACCGACGCTTATCGTGCATCCGAAGGGCTTCTTTCCATAATAAATGAGATCCTTGATTTCTCAAGAATAGAAAGCGGAAGGCTGGAGCTCTGCCCCGAACGGTTTGATTTCGGCTCGTTCCTGCTCAGGCTCTACAATATGTTCGTCATGCGTGCCGAGGGTAAGGGACTCGCGCTTTCTCTTGAGGCAGCCCAGGATCTTCCCCGCTACGTTACATGTGATGAGAACCGTCTCATGCAGGTTCTCAACAATCTTGTATCGAATGCGATCAAATATACCGACAGCGGTCTGGTAACGGTAAGGGTTTCGTCGACTCCCGAAGGGGAAACGGCCCGCATTGTCAATTTTGAGATCGAAGACACCGGACGCGGTATCAGACAGGAGGATCTGTCGCGCCTGTTCCAGGCATTTGAGAGGATAGATGTTCAGAACAACCGCAACATCGAAGGAACCGGTCTCGGACTCAATATCGCTTATCGTATCGTTGAGAAGATGGGCTCGAAGCTTCAGGTTGAAAGTGAATTCGGAAAAGGAACAAAGTTCTCGTTTTCGGTTCGTTTCGAGTGCGATCCTTATGTCAGAATGGGTGACTTCCATAAATGCAACACGGTTGTTACCAATGAGAACGAGAAGCCCATATACGTTAATCCCGACAAGAGGATACTTGTCGTTGATGACAATATTGTCAATCTCAAGGTTATCAAGGCGCTCCTTAAGGATTCGCAGATGACCGTGATCGAGGTTACTTCGGGTGCTCAGGCGCTTCGTGCTACCTCAACGAGAAAGTTTGATCTGATTTTTATGGACCACTACATGTCCGGCATGGACGGAGTAGAGACTCTGTATCGTATCAGAGAAAATGAAACCGGACCGAACCACGATACGCCGGTCATCGCTCTTACCGCCAATGCGATCAAGGGCGCGTACGAGAAGTACAGAGAGCTCGGCTTTGTGGATGTTGTGTTCAAGCCTACAACCATGAACGATATCAATGAAATGCTCTGGAAGTATTGCTAGCATAGTTGATTATCACATTACGTTTGTGTATAATACCGAATGTTGAACAATTAAATAACGTCTGCTTCGACTCTTAGCTCACCGCTTCTTACATAAGAATCCGGTAAACGGCGTCTCATAAGCGTCCGCGCTCGGCGAAAGAGGTGGAACCTTTAGTGTTCCTGAGAGGAAATCTCGGTGAAAATCCGTCGCAACCTTCATTACTGTGATCGGGCCTTGTGCCCGTAAGTCAGAATGCTTGACGGGGCAGACAGGTGCGGACATTTTGGATATGGGAGATGTCGCCTGATGAGCCTGCGATCTGTGGGCTTTTCGCGGTGACCCTCTTGCCTTACGCGGTAGAGGGTTTTTCTTTGCTGTGCTTGGAAAATGCAGTGATCTCATGATTCATCAAATCCCCGTACCCCGTATGAATTTCAACAAAAAATAATAAGAGAGGTATAGAATCATGAAGAAAACACTTGCAATCATTCTTACACTTGCCATGATCCTCGGCACCACATGCGCGGCAGTTTCCGCAGACGAGGGCGTTAAGGTTTATGTCACGATCGCCGACGGTAAGGGCGAGATCGTTGTTCCCCACAAGTCGGTTGAAGTTACCGACCTTGATGAGGACGGTGCGATCACCATCAACGATGCACTCACAGCAGCACATGCTAAGTTCTACGCATACGGTGCGGATGAGGGTTACGGCACATTTGAGAGCGACTACGGCTTAAGCCTCGGCAGGCTTTGGGGCGAGGAAAACGGTGGATCGTACGGCTACTACGTAAACAACGCTTCCGCTTGGAGTCTTGCAGATCCCGTAAATGCGGGCGATCATGTATATGCATTCGTTTACACCGATCTTACGACCTGGTCCGACACATACAGCTGGTTTGAGAAGGCTACCGTCAAGGCAGATGCGGGCGAAGAGATCGAACTCACACTTAAATGTGCAGGCTTTGACGCTGAATGGAATCCCGTAACAAGCGCTGTTGAGGGTGCCAAGATCCTTGTTGACGGTGAAGACACAGGTGTTGTTACAGATGCTGACGGCAAGGCAGTCATCACTATCGCTGACACCGGAAAAGCTGTTATCTCGGCATCTTCAGACACAATGACACTCGTTCCCCCCATCTGCGTTGCAACCATCAGTGATGGTGACACGGTTACGGCAACACTTCCCAACACAGGCGCAGCTTCAACCTTTGCATTCGTTGGCTGCGGTCTTGCACTTGTAGCGATCGGAACGGTTCTTACCGTTTCTTCAAGGAAGAAGGAAGAAATGTCCTTCTGACCGGGGGTCTTTTACATGAATGAAGGTGTTTCAATGAGAGAAGTCACGTGTGCTTTCCTCGAAAGCGCAGGCTCTGTTTTCAAGAGAGCGGCTGCTTCTCTCAAAAAAAGGATCGTTATCGCGATCCTCGGATGCCTGTTTTTGGCAGCATTCTTTGGAACAAATAAAGTAAATGCGGATACCGTTGATGATGCGAAAAGCGTCATCGGCGGTATTGCCATGTTTAAAATGAGCGAAGCCGGCGCAGCTTCCGTGCAGGAATGGGCTGACGGCGCGATACGTGACGGCGCGGGAGCGGACAGCGACGCCTATGCATACGCTCTCTACAGGCTCGGCATGGCCGACGTTTCTTCGTATCTTGATTCACTCGAAAAATATCTCGATGAAAACACGGTGCGCTCGGCATCGACAAGACTGAAATATGCTCTATGTCTTTGTATGAAAGATTCGGAGCATGAATATGTGAAAAAAACCGTCGATGACAGCATCGGTCAGCTCGGGATCATGAGCTTTGTTTACGGACTGCATCTGGCCAACAACGGTGCGGTCGGAAGCGCATATACACCCGAGCAGATCGCTCTTGAAATTCTCGCATTGCAGCACCCCGACGGAGGATGGTCCGTCATGGGTCAAAACGGCGATGTTGATGTCACCGCAATGGTGCTCCAGGCTCTGGCCGGGATCGGCGACGGAAGCGATTCTTCCCGTCCCGCGGCGATAGAGATCGCTGCCGACAGGGCTGTGAGATTTTTGTCGCAAAAACAGAACGGAGACGGCGGCTTTTCGGGTTTCGGAAACGAAAATGCCGAAAGTACCGCACAGGTTCTCATTGCACTTTCGTCACTCGGGATCGATGCTGCGGGTGACCCTGCTTTTGAAAAAAACGGAAAAACCGTCATTGACGGGATCCTTAAATACAGACTGGAGGACGGAACCTTTGCCCATGTCGAGGGCGGGGACTCCGATTCCTCTGCGACTTCGCAGGTCTTTACCGCGATGGCGTCTTATCTTTGCTCGCTTGAAAATGAAAAATTCTACATGGTCGGTTCGCCGAGAAGCGAGAGCCTTGTGGTTGTTGAGGGTTCACAGAAAAAGAGCGATTTTTTTGCGAATAAAGGGAAAAACGAAGGAAACAACGAAGGCCGTGTCGTCACGGAAAAAGACAATGAAATGATCCTTCAGGGTCAGGCAAACCCGGGAAGTGACATAGAAACGATCATTCAGGAGCAGGATGACCAGGGAAGCAACATAAAAACGATTCTTCTGTTTGTAATTCTCGGGCTTGCGGTCGCAGCATCCGCCCTGCTCTTTATATTTAAGAAACGAAATCCCAAGAATTTCCTCTTCGTTCTCCTTGTTGCGGGAGTCGCCGCTCTGATAGTTTCCTTCTCGGATTTCAAGACGGAAAGCCGGTACTATACTTCAGACAACGAGGTCGAAAATGCGGTCGGGGAAGCAACGATCTCCATAAGGTGCGACACGATCGCGGGACTCGGCAATTCGGAGGATATTCCGGAAGACGGCGTGATCCTCGATACGACCACATATGCGTTTGCGGAGGGAGACACCGTTTATGATGTCCTCGTGAGGGCTGTCAGGGAAAATAAGCTCCACATGGAAAAGAAAAAGACCGGAGGCGGCGCAAAGGACTGTTATATCTGCGGTATTGCAAATATTTATGAGTACGACTGGGGAGAGCTTTCGGGATGGATGTACTACGTGAACGGCAAATCGCCCTCTGTCGGCTGCGGTGAGTACACGCTAAAACCCGGCGACAGGATCGAGTGGAAGTACACGCGAGAGATCGGAAGAGATCTCGGCGACGGAACTTATATGAGCCTGAAACCTGTTACATAGTTACGTGTTGGGCAAGGAATCAACGGCGGAAGTGCCGCCGTTAAAGAGAACCTGTTACATAGTTACGTGTTGGGCGAGGAATCAACGGCGGAAGTGCCGCCGTTAAAGAAAAAGGCGATAAATCAGGAAGAGACGGAAAGGAGGATACGGATGAAACCGCTTGAAAAGTACAATCCCGGCGTTTTGTTTTTTTATTTCCTTCTGCTTGCGAGCATTGCGATGTTTGCGGCAAATCCCGTGATGATCGCGACGGCGCTTATGGCCATGATCGCGGCGGCCTCATCCTACACGAGGGACGGCCTCGGACGTGCCTGCGTTTTTTTCTTCATCATTTTTGTTCTGACATCGCTCGCAAATCCGATCTTCAGCCACAACGGAGTTACCGTGCTCCTTGTGGTCAATGATAATCCGATCACACTGGAGGCTGTGCTTTACGGAGTGATGACCGGAGTTATGATCTTTTCGGTCCTTCTGCTCTTCAGAGTTTTCTCGGCACTGATGACTTCAGACCGGCTTCTCTGTATCTTTGGCCGGGCGTTTCCGAAGCTCGGTCTTTTGCTCGCGATGACTATCAGGTTTGTGCCGCTTTTCGGCCGCCAGCGCAGGAAGATCGAAAACACCCAGAAAACACTTGGCTTATATAAAAATGAAAATGCGATCGATACGATAAAAGGCAAGCTCGCGGTTATGTCCGCGATGACGACATGGGGACTTGAAAACGGGATAGTCACGGCTGACAGCATGAGCGCCCGCGGTTATGGTGTCCGTCGGAGCCGCACGAGCTTTTCGATGTACAGGTTTGAACGGTCGGACGCGGTGCTTCTCGTGCTTGTGATCTTAAGCTGCACGTTCATTTTTTTCGGAATTGCGACTGACATGCTCAAAACCGATTTTTATCCGCGCATGAAGCTCCCGCCTTTTACGGTTTATTCGGTCATTTGTTATGTCCTTTATGCGGGACTCGCGTTCTTCCCGTTTGCTGCGAAGCTGAGGGACAGAGCGCATCGGGCGGCGCTCGACAGAGTAAAAATGCACGGGGGATCGGAATCATCTTTCGGAGAGAAAATTCGGTCGATGTATCAAAACGAAACGGAAGAACGTTCCACCTTTGGGGAGCAGTAAGGGAGAAAACATAAAATTGAGGTTATGAAGGAATAACGTAACGAGAGGTATCAGATGGAAGTGTTGAGGGCAGAAAACCTGAATTTTGTATATCCGGACGGCAAGCAGGCCTTGACGGACATAAGCATTTCGCTCGGGGAGGGCGAGATGATGTGTGTTTGCGGCCCGACGGGCAGCGGAAAATCTACACTTCTGAGACTTCTTAAACGTGAGCTTTCGCCAAGAGGTGAGAGGTCCGGCAGCATATATATTTCGGGACGCAGGCAGGAAGAGCTTGGCGACCGGGAGGCTGCCACACAGGTCGGTTTCGTGATGCAGCGTCCCGACATGCAGATAGTGACGGACAAGGTCTGGCATGAGCTGGCGTTCGGACTCGAAAACCTCGGAGTCGGGCAGGGCGAGATCAGGAGGCGTGTCTGCGAGATCGCCGGATATTTCGGGATGGAAGAGTGGTTTGACAAGAGCACCGACTCGCTGTCGGGCGGTCAGAAGCAGCTCTTGAATCTTGCTTCGGTAATGGTCATGCAGCCCCGCATACTTATCCTTGACGAGCCGGTATCACAGCTCGATCCGATCGCTGCTTCGGACTTTATTGCCACGCTCGGGAAGCTCGCCCGCGAGTTCGGTATCAGCATCATAGCCGCCGAGCAGCGTCTTGAGGAGCTGGTTCCCGTGTCCGATAAACTGCTTGCCATTAAAGACGGCAGGATCGCGGCGTTTGGTGATACAAGAGAGTGTGTGGAAAGGCTCGTTAGTGATGAGACTTTTGCTCCATATATGCCCGCAGCTGCAAGACTGTTTGCAAAGCTCGCCGACATTTCGAAAGAATTTTGCGATGCTTGCGGGTACGGTGCGGCCGGGAAAAACGCTTCAATGCCTGATTCTGAGATTACGGAAACGGGCGTACACATAAAGCCGGGTGTAGAAGAAAAGCTGTGTGAGGAAGAAAATCCGTGCACGGAAGGAAGAAAACAGAAATCCCGGATTCCCCTGAGTGTCGGAGAGGGCAGAAGATTCTTAAGAGACACAAAAAACATTTTTGAAGAAGAAAAATGTCTCACGGCAAGATCAGAGGGGAAATACGACAGTGAATTATGCGATGCCCGAACAGAAAAAACAGAAGGCATCCGTAAAGATTCAAAAGTAGGATCGGCGAAAGAAAGCCAAAACGCTTCCCGCGAAACGGCACTGGAATTCAGGGAGGTGTATTTGAGCTACGAGCGGACAGGGAAAGACGTCCTGAGGTCGCTCAGCTTAAAGGTCATGAAGGGTGAGATCTTCTGCATAGTCGGCGGCAACGGGGCCGGAAAATCGACCGCTGTTTGCGCGGCAGCAGGACTTGTGAGACCTTATTCGGGAAAGATAAAGGTTTTTGGGAAGAATATCCGCGACTACAAGGGACAGGAACTGTACCGTGAGTGCGTGGCACTCCTGCCGCAGGATGTGCAGACTGTTTTCCTGACAGACGACATTAACGGGCGTCATCCCTACGACCTCTCGGGCGGTGAACAGCAGCTCGCGGCCCTTGATATAGTTCTCGCAACAAAACCGAAGCTTCTCCTGCTCGATGAACCGACGAAAGGTCTGGACGTATCGCTTGCGGAATCACTATGTAAAAAACTCAAAGGTCTCGCTGCAGCCGGAACAACGATAGTTGTGGTATCGCATGACGTCGAATTCGCCTCCGCCATTGCAGACAGATGCGCGCTCCTTTTTAACGGGGAGATCGTTTCGGTGTGTGAATCGCGCGCGTTCTTCGCAGGGAACTATTTCTATACAACCGCGCTGAACCGCCTTCTACGGTGACTTGGATGGTCATTTGGCGATGGTCCCCAGGGGACCATCTAGACCAATAAATACAGTATACAGCGTCTCCGCGGCCGAAGGATTATTTGAGAGCTCTGTTGAGTGTCGGTACTTAGTGCCCGTATTTCAGGGCACTTACGTACCGCTACACGAAACCGAGAGTGAGAACGACTCTCAAATAATCCTTCGTGACAGGAGACGCGTAAGAGCATTATAGGAGGATATTAGGACATGCTTGTAATACGAAACAGTTCCCTGCGACGCATCCTGCGCGTCCTGATTCCGTTCGTGGCAGTCCCCCTCGCCGTCCTCATCGGTGCGTACGTCTTTGAGGACAAGATGTACGCCTACGTCTCGCTTCTTATCACCGTCCTTGCGATCGTCCTTTTTATCAGCGGCTTCGAAAGACGCGAAACTGGTTCCCGCAGGATGGTCATCGTCGTAGTAATGACTGTTCTTGCCGTCGTCGGGCGTTTTATCCCGATCATAAAGCCGGTTGCCGCGATAACTGTCATAAGCGGTGTTTTCCTCGGGGGCGAATCGGGATTTCTTGTCGGCGCGATGACTGCAGTGATCTCAAACTTCTTCTGGGGACAGGGGCCGTGGACTCCGTTTCAGATGTTCTCATGGGGGATGATCGGCCTTTTTGCCGGTATTTTGAGCAGGTATCTTAAAAGATCAAAGCCGATCCTGTATATATACGGCGCCTTCGCCGGTGTTCTTTTTTCACTCATTATGGATGTTTGGACCGTGCTCTGGTATGAAGACGGATTTTCGTGGGAGCCCTATCTGACGGCGATCGCATCGGCGGCGCCCATGACGATCCTTTACGCCGTATCGAACATCATCTTTCTCGTGATCCTTTTTGAGCCGATCGGCAAAAAACTTGAAAGGATCAGGACCGTTTACGGTATTTGACCTTATACGTTTATAAACAAGAGTTGAGTATACTCCCCGCATGAATGATTAATAGTGTTAAACAAAACACCATTTTTAAAATTTTGACTTTTATTAGATAACTCATTGTGATACAATTATATTGCGAAGACGCATTTTGCATTTCGTGACAAATACACAATTTGTAAAAAAAGCGTGAGGAAACATGTATAATTTCTTGTTATGGTTTCAGGGCCTGAGTACTGTGGCTGTATTTGCTACGATGATCTGGTTCTTTCCGTCATGGAAGAACAGGATCCATTCGTATCTGTTCATATACACATTGTCGGTCACAGTTAACAACATCGGCTACTTCATTGTAATGACTGCGGATAACAAGACAGACAGCTTGTGGGGAACAAAGATTGAATATATGGGCAAGCTGTTTATTACGTGCGCCCTTTTGTTCTTTATGACGGAGTACACGGGAGCGCGGATCAGTGAATACACCAAGCGAACCATAGCGATCATACACGTACTCATCGGAATTCTGGTCTTTACGAGCGACACATCCAAGCTTTATTACGAATCTACGGATAAGTGGGTTGAAACCGGACTTTTCCCTCACATTGAATTTGATCACGGCATCTTTTATTACCTCTATATAATGATGGTTGCCGGCTACATTATATACGCACTTGTTTCATCGATCAGGCAGCTCGTGAACGAGCGCAGGCACAAGAGAAAAATCCAGACCGCGATCATAATCGCATGCGGGGTCGTGATGGCTCTCGGGATCATCTTATATTCGACCGGTATCATGGGCGGGTACGATTCAACAACAATCTCGTACCTCATCTGTCTGGTGCTCATGATCATCGCAACGATCAAGTACGACCTTATCGCTGCTCTCGATGCTGTCAAGAACTATATCGCCGATAACATGACCGAAGGTATCGTTGCGGTCGATACGGACGGCGCGATCATCTACCATAATCTGATCGCGGAACGTATTTATCCCGGCCTCAAGGAAAATGATGAGAGAGTTCTGACACAGCTGCTTGAAGCAGTTAAGTCGGAAGACGCCATAAACATTAAGAAGAATTACTACAAAGTGGAACAGAGCGATCTGACCGATGATAAAAAGGTCCTCGGTAAGCTTTATGTGATAGATGACGTTACCATCGAGTACAACCACAATAAAGAGCTTCAGCTCCGCTCCATCACGGACGGCATGACAGGACTCTTTAACAGAACCGAGACACTTCGCAGGATTGAGGAAGCGATGAATGCCGGTCACCACGTTTCGCTTGTTATGATCGATATCGATAATTTTAAATCGGTCAACGATTCGTACGGTCACGACGTCGGAGACACAGTCATCAAGGGCATTTCAAAAGTAATGAAGGATCTCACGATCCTGGATCCGAAATTGTCGGCAGGCCGTTGGGGCGGCGAGGAATTCATGCTTGTTATGCCGAGAACGAGTGTTGAAGACGCTAAGGAAGCTGCGGAAAAGATACGTGAGGAGTTTGCAGCAATAGATTTCCAATATGCGGGACACAGAACAGTCAGTCTCGGCGTTACGGAGTTTGTTGAAGGAGACGATGCGGACGGCTTCTGCAAGAGGGCCGACGAGGCACTCTACATCTCCAAACAGGAAGGTAAGAACAGAACAACAATAAAATAACAAAACGTGTAGTTACTCAAATTTAGCCGTCATCGGACTGAAAACTACACGTTTTATTGATTTGATTTCGAATTACGATCCTTATTTTTGCGATTCGATATTTCGTACTGACACATGTTAACAAGCGCAAAATAAGGTATAAGATGTCTCGTTTATCTATATCTTCTGTTTCTTTAAAATTTCAAAACAATCCGTACGACACGAAAAAACAAAAAAAGTCAGCAATATTTGGGCAGTCCGGCATCTAATTAGATTGGTAAATTTGCTTTTTTGTCATATAATGTGAAATATAAGGGTTGGTTTGAAAAGTTTTCAAGCCGAAATGATTTATTTTTGTGAAGCAAAGCAATGGAGAGGTTAAGGGTTTATGGCAAAGCAAAGAAGACCGTTAGTGTCACACATTTTCACAGCTGATCCTTCAGCTCATGTATTTAACGACAAGATTTACATCTATCCTTCTCATGACATCCCTCATGATGCAGAAGACAATGACAACGGCGACGAGTACCGCATGGAAGATTATCACGTTCTTTCTCTTGATAATCTTGATGCTGAGTGCGTTGATAACGGAGAGGCTCTTCATATGAAGAACGTTCCGTGGGTCAGCAAGCAGATGTGGGCTCCCGATGTAGCATTCAAAAACGGAACATACTATCTTTATTTCCCCGCAAGGGATAAGGACGGCATCTTCAGGATCGGCGTTGCAACATCGAAGACTCCTGTAGGACCCTTCGAGCCTGAAGAGAATTATATACAGGGATCATACAGTATCGATCCCGCTTCTTTCGTTGATGACGACGGCAGAGCATACCTTTACTACGGCGGACTTTGGGGCGGTCAGCTCGACAAGTGGACTAAGGGCTTCTTTGATGAGAAGGCCGGTCAGCTTGAAGGCGATCTTGATCCCGAGCGCGACGCGATCGGACCCATGTTCTGTGAGCTCACTGAGGACATGAAGTCGTTTAAGGGTTAGCCCCGTCACTTACAAATCCTCGATGAGAACGGCAAGCCCATCAAGGAAGGAGACGAGGACCGCAGGTATTTCGAAGGCCCTTGGATGCACAAGTTTAACGGCAAGTACTACCTTTCGTATTCGACAGGTACAACACATTATCTTGTTTATGCTGAGTCCGATAAGCCCGAAGGACCCTTCACCTACAAGGGAAGGATCATGGAGCCTGTCCTCGGCTGGACAACACATCATTCGATCGTTGAATATCACGGCGAGTGGTACCTCTTCTACCATGACTGCGAGCTTTCAAAGGGCATCAACCACCGCAGAAACGTTAAGTACACGAAGCTCGACATCGCTCCCGACGGAACGATCAAGACGATCATCCCCTACGAGAACGAATAATTTATGACATAATAAAAAAGAACGGCGCCCGGGAAATCTCGAGCGCCGGTTTTTTGCTGAGAGTGGACCAAGGGGACGGGGGTTTGGTGGACCATGAACTTCTATGGTCCACCAAACCCCCGTCCCCTTGGTCCACTTTCCTGTTGAATATTCAGCTCTCCCGTGATAAAATCAGACACTATACCATCGAAAAAGCAAAGAGAAGCTGAGCCATGAAGAAAGAATTATTTCCAAAAGAACTTGAAAAGAAACTTTTCGGGCTTTCCGAAGATGTCGGAAGGTCTGTTTCGTCATGCCGTTTCGATCTGTCGAAAGACGGCAATTATATGAGTGGAATAGTGTTTCTGACAGAGAAATATCTCGGAACCGCCGAGGTTGTCGGAGTGGAAGAGATCATTCACGGCAATCCCGAAGCAATCCCTCCTTCGGCCCGCAAAAAACCGGGGAAGGCTCCGCTTGTCACTCCCGAGCCCGAGAGATTTGAAAACATCCGTCTTTTTGAGCTTGATTGTATTAAGGAAGTCAGGATTGAAAGGCTTTTTGCTTCAAGCATTCTTGTAGCTAAGTGTGCGGACCGGGATACAGGAAAAGAAACTGATGTGTTCATCGCTTCGTTCTCAGGCATATATATGGCCGAGATGAACTCTTTTCTCAAGGAAACGGAAGCTGCTGTTAAAAGTATTGAATCTCCCGCTGATCAAAGTATAAAGAAACAGAACGACAGTGTGGACGAACAGTCCCAAACAGATAAGGACGCCTCCGAGAAGATCGCTTCCGAAAACCGGGACAACGGGCAATCTGCACACGATTCTACCGATGAAAATGAAAACGCCATTCCCGGCCTGAAGCGAAAGCGCACCATCTTTGCCCGTGTGATGCACTATCTGTTCCGCTACAAAGTATCGGTCATCACGTTGTTTGTTTCGTATGTGCTCGCCGCTCTCGTGAGTCTTGCGTGGCCGTACCTGTCTGGAACAATCCTTTATGACGGCGTACTTGCTAAGAACGACGAGGTGCTCGGTGCATTCGGACTCGGCGGAGAGTATTTCCTTGCGCTTATAGTGCTGGTTGTTGCGATCACTGTCGCGAGACTCCTTCAGCTCGGGATCACGATCCTGCAGCAGGTTCTCATGGCACGCGTGACAGCAAAGACCGTGCGTGATCTCAAGCAGGACATTTTCAAATCCATGGGCGATCTGTCGCTCCGCTTCTTTACAGCGAAACAGACAGGCAGCCTCATGACGCGTGTCAGAAGTGACGCGGACAGAGTAACGGATTTCTTCCTTGACGGCTTCCCGTTTCTGTTTGTCCACTCCTTCACGATCATTTCGACGTTCATCGTCATGTTCAGGCTAAACAAGGGACTTGCTCTTGTCTCATGCGTGCTCCTGCCTGTGCTTGTGTTCCTTTCGGTAAAGCTCAAGCCAGCGCTCTGGACGCTTTACGGAAAGCGACACCGCGCCGAGCGAAGCGTGACAACGAAGGTTAACGACAATCTCACCGGAGTGCGTGTTGTAAAGGCTTTCGGACGTGAGGACGAGGAGTCGGAGAGCTTCGCGAAGAAGTCGCGTGCGCTTATGACTGCCGAGGTTGATATCGTCCGATACAATAATCGTTTTACGATCCTTTACAACCTTGTTGCCGAGATTTCAAATATCTGGGTCTGGATCGTCGGTGTTATACTCCTGATAGACTTCAAGAGCATCAATCTCGGTACACTGATCACTTTTGTCGGATATGTGGGCGCACTTAACGGTCCTTTAAATTTCTTTTCATATATATTCAGGACATGGACGGACAGCATCAATTCCGCACAGCGTATGCTTGAGATCATAGACGCTGTCCCCGATATCAAAGAGGCCGAGAATCCGATAAGACTCACGAATCCCCGCGGAGAAGTCGAGCTTTCGGGCGTGACGTTCGGATACGAATCGTTCAGACCGGTCTTGAAAGACATCACGCTGCATGTCCGTGCGGGCGAAAACCTCGGTATCGTCGGGCGTTCGGGAGCCGGGAAATCGACACTCGTCAACCTGATCTCGAGGCTCTATGACACCGACGAAGGGACGATAAAAATTGACGGACATGATGTCCGCGATATTGCATTTTCGGATCTGCGACGAAGCGTTGCGATGGTCTCACAAGACACATATGTGTTTATGGGTTCTGTTGCGGATAACATCGCATATGCGGACAAAGCCGCATCAAGAGCTGAAATCATCAGGGCTGCAAGACTTGCGGGGGCACATGATTTTATCACTGCGATGCCCGACGCCTATGACACGATCATCGGTGCGGGAGGCAAGGACCTTTCGGGTGGCGAACGCCAGCGTATATCAATCGCACGTGCGATCCTCGCGGACCCGAAGATACTTATCCTCGACGAAGCAACATCAAGCGTTGACACAAAGACAGAGAGGATCATCCAGGACTCGATCTCGTATCTCGCCAAGGGCAGAACGACGTTGTCTATCGCGCATAGACTCTCAACCCTTAAAGGAGCCGACCGTCTGATCGTTATCGACAATGGCCGGATAGTCGAGGAAGGAACACACGATGAGCTATATGAGTTGAACGGAATCTACCATACGCTGAGCGATCTCCAGACGGGATTTTTGTCACTCGAGGAGATTTGATGACAGGTAAAACAGAAAGGTTTTGGTGTAGGAATAATGGAAGACAAGAATAAGGCGCTTACTTTTTTTGAGAGCGAGGGAGGTTTCCTTGGCGTGAAGATCGGGAGCGAGACTTACGACAGAGTGCGTACGGTCAGGCTGTTCCCGTTTACGGATCCCTCGAAGTACATTTCGATCCGTGTCGGGAACGACATGGGGGAGGAGCTCGCGGTCATCGAAGATCTTGCCGGACTTTTGCCCGAGCAGCGTGAACTCATTGAGCGCGACCTTGATCTTAATTACTTTTTGCCGCAGATCAAGGAAATCCTCTCGATCAAGGATGAATACGGTTATGCCTATTTCCATGTCATTACCGACAAGGGCCCCGTCCGCTTCGCGATCAACATGGGCGGAACAAACGTAACAAAGCTCTCCGAAACGCGTCTCATTATCACAGACATAAACGAGAACAGATTTGAAGTCAGGGATGTAACGAAGCTTACAAAGAAAGAACAGAGAAAGCTCGATCTGTTCCTGTAGTACGATACATCAGTTAAGAAGGATATAAAATGATACTGAAAGTTAAGATCCCGGCGGCTGTACGGGAACAGATAAACGAAGCGAACGATGACCGCGTATACTACGCGCTCCCCGTTGATATAAACCGGGAATCGAAGTATGCGGAGAATTCGTACCTCGTCGTGACGACAAAACGGATACTTCTCTTCGAAGAAGGGACACTTGCCGGGACGCTGCTTATCAGCGAATGCGGGAACGCTACAGCGACGGCAAGGGTAGGTCAGGGTATGCTGACGCTCGAACATAACGGCAAGCTCGTTCTGCTTTGCCGCTTTTCTCACGGGCTTATTGCAAAATACGCATATATCGCGCGAGGCATCAACATCCTTGCGAGCGGAAGATTTGAAGAAGTTGAGAGCAATGAATATGAACCCTCGTGTCCCATATGCGGAAGAGCGATCCCGGGAACGAGCAAATGTCCGCACTGTTCGGGTGAGGGCGGTATCATAAAGACTGTCAGAAGACTGGCGCGTCCGTACCACAGGAATCTTTTCGGGATTGCGATCCTTATGATCCTTGCTTCTGTTACCACGCTCCTTAATCCCGAAATTCAGAAACATCTGGTCGACAAGGTTCTGATGGAGGAATCTCCGAGCAAATCTGCGGCGTTTCTCTGCCTCGGCGGTATGTTTGCGCTAAGCCTCGGAATAGTTTTTGTCAACGTTGCAAAAAGCTATTATTCAACAAAGCTCGGAGCAAGGATGTCGCATGACCTCAGAGGCGAGCTGTTTGACAAGCTTCAGGCAACGCCGCTTTCATACATAAACGACAGACGCCCGGGAGAACTTCTCAACCGTGTTATTTCGGACACCCGTGTCATCAGGGAATTCATGGAAAACGTTTTCTGTAACCTCTTTACGGTCGCGTTCATTTTTGTGTGCGATATCGTTTTCATGATCGTCCTGAATCCCGGACTTGCGCTCCTGACGTTTGTTCCTGCGCCCTTCGCGATAGCGATGCTTCTTGCATTCAGAAAAAGCATCAACCGTCGTTTCCATCTTCAATGGGTGAAAAACGACGACCAGAGCAGCAATCTGCAGGATGTGCTTTCGGGCATGCGTGTTGTGAAATCGTTCGGCAACGAAAAATCCGAATCGGAAAAGTTCCTTAAACTTTCAAATGAGTACGCCCGTGTTCAGATGAGCAACGAAAGCTTTTGGGCTGTTTTTAACCCGATCATCGGAACTGTGCTCGGACTCGGGCTTCTCGTAGTTGTCTTCTTCGGAGGAAAAGAAGTCCTTGAGGGAGAGATGACTGCGGGCGAGCTTCTGCAGTTCATGACATATACGACGCTTCTTTACCAGTACATTAACTGGATGGCGAATTTCCCTCGCGCACTCATGCGACTTAAGAGCAGCGTGGAGAGAATAAGCGACGTCCTTTCATACAATATTAAGGAAAAAGCAAGCGGTGAGGTGCTGGACATAAGCGGTGAAGTGGTCTTCGACCACACGACTTTCGGATACAAGTCCTATAAGCCTGTTCTGGAAGGGATCGAGCTTACCGTTCGCCCCGGTGAAAAGATCGGTATCGTCGGGCCTTCGGGCGCCGGCAAATCAACGCTCATAAACCTTCTGATGGGGCTGTATGAGGCTGATGACGGAGTTCTGCTGATCGACGGCAGGGACATCCGTACACTGGACAGGAAGAGCTTCCACAGCCAGCTGGGCGTTGTGCTTCAGGAGACATTCCTTTTTTCGGGAACGATACTCGAAAACATCAGGTTCGCGCGGCCGGATGCATCGATGAACGAGATCATCGCGGCGGCGAAGGTAGCTAACGCACATGACTTCATCTGTAAAACTCCCGGCGGTTACGATACATATGTCGGAGAAAAGGGCTACAGCCTTTCGGGCGGCGAACGTCAACGAATCGCGATAGCACGTGCGGTGCTTGCGGATCCGAAACTTCTGATCCTTGACGAAGCAACCGCGAGCCTCGACACTGAGAGTGAGTATCTTGTACAAACGGCGCTTTCGGCGCTCACGAAGAACAAGACAACTTTCGCCATCGCACACAGACTTTCGACCCTCAAGGACTGCGACCGCCTGATTGTCATCGACGGTCACCGCATAGCAGAATGCGGATCGCATGACGAACTTATCGCTGCCGGGGGACTCTATTATGAGCTGCTCACCGCTCAGCTGCAAATGCAGAAAGCATGAGTGCGGGGAACCATGACACCCAACCCCCGTCCCCAAGGTGTCATATCAAGTTTGTGTTTTATGTAAATTTCTCTTTGAAAAATACTCAGTGTCGTATATAATGTTTCTGTGGGCGGATGAGGTTCGCCCTGAGGGGATATTTGAAAGGAGTTTTTTGTCAATGAGCGGAAGTGACATTGGTATAGATCTCGGTACGGCAAGCGTACTCGTGTATATAAAAGGAAAAGGTGTTGTGCTCAAAGAGCCCTCGGTTGTGGCTTTTGACAGGGACACTAACAAGATCAAAGCGATAGGAGAAAATGCAAGACTGATGCTCGGTCGTACGCCGGGCAATATTGTTGCGGTAAGGCCTCTCCGTCAGGGCGTTATTTCGGATTATACGGTTACCGAGAAGATGCTTAAATATTTCATTCAGAAAGCAGTCGGAAAGCAGCGTTTCCGTAAGCCTGTCATCAGCGTATGCGTACCCAGCGGCGTTACCGAAGTTGAGAAGAAGGCTGTTGAGGATGCGACCTATCAGGCAGGTGCCCGTGAGGTATGTATCATAGAGGAACCCATCGCAGCTGCCATCGGTGCGGGAATCGACATTTCACGTCCCTGCGGAAACATGATCGTCGATATCGGCGGCGGTACGACCGATATCGCAGTAATCTCACTCGGAGGTACCGTTGTAAGTACATCGATCAAGATCGCAGGCGACGACTTTGATGAAGCGCTTGTGAGATATATGCGTAAGAAACAAAATCTGCTTATCGGTGAGCGTACAGCCGAGGATATCAAGACGAATATCGGATCGGCATACAGACGCCCCGAAATAATCGCGATGGATGTCAGAGGACGTAACCTTGTGACAGGTCTTCCCAAGACAATTTCCGTTACATCCGAAGAGACGGAAGAAGCACTCAAGGAGACGACGTCTCAGATAGTTGAGGCTATTCACAGTGTTCTTGAGAAGACTCCTCCCGAACTCGCTGCCGATATAGCAGACCGTGGAATCGTCCTTACGGGCGGCGGATCCCTTCTTTACGGACTTGAAGAACTCATCGAAGAAAAGACGGGTATCACCACGATGATAGCTGAAGATCCTATGACTGCGGTTGCAATCGGAACCGGTAAGTATGTGGAGATGTTCAGTTCAAGAAAATGATCTTACAGGTCAGCTCGGCGAAGCGAAAAGGTTCGTAAAAGAGCTGACCTTTTTTATCAGTATTAAGTAATCTGTTGTTTGTGCCGATAAAGAATGATAGAAAAACATTTTTGTCACATGGGCGTTTAAAGCCCGGCGGCAGAAAGAAGGAATCCATCGGCAACTGATTAAAGGCAAAAGAAACGCCATACAAAGGACGGATCACGGAGGATCCGACCGGCGCCGCCTCTTTTGACCAGAAGGAGTTACATGCTCAGAAGCCTTTATACCGGATGGACCGGTATGTACAACGAACAGAAGAGACTTGACGTTATCTCGAACAACATGGCAAATTCGGCAACGGTCGGATTTAAGAAAGAGGGCGTTACAAGTCAGAGCTTCAGAGATCATCTTGCGATCAAGATCCGCGACGAGTCCGAAGACTGGAAACAACGCAGGATCGGTGATATTGCCCCGGGCGTAAAGATCGGTGAAGTTTATACCGACTACGCGCAGGGTTCTTTGCGTGAAACAGGCAATCCGTACGACCTTGCGATGGACGGTGACGGGTTCTTTACGGTAAGGATCACCGACCGCGAAGGCGGGGACCATATTCGTTATACACGCGCCGGAAGCTTCCACATGAGGGAAGACGGTTATATCACCGATGTTGACGGCAACCACCTTCAGGGTGAGTCGGGTGACGTTCAGGTTCCGGTTGATGCCCGTGAGGTTGTCATCGATCACGACGGAACCGTGTACGCCGACGGTGAGGCCATAGACAGGCTGCTCATCCGTGATTTTGAGGATTACGATTACTTTAAAAAGCACGGCGACACATATTACGAGCCGGTTGACGGCGCTACGGAGAAAGACGCGACAGGCCTGGTTCGCCAGGGCTACACCGAGCAGTCCAACGTCAACGTGGTTTACGAAATGGTAAACATGATCGCTATCACACGTGCATACGAAGCAAACCAGAAAGTCATCAAGAGTGTGGACAGCACTATCGAACTTGCGGTTTCTTCAGTCGGTAAAGTTTGATAACGCACATGTGGTCTTTTGGCATTGATCAAATATTTTGACAGACATTGAAAGTCGGTCACAGAAAATCAGGAGGTTCCTCATGATCAGAGCATTATGGACAGGCGCGTCGGGAATGACGGCACAACAGACAAGTCTTGATAATATCGCAAATAATCTTTCCAATGTAAATACAGCCGGTTTTAAGAAACAGACCACCGAATTCTCAACGCTTCTTTATCAGAAGCTCCAGAGAAAGGTCACCGATAACAACGGCGATCCCAAGCCCGTGATCGGACAGGTCGGCCTCGGCGTCCGCGTTTCCGGACTTTCGCAGATATTCACCCAGGGAGCTATGCTCGAAACGGGAAGAAAGTACGATTTCTGCGTAGAGGGTGAGGGATTCTTCAGAGTTCAGCTCCCCGACGGAACAATCGGATACACACGTAACGGTGCTCTTCAGACTTCGATGTCCACCGAGGGAGTGGCACTTTGTACGGCAGAAGGATACAGCGTGCTTGATGATGCGGGACAGCCCATTATTTTCGGACCCGAGTACGATATGGCAAAGGTTACCACCGATCAGTACGGAAATTTCATGTATCCCGATGAGGAAACAAATGTAGCTCAGAATATCGGTGTTAAGATAAGTATGGCGCAGTTCAATAACCCCGCAGGTCTTGACAAGATTTCGGGAAGTATGTTCCGCGAGAGCGAGAACTCGGGCGTTCCCAGACTTGAAGCCGACGATCCGCTCCTCACAACAAGCAAGATCCATTCCGGATACCTCGAAGGATCAAACGTTGCAACTGTTGATGAGATCGTCAATATGATCGTCACCCAGAGGGCGTACGAAATGAATTCAAAGGTCATCACCGCATCGGACGAAATGATGCAGCAGGCTAATAACCTGAGATCCTAAGGATTGCTTTTCGCTGGTCTGCGAGTCAGAATGATTTGACGAAAGCTTGCTTTCGGGCAAATCATAAATGACGAGGCAGATACTGCGAAGCAGTAGTCCGCCCCAAGACATGAGCAAGAAGCGAAGCGGATTGCGAATGAGATTGGGGCGAAGCGAAATGAAAGGAGTGCAACATGGCTATATCGGTCAGTTCGGATATAAACGCGGTAATGGACCGCTACAATAAGCAGACAGCAGCTAATTCAAAGCTGGGCGGGCTTGAAAAGAAGCTTAAGGGTGATCTGTCAAACGCGAGCGATGAAGAACTTATGGACGTCTGCAAGAGCTTCGAAGCATATCTTTTGGAGCAGGTCCTTACTGATGTTAAGGAAGCGGTCGTACCCAAACAGGAGAAAGAAAATCCCTATCTTTCGATGTTCGGAGACAAGCTTTATGAGGAATATTCGAAGATGATATCCGAGAGCGGAGATATTGGGATCGCGCAGAAACTATTTGATTCTATGAAACGAAACATGCCGGTTGTCAAGAGCGCTGATACAGACGAAAAATCCATATAACAAATAAAACGGATGCGTTCGTCGTTTATCGGCATGAATGGGGTAACGGCAGATATTTATATGTAAGAACAGGAGAAATTTGTTGAGGGAAATAGAGGGCACTGTCAATAACATCATCTATCGCAACGAGGAAACGAGCTACACTGTTTTGGAGTTGATGGTATCGGGTAAAGATCAGCCGGTCACCTGTGTAGGTGGCTTTTCTTTTATTGCCGAAGGAGAATGCCTGAAGATAAGCGGCCGCGATAAGCATCATCCGATTTACGGGGATCAGATCGAGGTCATTTCTTATGAAAATATAGAACCGAACGATGCCGCAGCTATGGAAAGATACCTCGGAAGCGGTGTGATAAAAGGCATAGGTCTTAAACTTGCACACAGGATAGTTGAGGCATTCGGGGATGATACTTTCAGAGTGATCGAGGAGGAACCTGAGGCGCTTGTCGATATCAAAGGCATAAGCGTTAAGCTCGCACGCTCGATCAGCGAATCCTTTGAAGAAAAGCGCGGGATCAGGGACCTTATGATCTTCCTTCAGAAATACGGGATAACCAACAGCCTTGCTCTCAAGATACATAAAGAATACGGTCATGAAGCGAAGAAGATAATACTCGATAATCCATACAGACTTGCGCAGGACATTCAGGGTGTCGGCTTTAAGACTGCCGATAATCTTGCAATGAGCATTGGAATTAAGGAAGACTGTGAACACAGGATACGCGCGGCTGTTCTTTATGCGCTGACGCTTGCCGAGGCAGCGGGACATACGTATTTGCCCTCAGATATGCTCACGGCGGAGGTATGCGGACTCATTAGCGTAGATGAAAGCGATGTGCGCAGCGCCCTTGACGATCTTACGATCGAGGGAAACGTCATAGTTAAAGGCGGAGCATCCGCCGGCATGGATGAACCGGGCAAGGTTTACCGCACACCTTTTTATTATATGGAGCTGGGTGTGGCCCGCATGCTTCTTGATATCGATGCTATGGACCAATATGGCGGCGAGATTTCCGAGTCGGAATTCGCAAGGATCGGAAGAGATGACAACGTCGAGCTTGATAATCTTCAAAAACAGGCTGTGCGCGAAGCGTATAAGCATGGTGTGTTTATTCTCACCGGCGGACCCGGAACAGGTAAAACAACAACCATTCGCGCCATGATATCCTTTTTTGAAAGCAAGGGGATGACGATCCTGATCGCAGCGCCTACGGGACGCGCGGCTAAGAGGATAACGGAGACAACCGGACGTGAGGCGCTCACGATTCACAGACTTCTTGGATGTCAGGGTGCCCCGGATGATATCGCGGGTAGAAGAAGAGGAAGATTTTCCTTTGAGAGAAACGAGGATAACCCGCTCGAAGCGGATGCCGTGATAATCGACGAAATGTCAATGGTCGATCTTCCGCTTATGCATGCACTTCTCAAGGCCGTCTGCGTCGGAACAAGGCTTATACTTGTAGGTGATGCCAATCAGCTTCCGAGCGTCGGTCCCGGAAATGTCCTTAAGGATATCATTGCTTCACACCGCTTTAACGCGGTATGCCTGACCCGCATCTTCAGACAGGCGATGGAGAGCGATATCATAGTCAACGCCCATATGATCAACCATGGGGATATACCCAAACTTGATAACAGATCAAAAGACTTCTTTATGATGGAGAGGCTTTCTTCGAATGAGATCCTTGCCGTCATAGGTAACCTCGTCGGTGGACGGCTCGCCCGCTATGTTGATGAGGATATCTTTGATATTCAGGTCCTGTCGCCCATGAAGAAGGGTGACCTTGGAACCGTTAATCTTAATACGATCCTGCAGCGATTTCTCAATCCGCCCGAAGAGGGACGCAGACAAATGGAATATCGTGATATCATTTTCCGCGAAGGCGATAAGGTAATGCAGACCAGGAATGATTATCATATCGAGTGGGAGATCCGTGAACACGGATTTATTCGCAGTACCGGAACGGGCATATATAACGGCGATATGGGAAGGATCCGGCAGATCAACACCTTCGCCCAGCATATGGTTATAGAATTTGATGATAGCAGATTCGTAGAATATCCATTCTCACAGCTTGATGAACTCGAGCTTGCTTACGCCGTGACAATACATAAGTCACAGGGCAGCGAGTATCCCGCGGTTATTATCCCTCTTCTTTCGGGTCCGTCACAGCTGTTCAACAGAAACATACTCTATACGGCGGTCACGCGTGCGAAGAAATGCGTGATCATCATCGGCAGCAGGCAGACTGTCAGCAATATGATCCACAATGAAAATGAGCAAAAACGGTATTCCGGACTTATCGAATGCATAACTGAGATGCACTGAAAATACAGGAAGTAGTGTTTATAATCGCTATATTTGTGAATATAATAAAAATAATTGCAAAAAGCGAAAAAATAACGTGCAATACAATGATAAACATGGTATAATTATCTAAAGATGAAAAAGCAGCTCCCTGTACACAAGATGAAGTTCGACCAAACAGTCGTGGAGGAGAACAGATTGAGAGATGGATTGACTCGTCTTTTATTTCCGAGAAAATGTCCGGGATGCGGCATTGTACTTCCCACAGGAGCACTTGTGTGTGAGGAATGCAGCAGGGAATTCACACTGATAAAAGAGCCTGCATGTATGATCTGCGGGCGACCTCTTGAGTACGGTAACGAAGAAATGTGTTACACATGTGCGAATTCGACAAGAAGCAACTCGTTCGGTGTTTCGATTTTCATTTATGATGATTTAATGAGAAATGCGATGAGCGGACTTAAGTTCCACGGTCAAACGGACAATGTCGATTATTTTGCGGCGATGGCTGTGAGCCGTGCTGGTGCGAAGATAAGAAGTTTTGAACCGTGTGCGCTTGTTCCTGTTCCTGTTCATAAAACGAGGCTTGAGGAGCGAGGCTATAATCAGGCGGAACTCATTTGCGAAAAGATCGGCGAAATGATGGAGATCCCTGTCGTATCCGATTGGCTGATACGTGCGCGTAAAACCGATTTTCAAAAGAATCTCGGAAGTATAATGAGAAGGCGAAATCTTGAGGGCGCATTTGCACTTAACGAAATTGATTATCCGAGAGAAAGGGTCGAATCGGAGCTGTCACGGGTTATGATCGTTGATGACATATATACGACCGGAACTACGATGGAGAATTGTGCAAGTAAGCTTAAAGAAGCCGGCGTCACCGAAATCGGACTGCTGAATATTTCGATCGGAGCCGGGATATAGTAAAGAAATACGGCAAGGGAAACGGAAGCCGTGTCATATAGGCGTTAAAGTTATCGTGCCTGGGCACGTTATATAAAACGGAAGGAGTGATTATATGGAAGTCAGATCATGTAGAGGTTGCGGAAAACTTTATAATTACCTTGGACCCAGTACCCCTGCTTGTCCGGCTTGTATGGCGGCGATGGAAGAAAAGTTTCAGGTGTGTAAGGAGTACATCAGAGACAATCCGGGAGCCAACATCCAAAAGGTTGCCGATGAAACCGATACTTCAGTTAAGATGATCAAGCAGTGGGTACGTGAGGAGCGCCTTACCTTTGCGGAAGGTTCTGTAGTAGGAATCGAATGTGAAAGCTGCGGTGCCAGCATTCTGACCGGAAGATATTGTCCTGCCTGCAAATTCAAGATGCAGCAGTCATTTGCGAACGCTTCCAGAAGACCTTCCGACCCCCAAAAAACACAGACAAAGAACGATAGGGACAACAAGATGAGGTTCCTTGACAGGTAAGGGGGGATATACTATCGAAATTAATGACCGCTTTATAGAGGATACCATACGTTCGGTCTATCCGGCAGTCACGCAAACGGTTGCTCAGATTGAACTTAAAGAACCGCCGCCTCGGAAAAAGAGGATCGAGGCACCGATATCTGTGGTTGTCCTGTCAAAAGGAATCTTTAAATCAAAGGTTGTGAGCACATTCCCGTCACTGCTTGTTGACGAGATCGTGAACAGGATGAGCAAGAACAGTCAATTGTCTCAGGAAGACAGAGATGCATATTTCAAAGAGTACATAAACATGTGCTTCGGAAGATTCATTTCAAAGATCAACAACGAGACAGGTAGAGCATCAAGATTTGTTATTCCGGTTATGATCCGGGGGCTGTACAGAACAACAACGCAGGATAATCAGTTCAGCGACACCGCACGTGTCGATTTCGGAAGTGATTACGGAAGCGTCAACATGGTTGTTTCGTATGACATTTTACCCGAATATTCAAGTAACTGATACACAGGCATTAACCGAACAACAGATGTGATCAATCATAGAATAGATTCAGAAAGAATCTAAAGAAAGGAATAATATGAAGAAAATCCTTATTATCGATGATTCGCCGTTTATTTACAAAGAGGTAGCGGCAACACTTGAAGGCCTTGACTACGAGATAGTGGGACATGCAAAGAACGGTGAGGACGGTATCCGTATGGCTCAGGAACTTAAACCTGACATTATTACCCTCGACATCGTTATGCCCGGTATCGATGGCATTGAGACAGCCGAGAAGCTGATCGAAGTAGCGCCCGAGATCAAGATCGTTATGCTCAGTTCGCTTTGCGATCATGATACCGTGAGCGAAGTGGAGTCGCTCGGCCTTAAGTATCTTGTATCCAAGCCTATTGAGAAAGAAGTCCTTATCGAGACACTTGAAAAAGTCTGCGCAGAAGGATAAAACGCACATGTGGCGATATATGCAGGCAGGTGGATTGCGCTCTTTTATCTCAGTGAGAGAATCCCTCACTTATTTAAACGGGGGATTATGACAAACTCGCTATCGGTGAGAGACCTGTATTACTCTGTGGGATTAAGTTTTATCCCTGAGAGATCCTGCGAAATCTTTCCTTCTTTCATGAGATGACCGACAGCACGTTTAAATGAATTCTTTGACATACCGAAGGTTCTGCGGATGACATCGGTGTCGGTTTTGTCATGGACAGGAAGGAAATGTCCGGGTGCGGCTTCGAGTCGTCCGAGGATGAGTTCACAATCGGCATAAATCTGAATATGTGAAGGATCGCGCATAGCAAGTACAAGTTTACCGTCCGGAAGGACGCGTGCGACACGTAATCTGATCTCGTCTCCGATATTTACGTCGGTAACGAGATCTTTTTTCGGTATAAGAGCGCGGAAAACACCGTCAACCGCAACATGAGCGCCTTCATCACGGCCGGTTTCGTAAATTCGTCCGAGTACACGGTCGCCTGTTTTGTAGGGTGAATCGTTTCTCAGATATTTATACAGTTTCATCGTGGCACAGAGGCGACCCGATTTGTCGATATAGAGGGCAACGAGAACTTTACTGCCTTGCTTGGGGCGCCTGGTCTGCTCGCGGTAAGGAAGAAAGAGATCCTTCTTCAGTCCCCAATCGAGGAAAGTTCCGAGCTGTGTCACTTCGAGACATGTCAGGACTGCGGTTTCACCGAGAGTAAGGAGCGGACGTTTCATGGTGGCGATCGGCCGGTCTTCCGAGTCAAGGTAAATGAAACATTCTGTAATGTCGCCTTTGCTGAGCTTGGCGGTCATCTCTCCGTTCGGAAGGAGAATTTCGGATGTAATGGTGCCACGGGTGGGTACTCCGTCCGAAACCGGCAATGCGGATCTGCATCCGTCCGAAACCGGCAAAGCGGATCTGCATCCGTCCGAAACCGGCAAAGCGGATCTGCCTTCGGATTCTGCATCTGACACGAGTGTGCTATGCTCATCATCTGCATCCGTTATATAAGCACCGTGAGGTGTCATGCGTGCTATTTTTACTGTGTTGATCTTTCCGAGTTCCATGTCTGTTCCTTTCGGTTGCGGCTTTTTGATAATCGGCGCAGCACGATTATAGCATAAAGCTTGTTATAAATGAATGTTTTTCTTATTCTATTGCATTTATGGTTTATTTTTGTAATACTTATATACTGAGGTCGCAAATTTAAAAGAAACGCTATATGCAGCGACAGTCAGCAGTTTGAAAAGAAACGCTATATACAGCGACAGTCGCCGAATCGGAAAGAAACGGTATGTCAGCAGAAAAAAAGAAAAGAGAGGGTTTTGTTGTGGGGAAAAGACAATATGAAAAGCCGGGGATTGAGGTAAAGCTCGTAGGCGTAGTCATTATTTTATTACTTGTTATCATAGAGGGAACTTCGTTTTTCGGCATACTTGGTGGAATCAAAGAGTATTGGCTCAGGACTTTGATAGCCGAGATGCTTGTTGTTCTGCCGGGATTGGTTTTTCTGTTTTGGGACAGAAAACAGTTTGTACCGATGCTCAGGATAAAACCGGTGAAAATCCGCGTGATCCTCATGGCAGTTTTGGTGGAAATATGCGCGATGCCGCTTATGAGTATGTGTAATTTGATCACGCAAATGTTTACCCCAAACGTAGTTGAGGTAAGCATAGGCGGTAACATCGCGGAAACGCCTTATATTCTGATGATCTTGTCAATGGGAGTTTCAGCTTCCGTTCTGGAGGAGTGTTTATCGCGTGGCCTTATTTTTTCGGCATTTAAGAGATCGGGAAGAATTAAGGCATCAATACTGTTTACTTCGTTGTGCTTTGCGCTTATACACGGAAATATCAATCAGTTCGCATATGCGTTTGTTGTCGGGATCGTGATGGCGCTTGTGGTAGAAGCAACGGATTCGATCATTACGACTATGGCTATGCATTTCTTCACCAATGTACTTTCAATAACGATGATGTATTATTTATATTATTCAGATATAGCGATCAAACAGACAAATGAGCTTTTGGGAACAGGCGATAACAAATTTGCTGAACTTATGGTAGACAGTGAAGCGATGGGAATGTTTGCAACGATGGTAAAGATTACGACTGTTTTAATCGTTGCGGGACTTGCGGTACTCGGAATTGTCGGAATCTATAAGCTGCTGGGCAGAATGGCACTTATTTCCGGAAGATATGAACATATGAAAAGCTTTATGCCTCAGTTCGGGATTTTCAGAATGAGAAATAAGTATATCGACAAAATGGAAGAAGCGAACGGCCATATTGCAACGACTGACACTATTTCTGATCTGCCCCGCACCGGAATAATGAATATTTATTTGGCGGTGGGGATAATTCTGTGGATTGGTGTTGCGGTTGTATATGAGCTTATGGTGCAAGGTGTTATTGTTATAAAATGAGCAGAAAAGATGTTGCAAAAGCTGTTTTTTCAGAGTAATATATCAAAGGTTAAAAGACGGCTGACAGGAAGCAGCCGTAAAACGGGAAGAGGCAGCAATAAAACCGGAAAAAGCAGCCGTAAAACCGGCACAGACCATCAGGATTAAGAGGTAATCTGCGATATTCACGAAAAATCAGGAGGAAAGAAAATGGATAACAAGCGTCCCGAAAGCATGGAAAGAATCAATGACACGGAAAAAGCAATGAAGTTTATCGATGAGCAGGTAGAGATCATAAAGAAGACTGTCGGTGACGGCAAAGTCCTTCTTGCGCTTTCGGGCGGCGTGGATTCGTCGGTTGTAGCAGCTCTCCTTATTAAGGCAATCGGAAAGCAGCTCGTATGTGTACATGTTAATCACGGACTTCTTCGTAAGGGAGAACCCGAGCAGGTTATCGACGTATTCCGCAGACAGCTTTCGGCAAACCTCGTATATGTAGATGCGGTAGACAGATTTTTAAATAAACTTGAGGGAGTTTCGGATCCCGAAAAGAAGCGTAAGATCATCGGCGGCGAATTCATAGAAGTGTTCGCTGAAGAGGCACGCAAACAGGAAGGAATAAAATTCCTTGCACAGGGAACCATTTATCCCGATATTCTTGAATCTGACGGAGTTAAGGCTCATCACAATGTCGGCGGACTTCCCGAAGAGCTCAACTTTGAACTTGTTGAGCCCGTCAAGTTCCTTTATAAGGATGAGGTTCGCGTAGTGGGTAAGGCACTCGGCCTTCCCGACAATATGGTTTATCGTCAGCCTTTCCCCGGTCCCGGACTCGGCGTTCGTTGTACAGGTGCCATCACACGTGATCGTCTTGAGGCAGTTCGCGAATCCGATGCGATCGTTCGTGAGGAATTTGCCGCAGCAGGCCTTGAAGGCAAAGTATGGCAGTACTTCACGGTAGTTCCGCCCATCACTTCAACCGGTATTAAGAACGGCAAGCGTACAGATGACTGGATCGTAATTATCCGTGCAGTCAACTCGGTTGACGCAACAAGCGCAACTATAGAGCCTATCCCCTATGAAGTTCTCGGCAAGATCGTTAACAGGATCATAAGCGAAGTTAAGGGTGTAAGCAGGGTCGCTTATGACCTCAGTCCCAAGCCTGTAGCAACAATTGAATGGGAATAATTAACGAAGTCTGAAGAATACTGTATTTATGCGGATTCTAAGGATTTTGAAAAGCGATTTGATAACAAAATGATAACACTTGATAACTGAGCATTATTTATGAGTAATGCAAAAGGTTAGCAGGTGAGGTTTCAGCAAAGACT
>JAILKT010000013.1 GCA_024693545.1 Lachnospiraceae bacterium
CGATTGGAAATCTCGCTGATTGTAAGGCCCATGACGTCTTTGCCTTCTTTTATGAGCTCTCCTACCGCAGCATAGATTTTAACTTCCTTTTCGGGAAGATTTTCCATTTCCTGAATATATCCGTAAAGATCTTCGTTTATCATTTCCTAAACCCCCGTTTATTCCATGCTGTCAAAATGTATTATACCATCATTTATTTCTTGTGCTACCACAGGTGATAAAACGGTTTCCTCTTCTTTTATGAGTTCTCCGTATTCGTCCTTCTTCATTGATTTGTTTGAGTTAAACAAATCGTAGAGACAGGGAACCACCAGAAGCGTAAGCAGTGTACCATAGACAAGTCCGCCTATCATAACTATTGCCATCGGCTGCATCATCGATGAACCTCCTCCGAGTCCCAGTGCCAGTGTTGACATCGATATTACAGTGGTCAGCGTGGTCATTAAAATCGGACGGAGTCTCGTTTTCGCAGCCTCGACTATTGCGTCCTTTTTACCCATTCCGGCCTCTCTTAACTGGTTGATATAATCGACCATAACGATACCGTTGTTAACTATGATACCGGCCAGCATTACAAAGCCTACGGCGCCGATGACCGATACATTGTAGCCTGTCGCAAAGAGTGCGAAGAAGCCTCCGGTGAATGCAAGCGGAATCGTAAACATGATGATGAAGGGCGAAAGGAACGACTGGAACTGAGCCACCATGATTAGGTAAATAAATATTACCGCAAGGATAAGCATTAAAAGTACCTGCTGCAGGGCATCCTGAATCATTTCGTCTTCGCCGCTCATCTCAATCTTGTAACCTTCAAGCATATCGATTTCTTTAAATCGGTTTTCAAGTTCGTTGCCGACAAATGAAATATTGTGATCATCGTCAATCTGAGCCGTAACTTTAATATACTTGGTCTGCGCATCACGGTTGATGATGTTTAATGTGTCCGTTTCCTCAAACGTTACTATTTTATAGAGAGGAATTTTATAGTGTTTTCCGTCCCTGTCGGTGTAATCGAATTTGAGATTTTTTATATCCTGAAGCGTGGTGTCTTTCTGCTCGTCAGAGATAACGTAAATGTCGTAATCCTTGAGCTCTGCGGAGAGATTGGCTGTTGCGGTATCGGGCATTATGGCTTTCATTACTTCCATGTAGACCTGTGCCGTTGTCATCTGATACTCCATCGCTTTTAATTTATCCACGTGAATTTTTAGTGCGGGCGTGGTATCGGAAAGTCCGTCGTTGATGTCGATTACGCCGGGTGTTTCTTCCATGATGGCAACTACTTCTTCGGTGTATTCTCTTATCTTGTCAAGGTCACGACCTTTAACCATTATTGAGAGACCGCTTCCTAAAAGAGACGTCATATCCGTAGATGATGTTGTGACATCGATATCGCAGTTTAAATCCTTCGTTCTGTCGATGATATCTGCCTGGATATCCTTCATTTTACGGTCGCTTTCTTCATCAAGAAGAATATAGAATGTGGCTCCTCCGCCCCCCATTCCGAAGGAACTTAGAAGACTGTCCGCACCCATCATTGCACCGATTGTATCAATGCCGTCTATATCAATTATTCTTGCGGTAACCTCTTCGCAGACATCCATCAGTTCTTCATCCGTCATTTCCGCACCCTTTGGCGGAGCCACGGTCATTGAAATCTGATCGACTTCGACCTCCATATCAAAGAACGAAAATCCTCTGTAAAATCCCGCATAAACGCTTCCTGCAAAAAGCAAAAGCGCAAGGATTAAAACAAGCGGTTTCACCTTTAATACGTTTCGTAAAAACGAAGCATATAAATCTCTTATTCTGTCAAAGAGTTTTGTCTGCTTTTCTTCACCGTCTTTTATCATGAGAGAAGCAGCCGCAGGAACAAATGTAAGTGCCACGATAAGCGATGCTGTAAGCGTATATCCTACGGTTAATGCCATATCGACAAAGAGCTGTTTTGTGATGCCCTTGGAAAATACGATGGGAACAAATACGCAGATTGTGGTAAGTGTGGATGCCGCAATAGCTCCGCCTACACCCTTTGCTCCTTCTGCCGCGGCTTTTTTGACTGTAACGCCTTCTTTTCTTAGTCGGTATATATTTTCAATAACTACAATGGAGTTATCTACCAACATGCCTATGCCCAGTGCCAAGCCTGAAAGGGAAACGATATTTAACGTAATGTGCGAGAAATACATAAGCACAATTGCAAAAATAACGCTCAAAGGAATCGAACATGCAATGATAAATGTCGATTTAAAATCTTTTAGGAATAAAATCAAAATGATAATCGCAAGCGCTGCGCCGATAAGCATGTTCTGAAGGACGCTCGATACAACAATGTCGATATAAACGCCCTGGTTCATCAAAACCGCCATATTAAGTTCGGGAGTTTCTTCTTCCATTTGCTCAAAGCGGTCAAGCAGTCTGTCTGTAACATCGCCTGTTGAATATCCGGTCTGCTTTTCTATCGAAAGCATTACTGCGGGGTTGCCGTTGATTTTTGAATATGATTCAGACGCGTTGTTTACTATTTCAACCGTGGCAACATCTTTTACGCAGATAGGTTTGATGCCGTCCATTCCAAGATCCAAAAGAACCATGTTTTTAAGATCTTCTACGGTATTAACGCTGTCTCCGACATTGATAAGATACTGTTTGTTGCCGTCCGGAACATATCCTGCGGGCATGGAAAAATCCTGTGCGACGATAAGATTGCCGAGCATTTCCGCCGTAACTATATTTGAAACATCGGCTGCTTTTATGGCCTCTTCCTTTGCACTGTCAAGCTGACCCTGACCCTGCTCGAGAGCATTTTTCGCATTGGCGATTTCTGTGGCGCCTTTGCTGATTTCGAGTATGCCGTTTATGAGCCCTTCGTTTAATTTTTTATAAGCATCATCAAGTGAAATCTTGCCTTCTGTCAGAGGCTGTTTTGCCGCCTGAAGAGTTGCGATTGAAGTATTGACCTGTGCGAGAGCACGTGCCATCTGTGATGAAAGTGCCTGAAGATCCGTAAAATCGGCAGTAATACCGAGTGTTCTTAAATCAACGCCCGTTGCAACAACTGCCCCAAGAGCCTGCTGAACAGCTGTCGAATCCGGCATTTGCTGAGGTGCGGATGCGGAAAGCTCCGCCATAACAGCCATAAGCTGCGCTCTGGTCATTCCCGTAGCCGCAAATATCTCATCATCCGTACCGTTATCAAGAAGATTTTTATATGTAAGCAGCGTATTGTACTGCTCCATATATACGCTTAATTCCTGATTGTAAGCATTGACTGCATTTATGGCATTTTCAAGCGCAGGTTTTAAATTTGTGAGTGTCGAAAGATTGCTGTCAATGGCAGCCTCACCTATATATGCCTGAATCTTGCCGTTGACAATTTCATTGGCTCCGTTTGCGAGTTCTTTGGCAAGCTTACTCTGACCGTCCTTTATTTCCTGCTCTCCTTCATCGAGCTTTTCTTTTGCTTCATCGATTTCTTCCTGGGCATCGATAAAGCTGTCTTCGATTTTTGCCAAAACATCTTTGTTTATTTTATCAATCTTGTCTTCATCAAGCGTTATCTGAATCTTTTCTTCAACGCTTCCTATGGTGGTGACGCTTGCAACACCCTCCGTACTTTCAAGATAGGGAACAACAGTAGTATTTACATAGTCGGTAATCTCAATCTGATTCATGCCTTCGACATCCGCGGATGCAACCATTACGGGTAACATCGAAGGGTCAATCTGCATGATAAGAGGCGAACCTACACCCGTAGGAAATGAACCCGATACCTGGTCGAGTTTCTGCTGCATCTGAATAACTATGGAATCCATATTACTGCTCTGTTCGTATTCAAGAATGACCAGCGAATAATTGTTGTAAGACATCGACTGAATATTCTTGATATTCGAAGTGGTAGCCATCTGTGCTTCAATCGGCGCAGTAACATTTCTTTCAACTTCTTCGGGCGTTCCGCCGGGATATGTGGTGATTACGACAACATACGGAAAGCTCATATTTGGTAAAAGATCCGCAGTCATTCTCGTAACAGAAACAACTCCGAGTACTATTACAAGCAACACTCCGACTAGAACTGTATAAGGTTTTCTGACACTGTACTTTGACATAAAAACTCCTGATTATATGAACTCTGTTTTGCAACAGGTGAATTTTGGCGCAAAAAAATAAAAGCAACGGGCATAATCAATGTCCGATTTTCCGACCGACCGTTCGGTCGGTATAACTATAATATCACAATTTTGATATTTGTCCATCTTTTTTTAAAAGAATTTTTGAGTTTTATAAAAATATAGTAAAAACCCCGAATGCTTT
>JAILKT010000114.1 GCA_024693545.1 Lachnospiraceae bacterium
CCGAGTGCCTGTGCAGCCTTAAGTGCAGCTGTATCGAACTGAGGATGAAGGAGTGTATCGAGGTTTCTCGGATCGATCATCGCAACAGCTTCCTGCTCTGTCTTCATGCCCTCATCAACGAGGTCGCAAGCGATCTTGAGAGCTGCCTGAGCTGTACGCTTTCCGTTACGGCACTGAAGCATGTAAAGCTTCTTGTTCTCAACCGTAAACTCCATATCTTGCATGTCATGGTAATGATTTTCAAGTGTGTTGCATACTTCAACGAACTGCTTGAATGCTTCGGGGAACTGCTCTTCCATCTGTCTGATGGGCATGGGCGTACGAACACCGGCAACTACGTCCTCGCCCTGTGCGTTAACGAGGAACTCACCCATAAGCTTCTTCTCGCCTGTAGCGGGATCACGTGTAAACGCAACACCTGTACCGGATTCGTTGTTCAAGTTACCGAATACCATGGGCATTACGTTAACTGCCGTACCCCATGAATAAGGGATGTCGTTGTCGCGGCGGTAAACGTTTGCTCTGGGGTTATCCCATGAACGGAATACGGCGCGAACGGCTTCTTTGAGCTGAACAACGGGATCCGAAGGGAAGTCCTGTCCGAGCTGCTTCTTGTACTCAGCCTTGAACTGCTGTGCAAGCTCTTTAAGGTCTGCGGCATTGAGCTCGATATCAAGCTTAACGCCCTTCTTCTCTTTCATCTCATCGATGAGTGCTTCAAAATATTTCTTTCCGACTTCCATAACGACATCCGAGAACATCTGGATGAAACGCCTATATGAATCGTATACGAATCTCTCAAAATTGGGATCGGGGTTTCCGGCGATCATGGCAGCGACTACCTCGTCGTTAAGACCGAGGTTGAGGATCGTGTCCATCATACCGGGCATAGATGCACGAGCACCCGAACGAACAGAAACAAGAAGGGGATTCTTAAGATCACCGAACTTCTTACCGTTTATATCTTCTATCTTCTTAACGTACTCCATGATCTGGCCCATGATCTCGTCGTTGATCTGGCGGCCGTCTTCATAGTACTGAGTACATGCTTCCGTAGTAATTGTGAATCCCTGAGGAACAGGAAGTCCGATATTGGTCATTTCTGCAAGGTTTGCTCCTTTACCTCCAAGGAGATTTCTCATACCCGCATTTCCTTCTGTGAAAAGATAGACCCATTTAGTCATTAATTTCTCCTCCTAATAAACTATATAGTACTGTTTTCTGCTACACCCAATAGCTTTTTCATTATATCACATTCGGTATAACATGAAAACAAAAAATGAACAAAAAAATCACGAATCAAGCACATCTCAGAACGCAAGTTTCTCGTCAAGATAAGCCTTAAGTTCTCCGATAGGAAGACGAACCTGCTCCATAGTGTCACGCTCACGAACCGTAACACATCCATCGTTTTCGGAATCAAAATCATATGTAACACAATAAGGTGTTCCGATCTCATCCTGTCTGCGATAACGCTTACCGATATTTCCTCTTTCGTCGAACTCACAGTTATAATATTTGGATAGCTCTGTGTAGATCGTCATTGCACTGTCCGAAAGTTTCTTTGACAGGGGCAGGATGCCCACCTTAACAGGTGCAAGTGCGGGATGGAACCTAAGAACCGTACGCATATCTCCACCCTCAAGCTCTTCCTCATCATAAGCTGCGCATAGGAATGCAAGAACCACGCGGTCAGCACCGAGAGAAGGTTCAACTACGTAAGGAATGTATCTCTCGTTTGTCTCGTCGTCGAAGTAGCTCATGTCTTCGCCCGAAACATTCTGATGCTGATTCAGATCATAATCGGTTCTGTCTGCGATTCCCCACAGCTCGCCCCAACCGAACGGGAAGAGGAACTCGATGTCGGTCGTACCCTTTGAATAAAAGCAAAGCTCTTCGGGGCTGTGATCACGGAGTCTCATCTCATTTTCCTTGATACCGAGGCTGATGAGCCAGTCACGACAGAACGCACGCCAATACTCAAACCAGTCAAGGTCTGTGCCGGGCTTGCAGAAGAATTCAAGCTCCATCTGCTCGAACTCACGTGTTCTGAACGTGAAGTTACCGGGTGTGATCTCGTTACGGAAAGACTTTCCGATCTGTCCGATACCGAAAGGTACCTTCTTACGGGAAGTTCTCTGAACGTTTTTGAAATTTACAAATATGCCCTGTGCCGTCTCGGGACGCAGGTATACGGTGCTCTTCGCATCTTCCGTTACGCCCTGGAAGGTCTTGAACATAAGATTGAATTGTCTGATATCTGTGAAATCATGCTTTCCGCATGAAGGGCAAGGAATCTTGTTGTCTTTGATAAAGTTCTCCATCTGCTCTTTAGTCCAGCCGTCAACAGAGCCTTCAAGAGTGATCCCTTTCTCGGCAGCATAATCTTCGATAAGCTTATCTGCTCTGAAACGTTCCTTGCACGCACGGCAATCCATAAGAGGATCCGAAAATCCGCCGAGATGTCCTGAAGCGACCCATGTTTGCGGATTCATAAGAATTGCGCAGTCAACGCCAACGTTATAAGGTGACTCCTGGATGAACTTCTTCCACCAGGCACGCTTAACGTTGTTCTTGAGCTCAACACCCAGGTTGCCGTAGTCCCAGGTATTGGCAAGCCCGCCATAAATCTCCGAACCGGGGTATACGAAACCTCTGGCCTTGGCGAGCGTTACGATTTTTTCCATCGTCTTTTCCATCTTGTCTTTTTCCTTTCTCTTCTATATAACTTTTACATTTTATAGGCTATCCCAAATTTTTGCAAGAAAAAAACCGCAAAAAATTCTCATTTTTCGCGGTTTTTCATAATTTTCTTCACCTGTCGTACAATTGTTTTTCTACAGGGTACAATTCACAATTTTTCCGGATTTTACGCCCTTATTTTTCATCTGTTTTGGAACGGATTTATGACTCGGGACAGATTTCAAAAAGGGTCCCCATCCTCACTTTCGAATGCCTCCAGGATTTCCTTGCTTTTAAGTTTCCTTCCTATCCGGTATTCGCTCCAATCCGACGAAACACTCAGTAATTCAAGTATCGTCGTTTTCGGAACGGAGAAAGTGAATATATCTATCAGCGACGATCTGATAACGTAAGATGTGAGGCTCACCGTATCATGGCTCACAGCGAAGCTGTGTGATGTGCCGCTGCCGGCGGGTCCGTATCCTGCATTCCCGCTTCTATCGCTGCCGTATCCGGGACTGTAGCTGCCGGTGCTTCCGTATCCGATAACGCCCATATCACCGCGTCCCACTTCATCCGTAAGACCGTTACCCCTACGGCTGTACCATGTTCCTTCCGTCAGCGGTGCCTCTCCGAACTCTGCAATGCACCTGATCTCAAAGACCGCTCTTACAAGCCTAGCATCGATAACATTCTTCGCAAGTGCCGCAAGTGCAAGAAATAACAGTTTCATGAGCGTCTCTTCATCCATGCCTTCACGCGCACAGTTCATCGCCATTTCGCAGAAATACATTCCGTAGCAGGCTCTTACCGGGTCGTCCCTGAGTTCTTCGAAGAAACGCATTTGCTCGGCCGTCTTTAATGAATATGCCTCCCGGCCTTCGTAAAGCGTAAAAACAGCAAACGTAAATGTTTGAGTACAGGCTGAAAAGGAGCTTCCCGGCCTGCGGGCGCCCCTCGCAAATACGGTTATCTTTCCCCTTTGCGCCGTAAGTACGACAAGCCTTCTGTCGTACTCTCCGCAAGGTGCCGATAACAGAACTATTCCCTGTGTTTTGATCTCACCGTTCATGCTGTC
>JAILKT010000148.1 GCA_024693545.1 Lachnospiraceae bacterium
ATGAAAAGTGCCATAAGTCCTTTAAAAATTTTACTTACGGCACTTCCTGTTTTCTTCACGAACTTTTTTCCGATATCCCCGGCTTTCTTTACAGTTTTTTTGCCTGCTTTCTTTGCATATTCACGCTTGATCCTCTTTTTCTGGTGTTTCTTTGCTTCGCTCAAAACCTTTTCTGTCCCGAAACCTTTTCTTCCCGTGGCAGATAAAGCTTCCGAAGGTCTCTTCATCTCAAAAAGCGGCCTGTCCCTCAGCTTCCTGCTATAAGTTCTTAAAACCTCGGCAGACCGTCTTCCACCGTACTGAGCGGAGTCTATGACCATATTTACTGTTTCTTCCGAAGGATCCCGTGACCCCGGATTATCGGCTGAGCCCGAATGATCCGTTGCCCTGTCAAACGTATATGCAAACCGCTTCGCAACTTCCTCTGCAGTTCTTTTACGATACAGTTTTTTTCGGTCCATCCGTCATCACCTCTTCTCTCGCATCCCTTGCAACAACTTCCGAAAGCTTTGTTGTAAGGCATCTGTACAGTTCAATGTCAGTCGGGAACCTGTCCACGAAGGGAAGAATGATATTGTCATAGATTATCAGGCCTTCACCGGGTCCCGAGTGATCCACATGCTCCATCTGATTCGGGCTTATGCAAAAAGCCTTTTCGATGATCTCACGGCTGTCGGCATCCTGATTTAGAAGATAGATAAAGTCCGAATTACCGAAGATGTTCTGGATCTCGCTTGAGTCCGTCAGGTCTCTCACGTTCTGGGTAATACCCGTGGGGATCCCTCCCCATTTCCTGAACCTCTTCCAGATCTCAACCGTATAAGCTGCTGTCTGTTTTTCCTTTAAGAGCAAATGCATCTCATCAATGTAGTACCTTGTCGACCTGCCCTGCGCTCTGTTCTCTGTGACCTTGCCCCAGACCTGATCCTGAACAACGAGCATTCCGATCTTTTTGAGCTGATTTCCCAGATCCTTTATGTCATAGCAGACAAACCTGTTCTTAAGCTCCACATTTGTTCTGTGGTTAAAAACATTTAGGGAACCCTTTACGTAGATCTCGAGTGCTGTGGCAACTCTTCTCGCTTCCGGTTCGGCTTGTTCGAGAAGTGCATTATAAAGGTCTTCCATAAGCGGCATGTTTTCGGGAACGGGGTTGGCGAAATACGCTCTGTACACCTCATGTATCGATCTGTCTATGACAGTCTTTTCAACAGGCTGCAGTCCGTCTTTCCCACCGATGATAAGTTCACACAGTGACAGGATAAAATCCGCCTTTAGTGCTAATGGGCTGTCCCCCTCCGAATAGTTCATGTTTATATCCATAGGATTGATATAATCCCCACTCGTAGGGCTTATCTTTACGACCTGCCCGTTAAATCTCGCAACGAGTGCCGAATACTCGGACTCGGGATCGCAGATGATAACATCATCGTCAGTTGTAAGGAAGGCATTAGCTATCTCCCTCTTTGCCGCAAATGATTTTCCGGATCCCGGAGTTCCCAGTATCAGTCCGTTCGGATTTTTAAGCCTCTTCCTGTCAGCCATGATAAGATTGTTGCTTATCGCATTTACCCCGTAGTAAAGCGATCCCTCACCTCTCTGAAAGAGTTCCTGAGTTGTAAAGGGAACAAAGATCGCCGTTGAAGAAGTCGTCAGGCTTCGTTCTATATCGATCTTGTTAAGTGCAAGAGGAAGTGTGCTCATGAGCCCCTTCTCCTGCTGATAATCAAGCCTTATCAGACTGCAGTTATGCTTCTGGATCACAGAGTTCATACGGAACACCGTATTCTCAAGTTCCTTTTCACTCGCTCCCGTGTTCATGATGAGGAACGTGATAATGAACATTCGCTCATTTCGGCTCTGAAGCTCCCTCAAAAGCGACTTCGCATCGGTTCCGTATGTTGCAAGGTCCGACGGGATGATGTCCATATCATATCCGGCTCTCACTGCCTTCTTCTGTTCCTCGATCTTGGAACGGTCAAGTTCCGTGATCTTGTGTTTTATCTCCTTGATAGCTGCGGTCTGATTGATCGAATGTATATGCATCGTAACCGCAAGTCCCGAATCAAGCTCAAGTATATCCGCAAGCATCTCATCGGAAAGTTCCGGTGCTGTGATCGCTACGAAGCTCATAGCCCCGTATGTCGCACCCATCTGAAAATTTCTGTTCTTCTTAAACGTAAATGAGGAAGGGGCGATAAAGTCCTTGACCGAAAGTCCGCTTTCGGGAAGCCATTTCCAGTCAAACCTGAACTTCTGCTTCTCTCCTATATGAAAGAGCGAATGCATCACTTCCAGTCTTTCCTTTCCGTTTAACACTTTGTTCGTGACACCAAGCTTCTTAAAATTGCTCACGATACCGGACTGTACACTCATAAGCTTTGTCCTTGCCTCCGTGATATCATTGGCCTCGATACCGAAAGTGATAAATTTTCTTCGTATTAAGCCATTGTTACCCCCGGCGAGCTGGGACTGTATCATCTCTGAGTATTCCTGTCTGACGGAGTCGAATCCGTCACCCCGGCTGGGTATATAGATCTGCTTCCTGTACTCTTCCTCATCTGCAAGAGTATTAAGGAAGCTCAGCTCTACCTTCACCGAGCTGTCAAAGAAATTTAAGAATCCGCACCACTCGTCAAAAATGGCGTGTTTATCCTCCGACATGGCAAGTTTATAGTTGATGTCCTCGAACTCGATCGTACGGCTGTATAGCTCTTCCGTGACTTTGCAGGTGCCGTCCTTATACATCTGTATGAACGGGATAGAGTCCTGTGCCGTAACAGGGACAGATGATCTCTTTTGTGCCCGTTTTATCACTTCGAGCACCTGCTTTTGTTCCTTCGCTGAAAGTCCCTTGGGAAGCCTTGGTGAGTTTTGTTTCTTTCTAAACAGATTTTTTGGAAACAATCCGTTTTACCTCCTTTCTGACCTGCCTCTCCCTGAGCAGCCTGTTATAGTAATTGTCGGTCCCGTAAGGTCTCACCTTTGGTCTCTTAAACCTGACCTCGATGATGTTCCCGAGAACCTTTTCAAGGGGTCGTCCGTTTCTTTCGTACATCGCAAAAAGAAAGAACGGGATCATTATGATCATCATGACCATCACTGCATTACTGATCTCAACCCCGAAATGCTTCAAAACAAAAAAGACCGGAACGCCGATCAGGGCACCCGATCCAAAACATATGAGCTGTCGTTTTGTCAGATTGAATATTACTTTCGTTTTTACCTTTGAGAGATCTCTCGGTATAGTTATGTATGATGCCATTAGGCCTCCTTCTTTCCTTTAATGAGCTGAGAATATCGACTTTGCAAGAGTACCTGTCTTGAATAGCGAAAAACACAGAAGTACCGTATATCCCACAATACCCCAGATACTGCTCGAAATATCGGTCGAGATTGCCAGGTCATGTACAAGTACCGCATATATGCCGACACAGACTATTATCAGAAAACCTTGGAAAGCAACCGCCGCAAGGCTTCTCAGATAATTCTGCCCGATCTGGCTCTGCTCCTTGTTTCCGAATGTAGCAAGCGGTATGGGAGCAAGACTTGTGATGAGATAGATCTCTATCATTCGGGCATAGACGATCACAAAAATGATCTTGCTCAGAACAAACTGTGTTATCATCACTACTCCTGTCTGAAGATATAGCCCAAGTAATGAACCGTTACTCATCGCATTTACCGTTTCCATAAGCGTTGCCGCATCGGTTGCGGTTATGGACGCTGAAGATACCACCACCCCTGCCGCCTTCGCTACCACATGTTGCGCCACATCAAATATAGCCATGGTGATATCAGATGTGTGGGTAATGATAGTAACTGCAACATATGTTTTGAATATCCATTTCAAAAAGATCCATGTTTCAAAGTTCGCCAGATTATTATGCTCGATGATGAGCTGGATAAGCTCATAGCAGGCGATGATCGTAAGTATTATGCCTGCTATGGGCATTATGACAGTCTCTGATATGCTCTTTATCATGGAAAAGATCGAAGGGGAGAAATTTGATGGTGTCTTTGCTACATCCGCGCTTATGGTGATCGTTTCAACGGTTACCATCTTGAATATCCCGACAAGGTTATCGATCACTCCTTCAACGAGCAGATCATGTAACCATTCGGAGATTTTATCGAAAATACCAAACACTTATTTATCCTCCTCTGCAGAAACGGACGCCCGGTCCGCTTCTGATTTTCCGACCGTGACTATGCTGATTCATTAGTCTCTGATCACGAAAAGATGTTGGAGAGAAGCGGAATAAGTGCGATACCGATGAGTGCTACGCCGCCGCCAGCAACAAGCTGCTTCATTCCCTGGCTCTTCGCTCCGGGGTTGTCATTGCCGTATCCTTCCATGAGGTTTACAACACCCCATACTCCAAGGCCTGCTCCAAGGCCGATCACAAGTTTCTGAAGAACATCAACTGCTGATGAAAAAAATCCCATGATTATTAATCCTCCTGATTATAATTTTGTGAATAACAAACCGGCAGTCGCTGCGTTTTTCGTTAGCAACTGCCGGTCATCTGCATAAAAGACCTTTATACGGTCTTTCCTTAGACACGTGGCTCGAAAGATCACTCGTCTTCGTCATCGCACACTGCGTCTGCGTCCACTACATCGTAGACGTCTTCTTTATTCAGTTTTGTTTCATCATTCAGGAACTTTCCTATATCGAAATAGTTCCTGCTGTCTGCATCCGAAGTCAGATAGTAATTCGGATGATTTGTCAGATCATATTTATCCGACAGAAATGGTCTTACTCCCCTCAGTTGCAGGATACATTTACTTCCGTCCATAACAGCAAGTTCATCGATCGACATCAGATCCTTACCGAGCTTATTGTAATTAAGTGAATGATTCTCATCGCGGCCTCGCGTCTCTCCGGTGTTGTATGTGTCGATGGTCTCCTTGCCCAGAGCCGCACTTAAATCCTTGAGCGTTGTCGGTTCCGAACCTCCGAGGAATAACTGTGAATCCATGTTTCCGACTATGGTATCTGCATGATCTTTATATATAGCCTTAAGCTGGCTTCGCGTTTGCAGTACCAGACAAGCCGAGATCTCACGGCTTCGTATCGTAGCGACAAGTTTCTCGAGATTTGGGATCTGTCCGATGTTTGCCGCTTCGTCGATCAGGCATCTGACATGCACGGGAAGTCTCCCGTGATACACATCATCTGCTTTTTCGCATAAAAGATTGAAAAGCTGTGTGTACACCATGGCGATAAGGAAATTAAAGGTCGGATCATTGTCGCTCATAATGAGGAACAATGCCGTTTTCTTATCACCCAGGGTATCAAGCTCGAGTTCATCGTAAGCTGTTATCTCACGTAGTTCTGAGATGTCAAACGGTGCAAGTCTCGCGCCACAGCTCACAAGGATCGATTTTGCTGTCTTGCCGGCCGCAAGCTTAAACTTGGCATATTGACGTACCGCAAAGTGATCCGGATTTTTCTTTTTCAGCCTGTCGAACATTCTGTCAACCGCATTCTTAAAATCCTCATCGTCCTCACGCACTTCATATGCATTGATAAACTCGATCATTGTGGTGAAGTTCTTCTCTTCCTGAGGAGCCTCATAGTAGATATAGCCGATCAGTGCAGTATATAGCAAAGTCTCCGCTTTCTCCCAGAAAGGATCATTCCCGGTCCCTTCGCCCTTTGTGTTTGAAATAAGGGCAGTAACGAGTTTTAGGATATCTTTCTCGGAATGAATATACTGAAACGGGTTGTAATGCATCGACTTCTTGAAATTGATGGTATTAAA
>JAILKT010000155.1 GCA_024693545.1 Lachnospiraceae bacterium
CAGACCGAAGCCGACCACTACAAATCAATCGTTGAAGATACCGTGATCTATTATGAGATCCTTAAGAATAAAGCCCTCGACGACGGCTACTCTCTTTCCGCCGAAAAGGAAGAAGAATGTAATGTCACCGCACAGGCTACATTTGATTCGTTCTCAGCCGAGCAGGTAAAGCAGAGCGGCATAAGCTTCGAAGGCATCCGCGCAGCCCTCAGGACTCAGGAGCTTGCGCTCATCTACGAAGAAAAGATAAAGGACGGCCTTTCTCAGAAAGAAGACTACCTTGCGATCCAAAGCGAAGAAGACAAGGCCAGCTACATCCGTAAGGGCATCGACCTCGTATACGAGGAATTAAAACGCCAGTATCAGGTTGTCGCCAACCAGGATCTTCTTGACACCATAGAGTTCGGAAAAGTCACGATCGTTGAGTGATAGAGCGAGCATGCGCTGCGGGTCTTTGGGTCGATCTGCTTCAGCGGATTGACCACACGCTGCGGACTTCAACGCCTTCAGGCTCGCCCTCCAAGATCTTCACACGCTTCTCTCCCCCGTTCAGGTCAAAGAAATTGTCGGACAGGATGAAGTTATCTTCTTTATTCCTGATCTCTATCGACCTCGCGTAATGCTTCGCCGAAACGACGATCTCATCGCCCTCGACACGGACCTGAAGCTTCGGATCCACAAAACGGAAATGCTTGGGCTGACAGAACAGAACGGTTCCTTCAGATACCACTTCGCCGTTTTCCACAAGTTCATAACTCACATAATCCTCGTAGAGCCTTGCTTCTGCGAGGTCTGTTTTTTCAAGCCACACTGCCGAAAGCGGTGCGACGGTGATCTCTTCACTGCCTTCTCTGAGCACGTCCGCTTCCGCGTTTCTGAGCGCCCATCTCACAACGGCTTTTCTCTCACATCGTGATTCATTCGCAACGTTCAGCCTGATGCTCTTCTGAACCTCAAAAGGCTCCGCATTGACGTTCATGCTCTGGCTTAAGAGTCCCTCTTCCTCGCACGAGATCATAAGCGGTGCAAAGAACCGCTTTGCGTAGTAATGAAGCGCCTTCCACCTGCCGTAGTAGTCGATTGACGCCCATGAAGCCACCGGCCAGCAGTCGTTGAGCTGCCAGTACACGGTGCCCATACATCTTCCGCGGTTGCGTCTGAAGTGCTCGACGCCGTATCTTATCGCCTCCGCCTGCATGAGCTGCGACGCATATATGAACAAGTCGAGGTTATTCGGGTAAAGGAAAGTCTGCTCCATGTAGTTCACGATCTTGCCGTTTGCCGATGCGTTCCTCTGGTGCTTTTCCATTACGTACGAGAAAACGTTTCTGTCTTCGGGGATGGTAAAGCTTTCCACCGTCCTGATCGAAGGGAACGACTGGAACCCAAACTCGGAAAGAAACCTGAAGAAGAACTGACGGTACTCCGTGAAAGGCTTGCTTCCGTGCCATACATCCCAGTAATGCGTATCTCCTCTGTCGGGACAGTTCGGATCATCAAATCCGCCGCCCGACGACGGTGACGAAGGCCAGTAGAATCGATCGGGATCCTCTTCCTTTACGATGCAGGGGAATATATCCTCATACATCTTGATATAGTCTTTTCTGATGGCATCATCTGCGCCCCATCCGCCGATCGCCGCAAATTCCTCCATCTCGTTATTACCGCACCAAAGACCTATGCACGCATGATGCGCAAGTTTCGCGATCCGATCCCTAAGTTCCGCCGTAATGCTCGTTTCAAAATCGGGCGTCAATCTGTAATTCGCGCATGCGAACATAAAGTCCTGCCATACCACGAGTCCGAGCTCATCGCAGGCATCCAAAAAATCATCCGAAGGATAAGTTCCGCCGCCCCATACGCGGATGCAGTTAAAGTTCGCGGCTGTGCACTCGCGAAGAAGCTTATATGTCCTTTCCCTGTTTGTCCTCGGAAGGATATTGTCCTCGGGAATGTAATCGGCGCCCATAGCAAAGAACTTCACGCCGTTCACCGCAAACGCAAATTCCGAGCCGTATTCATCTTTCCCGGTGCTGACCTCAAGCCTGCGAAGGCCGATGCGTTTTGTATCCGAATCGATGAGAGCCCCGCCATCAACAAGCTCCGTCACAACAGTATAAAGCGGCTGCTCTCCGAGTCCGTTCGGCCACCAAAGGCGCGGATTTTTTATCAGTAGCTCCCTTCCCGGGATATTTGCGGCATCTTTTCCATCACGGGATCCATGAGTGCTGATATCGCACTCTTCCGAAATATCCACCCTGTTAACGAGTATCTTCCCATCCGGATCTTTTACCGTAACAAGAACCCTGATGTCACTGTCCCGCAAACAGACTTTTTCCGGCCTCTCCAACGAAACATCAACTCTTATCGATGCCTCGGAATAATCCTCATTGAAAGTCTGATGGACATAGACTTTTGTCATACGTGCCTTTTTAACCTTCAAGAGTTTAGCGGCTTTCCATATTCCTGCATCGGGAATCCTGGGACCCCAGTCCCATCCGAACATGTAGTGTGCTTTTCTGATCTTGGGGAAGCCCCTCATCGCATCCTCTGTCCCGAGGATTTTGGGATCTTCCTTAAACCGCTCGGCAATATAATTCACCGGCGATTTAAAAACTATAACAAGCTCGTTTTTTGCGCCTTCCGCGCCCTGCTTCCCGGTGCAGCCGGTGTCTCTCTCTTTTGGTGTTTCTGTCCCATTAAGAAGTTTCTTAACAGGGAATTCCCATGTGCGGTGCATATTATCGGTTACCCCGAGCTTATTGCCGTTAAGAGTGATATCCGCGATCGTATCAAGTCCGTCAAAGCGGAATATCACCTCATCCGCATCGGCGAGTTCGTCCGTATCCACGTCAAATGTGCCGTGATATTCGAAGTCGTTCTTCATAAGCGTCAGCGCTTTCAGCTCGTTGTCCCTGTAGTAGGGATCATCCATAGCGCCGGCATTTAAGAGGTCGTTTATCACCGACCCCGGAACCTCGGCTGCGATGAAACCGGTCCCATCCAAAAGTTCCCTGCCTCTATCATTGAGAAACCCATTCTCTTTCTCCGCTCCGAGAATGCGCATCTCCCATTTTTGATTTCTGTCAATCCTTTTCAACTCAGTGCCTTCCATTTTTAACCAATTTTTAGCTAATTAGCCAGCTAATCTATCCTATTTTTGCACACCAAAGCTTTTTTGTAAAGAAAAATAAAACAGCGGCCGAAACGCTTCTGCGTCTCAGCCGCTCCTTAAGTTGCCAAATGGAAGACCTTATCGAACTATAGATGCTTTTCAGTTTTTACAAATCTGTCCGAAGTATGCCCGATAACCCGTTGCCGGGTACTTCACGCATTTTTCGCTGCAAACTCCCCGTTGCTGTAATCCACGATCACATGACCTTCCTTTATCGTGCCTTCAAGGAATTTGCGGGCAAGTATTGTCTCAACATTTTTCTTGATGAAACGTCCGAGAGGACGTGCTCCGTATACAGGATCGAATCCACCGTCAATAACCGCATCGTAAGCGGCATCCGTGAGCTCGATCGTGATCTCCTTGTCGGCGAGCCTCTTGTTGATATCGTCCACAAGAAGCCTTGCGATGCCTGATATATCGCTCTTACTGAGAGGTCTGAAAGTGATTATCTCGTCAAGACGGTTCAAAAACTCAGGTCTGAAGAATCCGTGAAGCTGCTTTTCAACCGCTGTTCTCGCGGCTTCGGTGATCGATCCGTCTTCGCCTATCCCGTCTGTCAGATCGGCTGCTCCGATATTGGAAGTCAGGATGATGACCGTGTTCTTAAAGTCAACCGTCCTGCCCTGCGAGTCGGTGAGTCGTCCGTCGTCAAGGATCTGCAGAAGAACATTGAACACATCGGGATGTGCCTTCTCAACCTCATCAAAAAGCACAACGCTGTACGGCCTGCGTCTGACCGCTTCCGTGAGCTGTCCGCCTTCCTCGTAGCCGATATATCCGGGTGCCGAACCGAGGAGTTTGCTGACGCTGTAAGACTCCATATATTCGCTCATGTCGATCCTGACCATACTCTCCTCACTGTCAAAGAGGTTGTAAGCAAGAGCCTTGGCGAGCTGTGTTTTTCCGACACCGGTAGGTCCGAGGAAAAGGAACGAACCGATGGGGCGTGTGGGATCGTTGATCCCTGCACGTGAGCGCATGATAGCCTCACTCACGAGTCCGACTGCCTCATCCTGACCGATGATCCGCTTCTTCAGATTGTCCGCAAGCTGCAAAACCTTGTCACGCTCAGAGCGTGAAAGATCGGCAACCGGGATACCCGTCCACTTCGAAACAATGAATGCGATCTCAGGGGCATCAACCTTCTGCGATACCGCAAACGGGAGTTCATTATCGTCAGCCCCTTTGTTTGCGGCTTCCTGCGCCTCTTCGATTTCTTTCTGAAGAGCGGGGATCTCGCCGTATTTAAGTGACGCCGCACGTTCAAGGTCATATGAGCGTTCTGCCTCGGCAGCACTCTGTTGTGCTTCCTCAAGCTTTTCACGAAGCACAGCCACCTTCTTCATCGACTCTTTCTTGCCTTCCCATGCCGTCTTCATAGTTGCAAAACGGCCTCTCAGATCATCAAGCTCACTCTTCAGGGTCGCAAGCCTCTCGGCACTTCTCTGCGAATCTTCCTCGCGCTTTAAGGCCGCCTCCTCGATCTCAAGCTGCATGATCCTGCGACGCATATCGTCCATCTCTACAGGCATTGAATCAAGCTGTGTTTTAACCATCGCGCACGCCTCATCGACGAGGTCGATTGCCTTATCCGGCAGGAACCTGTCCTCGATATAACGGTTTGAGAGCGTCGCTGCCGCTATGAGCGCATCGTCCGTGATATGAACCTTGTGATGAAGCTCATAACGCTCCTTGATACCTCTGAGGATCGAGATCGTATCGTCAACCGACGGCTCCGAAACCATTACAGGCTGGAAACGTCTTTCAAGTGCCGCATCCTTTTCGATATAACGCTTATGTTCCTTCAGCGTGGTCGCGCCTATACAGTGAAGTTCTCCTCGTGCGAGCATGGGTTTGAGCATGTTTCCCGCATCCATCGAGCCTTCTCCCGTCGCGCCCGCTCCGACTATCGTGTGGATCTCATCGATAAAGAGTATGATCCGGCCGTCGCTGTTCTTGATCTCATCAAGGACGGCTTTGAGTTTCTCCTCAAAATCGCCTCTATACTTGGAGCCCGCTACGATCGAACTCATATCGAGAGCAAAAAGTTTCTTTCCCTGAAGCTGTTCCGGCACATCACCGCTCACGATCCTCTGCGCGAGACCTTCAACAACGGCAGTCTTGCCGACGCCGGGTTCACCTATGAGGATGGGGTTATTCTTCGTCTTCCTCGAAAGGATACGGATGACATGTCTGATCTCGGCATCACGCCCGATGACGGGATCGAGTTTTCCCGATGCAGCTTCCTCAACGAGGTCGCGCCCATATTTGGTAAGTGATTCGTAGGTCGCCTCGGGGTTGTCGGAATCCGCCTGACGCGATCCTCTTACATCCTTAAGTGCCTCGAGGAATCTGTCTTTTGTGATGCCATGCTCCCTGAACACACTCTTTAGATCACCCGGATTAGCGATCAGGGCGAGCATAAG
>JAILKT010000162.1 GCA_024693545.1 Lachnospiraceae bacterium
GGACGGATGCGGATGTGCTGTCGGAAAACTTGAGATCAGAACGCTTTCTACGACTGCGCATGCATCAGACTACGTACCGGCCGCGATGCCGGACGAAAATACGCAGACCGAAGAACCTCTGATGGCTCCGGCAGAGAAGACATCGGAGGTGTCCGGGGAAGAGGCTGCCGCAGAGAAGACTTCGGATGCACCGGGGGAAGAGGCTGCCGCAGAGAAGATTTCGGATGTGCCCGGGGAAGAGGCTGCCGCAGAGAAGACTTCGGATGCGCCGGGGGAAGAGGCTGCCGCAGAGAAAACTTCGGATGCGCCGGGGGAAGAGGTTGCAGCGGAAGAGGAAACCGCGTCCGAGGAAAAAGAAAATGTAATTGCGGAGCCTGCAGGGGAAGAAAATGCAGGAACAAAACCGGACGAAGATGAAGAGTACGAAGATGAAGAGCGCGAAGATGAAGAGTACGATGAAGAAGAGTACGATGAAGAAGAGTACGAAGATGAAGAGCGCGAAGACGAAGAGTACGATGAAGAAGAGTACGAAGATGAAGAGTACGAAGATGAAGAGTACGAAGATGAAGAGTACGAAGACTTTTATGATTCGGAAGATACAGACGGTGATGCCGGAAACGGTGTAAAAGATGATAAACCGGGCAACGAACAGTCCGAAAAGCCGGAAACGATTAAATATACCGAAAAAAGTGTGCCTTTGACAGAAAAAGTCTACAGATCCGCAATTGAAAATTATTTCGGACCGAGAACGCACGGAATTGATTTCTGGGACAGCGAAAGAAAAGAAAGACCCGGAGACAGACCTCGAAAAAGACGCGTTCCAAAGAAAAAACATGTTTCGAACAGTCCGGAGGAGAAGCGGGAGACAGTGGATACGCTTGCAGCGGGAAGTGCGCCCGCACCTGCGCCCATACCTGCACCCGCTCCTGCACCTGTGCCCGGCAGCAAGCCGGGGAACGAAAAGAACCCCGCTCCTGCGCCTGTGCCCGGCACTGCAACCGAAAATGAAAAGGAAAACCGGATCAGGGTTTCGGTATATAGCGGTTCAGGCAGGAAGAAGTCTGCGAATAATTCGGCAAGACATTCAGGCAGCGGACTCGCGGGATTCATAAATTCACTTTTAAAGAAAAAGAAATAATATCATTAAATGAGGCCGTTCTCGCGGCTGAAATAATCTATCTTCATGGCTGCCCTTACTTCTCCGAGAGTAACGGCAGCTGTTTCATGTGCTATGCGGCTGCCTTCCTTCAGGACCTCGCATACTTCGGGGAGACGTGCTTCCCATTCTTTGCGGCGCGCACGGATAGGTGAAAGCTCATCATTGAGTACGTTGAGAAGGAATTTTTTAACCTTGACATCACCGAGCCCGCCTCGACGGTAGTGATCTTTCATCTCATCGAGACACGAGTAGTCGGGCGCATACTGCGCAAATTGTTCGGGACGCGAGAAACAGTCAAGGTAAGTGAATACGGTATTGCCTTCGATCTTTCCGGGATCACTGACTTTGATATGATCGGGATCGGTGTACATCGACATTACTTTGGTCTTTAATTCGTCTTCGGTATCCGAAAGGTAAATGCAGTTTCCGAGTGATTTACTCATCTTTGCCTTGCCGTCGGTACCGGGAAGACGAAGACAAGCTTTATTGTCGGGAAGTAGTATCTTCGGCTCGACCAGAGTGTCGCCGTATGTGGCGTTGAACTTGCGTACGATTTCCTGGCACTGTTCGAGCATGGGCATCTGGTCTTCGCCGACCGGAACTATCGTTGCTTTAAATGCGGTAATATCTGCCGCCTGACTGATCGGATAAGTGAAGAAACCGACGGGAATGCTTGTCTCAAAATTACGCATCTGAATCTCGGCTTTGACGGTAGGGTTACGCTGAAGTCTCGAAACTGTTACGAGATTCATATAATAGAAAGAAAGCTCGGTAAGTTCCGGAACGAGCGACTGTATAAACAGAGTCGATTTTGCCGGATCGAGACCTACCGAAAGGTAATCGAGAGCAACCTGCAATATGTTGCTTCTTACTTTCTCAGGATTGTCGGCGTTGTCGGTCAGAGCCTGTGCATCGGCTATCATGATAAATATCTTGTCGAATTCACCGCTGTTCTGGAGTTCTACCCTTCTTCTGAGCGATCCGACGTAATGCCCCACATGGAGTCTTCCTGTGGGTCTGTCACCTGTAAGAATTATGTTGTTCATTATTATCTCTCCCGGTTTTCAAAATTGAATTCTTTTGGTATTATAAGACTTAAGCGAAAATTAAGTCAATCCATATATGCGTAAAATAGACTTTGACAGAGGTAGTGTTTATGTATTATGACGTATCATTGTATAGATTTAAGAGTGGAGCCTTTGATGAAATAAGAGAAGTTATCATAAGAACTAAGCTTGTTTCAAGAATAGCGGTCCGTGATCTGTGCGGCGAGCCCGAGGAGGCAAAGAAAAAGATACTGAGTGATATTATTGCGGCCGAATACAGGACGGCTTCGGGACGTGTCGTTCGTGCCTATATAGTTAAATATGAGCCGGATGTTTATATTTCGATCCTGTCTTTCAAGAGACTGGGAGAAGAATTTGACGAAGGTGCACTAAAGACTATCTACGGTGCAAGAAACAAAATAAATGTCTTTCTTTCGAGACAAAACGACGAGGCGGTTTCCGTGTCAAGGACTTACTGGAAAAAACTTCTTTCGGGTCTCGATTACTCAAGTCCCATAGTTGAAAAAACTTCCGGAACGGCAAAACCGCGCCAAAAAGAACTGTTTGTTCTCGGTGAGTCACTGCCGTATCTCATAAACGTTGTGGCAAAAAAGGAAAACATCAGCCTTAAGGCGCTTTTTACCACCGTTTGGGGAATTATCATGTGCAGGATGTTTGACAGGAAATTTGTGCTGATCGAAGACATCCACGAAAAAGGCCGCCTTCGCCATTATCCGATAGTAGCTGCGGCTTTGCCTGATTTTAAGCAGATGTACAGAACCGTTATCGGACAGATCGAACTCGCCGACCGGTATGACAACGTTGATATAGAGACCACAGCTAAGCTTTACAAGCTTCCCGTTCGGGGTGTTATGCCGCTTGCGCAGAATTTTGCCGACATGACTCATGATCAGTTTGCTGTTTCGGATATAAGAGAAGAAGTAGTTTATGTATATGAACATTATCCGGAACTGTTCGCTCCGCTGTGTGTCAATTACCATTTTGGAGACGATTCACTTTCGGTTGAATACGAATATGAAGAAAACTCTTTTGACGGGATGGATATAGGCAAGCTTCATGAGACCTTTTGCAGGCTTGTTACTCAGGTGCTCACCGCTTCGGGAAATACGGATATCAGAGTGCTTAAGGATAAAGCAAACCGACGCGCAAATCAGCTCAGGCAGACTGCGTCGAAATGCGATATTCTGCGAGACTGCAGCTTGTTTGCAAACTATTCGATCGACGATCTGTGCAATATAGCGGCAGAGAGCAAGCTGGTTACCGCAGTAGGCGAGGAACTTATCACCGATCATTACAGCGAGCCGGGAGAACTGTATGTACTCGGACTCGGGAAAATATCGATGGAAGCTCTCGACAATGATTCACTTATTCATCCCATGATGCTCCTCAAACGCGGGGATTGCTTCGGAATAGAAGCAGTGCTTAAAGCAGAGGAATCTTTGTGTGGGTACAGAGCAGTGGGGGGAGTGGCCGAACTGGTTGCGATACCTCCGAATATCGTGGAAAAAATGATAAGCGATAATCCGGCCCTTGTGACAGAGATGCTCAGAATACAGACAAAACGACTTGAGACATTTCAACGGTTATGGATGAAAGGCTAGGTATTTACTTTTTGGTAATAATCAGTTGACAATTTATTAACATTTGTATAAAATGTACAAGTGTGGGTAGGAAAAATGCTCGTATTATGCACGAAAGAACCAAAAAAAGACCGAAAAGCATGATCGAAGATAGTAATTGCCCAAGGGCATTTATTATAAAAAAAACATTATACACTTTTAGAGGAGGGTATTATGAAACGTTTTATTGCAACATTATTATGTTTAGCAATGATCATTGGATGCCTCACAGCTTGCTCTTCTGATGAGCCCGCTACAGACTCCAAGACAGGTGACACAGCTACCACTTCTACAGAGAAGTCCGGTGACTCAACTTCAACAGCTGCAACTACTACAGCTGATGAGAAGAAGGTTATCAATCTTTGGGCTTTCACAGATGAAGTTCCCAAGATGGTAGAGCGTTATAAACAGCTCAATCCTTCTTTCGATTATGATATCAAGACAACTATCATCGCTACTACAGACGGTGCTTACCAGCCCGCACTTGATGCAGCTCTTGCAGCAGGTGGAGATGATGCTCCTGATATGTACTGTGCAGAGGCAGCTTTCATCCTTAAGTATTCACAGGGTGATGCAGCTCAGTACGCAGCTACATACAAGGATCTTGGAATCGATGTTGACAAGATGATCGCTGATGCAGCTATCTCGGATTACTCCGTACAGATCGGAACTCGTCCTTCAGACGGACAGGTTGTAGGTCTTGGATACCAGGCTACAGGCGGATGCTTCATCTATCGTCGTTCAATCGCTAAGGATACTTGGGGAACTGATGATCCTACAACAGTTCAGGACAAGATCGGCGGCGGTTCAGGTTCTTGGGATAAGTTCTTCGCAGCAGCTGAAGAGCTCAAGGCTAAGGGATATGCAATCTGCTCAGGCGATGGCGATATGTGGCACGCAGTTGAGAACAGCTCAGATAAGGGCTGGATCGTAGACGGCAAGCTTTACATCGATCCTAAGAGAGAAGAGTTCCTTGA
>JAILKT010000172.1 GCA_024693545.1 Lachnospiraceae bacterium
TCCGCTATATCATCGGGATCAAGCATAGGCTCATCAGCTGCAGTATCTTCTTCGGGCATCTCACTTAAAAGATCGGTGATCATACTGTCGATCTCGCTGGGCGGATTTTCGCCAAATGGTGCATTACTGTCATCAGCACCGTTCATATCCGAATCATTCCCGGCATCATATGCTTCATCTGCGGGTATATCCTCGGGCATATCCGTGATTTCAGGCGCATCATAAAGCATATCTGAAGGATCATCCTGAATATCTGCAGGTATATTCTCGGGTATATCCGTGATTTCAGGCGCATCATAAAGCATATCTGAAGTCTCATCCTGCATATCTGCAGGTATATCTTCGGGTATATCCGCGATTTCAGATGTATCATAGACCATTTCGGAAGGATCCTGCATATCTGCCGGTTGGCCGGTCGTTTCTTCGGGAACCTCGTCCCCGTAAAATGATCCTTCTTCTGAATATTGTTTATTTTCGCGATTTTTGTTTTCTTCAGCTATGACTCCTGCAACCAAATCAGCCATTGAAGGCAATTCATTATGAATTTCGGGAGACTCTTTTTTCTGCTTTCTGTTTGCCACGTTATCGGAATCGGAAGAAACAGAACTAAGCAGACGATCAAGGTACGATTCATCTGCTTGGTTAGCTCTCTTTAATTCACATTCGTCACAAAAATCTTTCCCATCCGGAATGACTTTATGACACATTTTGCATATAGCCATGGCTTATACCCGGAATACTGGTTTATTTAAAGAGAAGTTTATCAATCTCCTCAACAAGCATTCCTATCTCGGGCTTTGACAACTGAGCGTCTGCTCCGAGAGATTCCCCCTTCTTCCTCATTTCGTCGTTAACAAGAGACGAGAAAATGACAACGGGCAAATGCTTAAGCGCATTATCTTCTTTGATCAGTTTCGTTAAGTGATGTCCATCCATCTGAGGCATCTCTATATCGGTGATCACGCACTTAACCTTATCTTTGAGTGTCCCGTTTTCTTTGTATATCATAAGCTTGTCATAAGCTTCTTTACCGTTATTCGTAACTGTAACATTAGTATATCCCGCTTTAGACAAAGAATCAAATATAAGCTTGCTGAGAAGCGGCGAATCCTCTGCAATAAGGATCGGCGAATTGTTTCTCTGTCTTTCACCAAGCTGATCGATATCCGAAACTTTAAGACCTGTTTCAGGACTGATATCGGAAACGATCTTTTCGAAATCAAGAATAACAATAAGTCTGTCATTAAGCTTAATGATTCCTGTTGCTACGCCCTTTCCGGAATTACTGATAGACTCATCGGGCTTAGAGATATCTGCCCATGAAACTCTGTGTATGCCAAGCACTGTATGAACGTGGAATGCAATACTGAGCTGATTGAAATTGGTAACGATATACATATCCTTATCAACATCATCACTTTCAGGTATAGAAAGAGATCTTGCAAGATCCACGATCGTGATTATGGTATCACGAGGCATATAAATTCCTTCAATGCACGGATGAGCATTGGGTATCGCTGTGGGTCTCTTGTAAGGAAGGATCTCTTTAATCTTCGCCACATTAATTCCGTAATGATTCGTTCCTACCTGAAACTCAAGGATTTCCAGCTCATTGGTTCCGCTTTCAAGCAAAATATTGGTATCCATACAGTACCTCCGTTTTCAATGATTTATAGTTATCTCGTATATCTTATCAGGCGAGATGTCTGTATTGGTAACAATGATCGACATAGGCGTATCTTCCTCATCAATAAAGTAAACCAAAATCCCGCTTGTACTTTCACCCGGGGCCAGTTTCTTCTCCAGGAGTAAAAGATCGTTGGTGATCAGCGACATCTTAGGCTTATATGTATTTTTATCGCTGATAAGTTTATATGATGTGTTAAAATTCTTTGTCGCAAATACCTGATCCTGTGAAGAATCGTTTCTGATACTGAACTTGGCAACAACCATCTTCTGTCCGTCAGGCGCATAAACCGAAAGATATTCATCATCGCCCTTATACGATTTACCACTCGTGCTCTCAACGAATAATACCTCAAATTTATTGTTGTAACATTCGCTGATCGATTCAAAAACAGGCTTCGGTTCAGGTGTTGCTGTAGGCTCAGCCGTTTCCGGAGCAGTTTGTTCCGGATTAACGGTTTCGGTGGGAACCGGACTCGGCGTAGGTGTAGGATCCTCTTTTACGGGATTATTTTCTTCTTCCTCAGCCGCCCTTTCTTCATATGCTTCTTTAAGCTGTTTTTCGTCTAAAAGTTTTTCTTTATGAGACTTGTTATTATCATATTTCATGATAAGGTATGCACTGTATTGAGCAATGGCATCACTCTCTTCCTGAGTAAGTTTAATATGTTCACCGGAATCACAGGCAGTCAACAAAAAAACCATAAAACCCGCAAGAATTAAAACAAATCCTTTTTTCACAATTTCCTCTCCTCAGAAGATACGTTAAATACGCATCCTTTCTCTTCTTCCACATACCTTTGTATCATATAATACCCAAATTTGTCAAAAAAGAAAACTAGTATGTATTCTTTTCGAAAAACTCAACAAAAAACAAATTCTAACTTTCATATCTACACATTAATGACATTTTATCATAGAATTTCTCTTTTTACAAGATTAGCAACAATTTTTCTTATTCTTTTTTTGAATCAAGCTCAAACCAAAATTCAACCCCGCCATTACGGTTTAAAACACCGCAATCCCTTTTGTGCTGGGCCATTATGGCTTTTACGACTGAAAGACCTATGCCGTTTCCGCCGTATTCGCGTGTTCTTGCCTTATCCACTTTATAAAATTTTATCCAAATATTTTCAAGCTCGCTCTCCGGTATGTTATCTCCCGAATTAAATACACTTACACGCACGACTCCTTTTTCAGACTCCACAAAATCGATTTTAATCTCTTTTCTTTCATTAACATGATTTATTGCATTACTCATGTAATTTACAACAACCTCTTCAATAAGGTTTTCATCCGCCCATACATAAATCGGTTCCGATTTGTTTATCTCGATCCTTACATCATTATCCTTTGTAAGCATCTCCATCGAAGATGAAACATTACGGCAGAGCTCTACTATATCAAAACGAGTCATATCAATCTTATTTTCACCGAATTCTATCTCATTTAGCGACAATAGTTTCTTTACGAGTCCATCCATCTTTTTTGTTTCGTCGATTATAACATCGCAGTAATAATCACGTTCTTCCGGGTCGCTTTCAATATTTTCCTTAAGACCTTCGGCATATCCCATTATGATCGCAAGAGGAGTTTTAAGCTCATGAGAAACATTTGAAAGGAATTCTTTACGCATCTCGTCAACTTCTGTTTTATCCTTAATGTCTTTCATCAGCTCAATGTTGGCACTCTTTAATTCGGTGATCGTTGTTTCAAGTTTTTCTGACAGTTTATTTATACTCTTTCCGAGCCTACCGATCTCGTCACTTCGCTTACCTTCATATTTCTTTTCGAAGTTAAGCATTGCCATTTGATCGGATATCTCCGAAAGATCATTTATGGGCTTTGTAAATCTGCTGCTGAATAAAAACATAATGAATGAACCGAGAACTATGATCACCGCGCCGAGTATAGCCAGGAAGCGTGAGGAAATAGATACGCTTTCCTGTATGTTCTCAAAACTCGTTCTGATAAAAACTATATCTCCGTTATCGAGTACACCGTTTAAATCTATGAAATATGAATTAACATCATAATCATAGAATTTTGATATGTCAAACTTATCATGAGTTTCGAGACGTTCGGTCTGATTACCGGACTTAGTCATCTCCGGACCAATAAAATAATCACGCAGCGCATTCGTGATCCTTCTGAATCTGTCCGAAAGGGAAAGTGAATTACTGTTGACGTTTAATTCCACGGGATAGATATATTTAAGCGTGTATGAAGAAATAATATAGATATTGGCGCTGTTGGATGTCTCGATAAGATCGATGCCGTGAATAAATCCGTCAACATCATCCGCTTCATCAGAACTGATAAAACTGTTTACCTCTTTATATGTATCACAAAGAGAATCTGTCTTAATGTTCTGATAGTAAACGATCAAAAGCTTTTCATTACAATACCAGCATATAAAAATAAGCAAAAAGAGCGAAAACGACAGAATACATGTAGTTTTAAACCTCAATGAGAATCTCATATCGTTCCGCTCCTCTTAAATTATCTTATACTTCAAACTTGTATCCGAAACCCCATATTGTCTTGATATAATCACCTTTCGTCCCAAGCTTGCTCCTTAGCTTCTTAACATGGGTGTCGATCGTTCTGGCATCACCGTAATAATCATAATTCCATACATTATTGAGGATTTTTTCTCTTGAAAGAGCTACTCCTTTATTTACGATAAAGTAAGAAAGCAGTTCGTACTCCTTGACGCTGAGCTCGATCGGCTCATTATCAACCCTTACTTCATGCGCACTGTTATCAAGTACAATACCGCCCGCCTCGATAAGTTCATTGCCTGTCGCGCTCGAACGCCTGAGTATTGCATCGACACGTGCCACAAGTATTTTGGGGCTGAAAGGCTTTGTAATATACTCATCGACACCGAGTTCAAATCCGAGCAGCTCATCTCTTTCGTCGGATTTGGCCGTGAGCATTATGATCGGTACTTTCGACTCGCGTCTGATGGTCCTGCAGACCTCCCATCCGTCCACACGGGGCATCATAATATCGAGAATAACAAGTTTTATATCTTTATCCGAGAAAAACTTCTCAAGGGCCTCCTCGCCGTCACAGGCTTCGATAACTATCATTCCCTGTTTACCGAGGAAATCCTTAACAAGTTTTCTCATTCTGGCTTCATCATCTGCATATAATATTTTAATGGTATCCACTTTCTGTCTCCTAATCACAATGTCCGATGCGGACATAAATAACAATAAATTTATATATAGTATAGTATAATCAATTTGTTATTAAGTTGTGAACAATTTTATAAAAAGAAATATTAAATCTTTAAATCTAGTCTTCGATCACTATGTCCGAAATGACAAGCTCTTCAATGGGTCTGTAAGATGCATCCATCGTTTCTGATTCTTTAAGGATCCTTTCCACAAGATCCATTCCGCCAAAAACCTGACCGATACAGGGATAAACACCGTAGATCCACGGTGCTCCGCCGGCTTCTCTGTATATATCAAGCTGCTCTTCCGAGAGTTTTATGCCATAGGCGTTGATAAGATAATCACCGAGTGTCACCCCGTTGTAATGCAGCATTTCTTCAATTTCATCAATATCTTCCTTACTGCTTGTTACGATCATGAACGATCCATCGACTGCGAAGCTTTCGGAAACAACAACAGAACCATAGATAGGATATACTTCACTTTCGGGATCATATTTAAAAAGAGATGATGTTTTCATATCTTCGGGAACTTCAATATCCGAAGGCATTAACGATGATCTGACCATAAAAAGATAATCCCTTATGACGGCAGCTACAGAAGCACCTCTGTATTCGCCTTCTTCAATTTTCTCAACGAATAAATTGTATGCTTCCGACGAGTCATCACCAAAAAGCCTCATGTCTATGCTTCCGAGGTCTTTAATCCCCATTCTTACGACAGTTTTTCCGAATCCCGGTTCGGTTTGAGGCAAATAGCTGTCGCTTGAGCATCCGGTCAGCATTATCACTACCGTCAGTATCAGCAAAATCAATCTTTTCATAATCACCGTACTCATCTGAAATTTTTTAGAAATGGACCAGAGGGGAGTCGAACCCCTGTCCGAAAAACGATCCACCGTCCTTCTCCGAGCGCAGCCTGTCTTTAAAAAATTCCCTCGGACAGACAAAGTCAGGCGAAATTCTGTCTTCGGTAGCTTCATAATACGCCCATATGCTCAAAGCTTTGCATATGTCGTTTCCTGCAAGGATGAGGCCGGTTACTCAACGTGCAGGTGCATCAAGGCCGACCGGCTGCACTTAGGCAGCTACTAATGAATTTTCTTTAGCGTTTAAATTTAATTTTGGAATTTAACGCATCCCGTGCGGCTCGCTTCTCCGACTTCACGATCCCCGTCGAAACCAGTACTGGCCCGTATAAGTCAAAAAAGAATATTAGATATTATCAGTATCTTCCACCCTCCTTGAATTCTCTCTGCGCTTCACGTTGCATATCTTTCTTTGCAATAGAATCGCGCTTATCATAAAGCTTTTTACCTCGCGCAAGACCTATCGAACACTTAACAAGGCCTTTTTTCAGATATACTGTCAAAGGAACGATCGTATATCCTTTTTTCATAACTTCGGCTTCAAGCTTATTGATCTCATAATCATGTAAAAGAAGCTTTCTTTTACGTAAAGGATCCTTATTAAAAATATTACCCTTTTCATAAGGAGATATGTTCATTCCGTTTATAAAAACCTCTTTGTTCTCAATCTGGACATATGCTTCCTTTATGCTGCACTTACCCATCCTGACCGATTTAACCTCAGTCCCGAAAAGCGCTATCCCGGCTTCATAAGTTTCTTCTATGAAGAAATCATGATAGGCCTTTTTGTTATTGGCAATGAGCTTTTGCTCACTTGTCTTACTCATTTACGATTCTCCTCTTCACAGGATAAGTTTTCCTCCTCAGGCGATCCGACTATTGAAAAATCTATAGTACGAAGTAATTTGTCGGTTCTTTCAACTCTTACGATAAGCTTTTGTCCAAGCTTATATGTTTTCTTTGTGTGTTCGCCCACAAGCATATAATGTTCTTCATCAAAATAATAGTAGTCGCCGTCTATATTCTCTATACGGATAAGTCCTTCTACAGTGTTTTTGAGTTCTACATAAAGACCTGTGGAAGTAACGCCTGATATAACACCCAAAAACTCTTCGCCTATATATTTCGACATATATTCTATCTTCTTTAGTTTTTCAACTTCACGTTCAGCTTCATCGGCACGTCTCTCATAGCGGCTCGATAAATATGCCACATCGGGAAGTATGGCCTCAAAACGCTTAATCTTTGAAGGCGTGAGCCTTCCGTTTAAGTTCATCTTGATTATCCTATGTATCTGAAGATCCGGATACCGTCTTATCGGCGAAGTAAAATGGCAATAATAACGCGCAGCAAGTCCGAAATGTCCGTCGCAGTTTACTGTATATTTTGCCTGCTTTAACGAACGCAAGGTAAGTCTCTCTATAAGACTCTCTTCGTCAGTTCCCTCTATCTTTGAAAGAAGTGTCTGAATTTCTTTTGGATGGATTTCCTCGTTTATATTCTTAATAGTAAGTCCGAAGTTATAAATAAATGTAGCAAGCTTTTGTATCTTCTCGGGATCAGGTGCCTCATGCGTTCTGTATACAAAGGGGATTTCCTGCCAAAAATGGTCTTCGGCTACGGTCTCGTTTGCAATAAGCATAAAGTCCTCTATAAGCATTGTCGCTTTGTTGCGTTCATAAGGACCGATCTCAATGGGCTCACCCTTTTCATCGACCTTGATCTTACACTCCGGGATATCAAAATCGATCGATCCTCTCTTATGACGTTTCTTTCTGAGAATACCGGCAAGTTCATCCATAAGGAAAAACATATCAACAAACTCTTTATATTTTTCCGTTTCTTCGGGATCCCTGTCCTCGATTATCATTTTAACACTCGGATATGACATTCTTTTGTCAACGAGTATCACACTTTCGACAATTTTATGTTCAACTACGTTTCCTTTTGAGTCTATCTTCATAAGACAGGATAAAGCAAGTCTGTCCTCACCTGCATTCAGTGAACATATCCCGTTCGAAAGCTCATGCGGGAGCATGGGGATTACCTTGTCTATGAGGTAATTACTCGTTCCGCGTTTTAAAGCCTCTTTATCGAGCGGCGAGTTTTCTTTTACATAATGTGTAACATCGGCAATATGAACACCGAGGTTATAGAAATCGCCCTCTTTGGTAAGTGATACGGCATCATCAAGGTCCTTTGAATCTTCGCCGTCAATGGTAACAGTCATAAGACTTCTCAGATCTTCTCTGCCGACAGTCTCTTCAGGTAAAACATGATCGGGTATACCTTTGAGTTCATTGATAACACCGTCCGGGAACTCAAGCGGAATACCGAAAGCTCTGATAACGGATATGATATCGCTTCCGGGATCGTCTATATGACCGATAATGTTAGTTATATGTCCCTCCGGTTTTCTTGATGCGCTGCCAAAGAAAGTGATCTCGCAAATAACCTTATTACCCGAAACCGCATGTTCCGTATAGCCCTTGGGAATAAAGATGTCGGTGCCGAATTTTTGATTGTCGGGATGGACAAAACCATAACCGTTGTTTTTGAGGAAGGTGCCAACGATCCTGACATCGTTTCTTTCGAGTACTCGAAGTATAACACCCTCTTTTTTAACTCCGACAAAAGAAGGGTTTTTAACGATCTCAATAAGAACCTTGTCCTTGTCATGAGCATCCGCAACGGATGATGCGGGAATAAAAACTTCTTCATCACGTTCGTCAATACGGACAAAACCAAAGCCTTTGGTGGTACCTGAAAAGACACCGGAGAACACATTTTCACCGGGAAGTTTAAGAAGATTTCTCTTATCTTCGATGATCTTCCCTTCAGATAAAAGTGTTTCGATAACAGCCGAAAAATCTTTTTTCTCTTCTCTCGGAACATTCATGAGAACAGCAAGATCCTTAGCTTTCATCGGTCTGTAGCCTTCGCTTTTTATGACCTCAAGGATTTTCTCTTTTTTTTCTTCAATAAAATTGCTATCCATAGTACCACCCCGTATGTGATAATTTATCTTCTCTAATGATATCGCATCGGACAAAAAGTGTAAATAGATAAGACATCACATAAAAAAGGCTGCCATTATAAGATGACAGCCCTTTATGATCAATTTAGGTCGGTCATTACTGAATGAGACCGAGTACAACCGAAAGGATGATAAACAGAACTGAAAATACGATGGTCAGTCTCGAAAGCATACCTTCCTTAGTGCGTCCCTTATTCTTGCTGATATATGACGATCTGGTTCCGCCCGTGATAGCGGCCGAAAGACCTTCACCCTTAGAATCCTGCATAAGAACAAGAGCAATAATAGCAACACAAATAAGCAGGAAAAGAATTCTGAGAATCCATGTTAAAGCTTCCAATTATATTACCTCCTCGGCTTAATGCCTCTTTTAATATCATAGTATCATCAACGAGCTTTTTTACCCGTGCCCTATGATATTATCACAATAACTGTACCTATGCAAGTAAAATTTTCACGCATTCACTATCTGAGCAAAGTCAGCTTTAAGTGAAGCACCGCCGATAAGACCACCGTCGATATCTTCCTTAGCAAGAAGCTCTGCTGCATTGCCTGCATTCATGGATCCGCCGTACTGAATACGAACTGCCTCAGCTGTAGCTGCATCATAAAGCTCTGCAATAGTCTCACGGATCATATGACAAACTTCCTGAGCCTGATCTGCAGTTGCCGTCTCGCCTGTTCCGATAGCCCAGATAGGCTCGTAAGCGATAACAAGTTTCTTTACATCATCAGCGCTGATTCCTGTAAGATCCCATGTGATCTGTCTCTTGATCCATTCGCAATAAGTTCCGGCTTTTCTGAGTGCGAGAGACTCACCGCAGCAAAGAATGGGATTAAGTCCGCTTGCAAAAGCTTTCTTTACCTTGCTGTTGATAAGGACATCGTTCTCACCAAAAATATCTCTTCTCTCCGAATGTCCGATAATGATATATGAAACACCTGCTTCTTTAAGCATAGGTGCCGAGATCTCGCCTGTAAAAGCACCTTTGTCTTCAATATAGAAGTTCTGAGCGCCAACCTTAACATTGGTACCTTTTACTGCTGCTGCAACTGTAGTGATGTCGATCGCGGGAACACAGTAAACAACATCAACCGCATCGTTAACAACCTTATCCTTAAGAAGAGCTACGAGTTCAGCTGCCTCTGCGGGAGTCTTGTTCATTTTCCAGTTTCCTGCAATGATTCTTCTTCTTGACATATTAATTCTCCTTTATCCTAAAAAACTTTTATTACCGTTTACAAATTCTCACATAATACCGTAAACAGTACTATGTATGCTTATTGAAAGGGTCCGAAGGAATCCTTCGGACCCGATCATTTTTAAAGAAATATATTATTTGATATCATCTGCAGCATATACTCCGGGAAGTTCCTTACCCTCAAGGAATTCAAGGGAAGCGCCGCCGCCTGTGGAGATATGTGACATCTTATCTGCAAAACCAAGCTGGTTGCAAGCTGCAGCAGAATCGCCACCGCCGATGATCGTTGTAGCATCTGTCTCTGCAAGAGCCTTAGCAACAGCGATTGTTCCCTTAGCAAGTGTAGGATTCTCGAAAACGCCCATAGGTCCGTTCCAAACAACAGTCTTTGCTGTCTTTGCAGCATTGGCGAAGAGTTCCTGTGTCTTGGGTCCGATATCAAGACCTTCCATATCAGCGGGGATCTTGTCGGAATCTACATACTTAACATCGATAGGTCCGTCGATGGGATCCGGGAAGTTAGCAGCGATACCTGTATCAACGGGAAGAAGAAGGTTCTTGCCAAGCTTCTTAGCCTTTGCAAGCATTTCCTTACAGTAATCAAGCTTCTCATCATCGCAAAGTGACTTTCCGATCTCAAGTCCCTGTGCCTTGAGGAATGTAAATGCCATACCACCGCCGATAATGAGTGTATCACACTTCTCAAGGAGGTTATTGATAACATTAAGCTTATCTGCAACCTTAGCACCGCCGAGGATTGCAACGAAAGGTCTTACGGGATTCTCAACAGCGTTACCGAGGAAATTGATCTCCTTCTGCATAAGATATCCGACAGCACAGTTTCCGCCCTTCTTACGAACGAACTCTGTAACAACAGAAACAGAAGCATGAGCACGATGTGAAGAACCGAAAGCATCACATACATAATCATCGCAAAGGTCAGCAAGCTCTTCTGCGAACTTTGTTCCTGCCTTAGCGGGCTTTGTCTCTTCTTCCATTCTGAAACGGGTATTCTGAAGAAGAACCACATCGCCTTCCTTCATGTTTGCAACAGCCTCTGTAGCTGCGGGACCTGTAACTGTGTAATCAGAGATGAACTTAACATCCTTGCCGAGCTTCTTTGAAAGAGCTGCTGCAACAGGTGCAAGAGATTCCTTCTCATTGGGTCCTTCTTTAACCTTGCCGAGATGTGAGCAAAGGATAACCTTGCCGCCGTCAGCGATAAGTTTCTTAATTGTGGGAAGTGCTGCTACGATACGTGTTTCATCGGTAATCTCACCGTTCTTTAAAGGAACGTTGAAGTCACATCTTACAAGCACTCTTTTTCCTTTAGCGTTAAAATCATCAATTGATTTCTTATTAAGAGCCATTTTTCTTCCTCCTGTGGAATTGCGTTAAACACTTATTATAACAAAGACGGGCCCGGTCCAACAGACCGGACCCGTAAAGGTCTTTCATAGGGAACTTTAAATTACTTAAGCTCCGAGAAGTACTTGATTGTACGAACCATCTGGCTTGTGTAGCTGTTCTCGTTATCATACCATGAAACAACCTGAACAAGATTGTCAGCGCCAACCATGGTCTGTGTTGAATCAAAGATTGAACCGAATGTGCTTCCTACGATATCGGAAGAAACGATCTGATCCTCATTGTAACCGAATGACTCGTTAGCTGCTGCCTTCATAGCTGCGTTGATCTCATCAACCGTTACAGACTTCTCAACTGTAGCAACAAGGATTGTTGTTGAACCTGTAGGTGTAGGAACACGCTGAGCAGATCCGATAAGCTTGCCGTTAAGCTCAGGGATAACAAGGCCGATAGCCTTAGCAGCACCTGTTGAGTTGGGAACGATGTTGCAAGCGCCTGCACGTGAACGACGAAGGTCGCCCTTTCTCTGAGGACCGTCAAGGATCATCTGATCGCCTGTGTATGCATGAATTGTGCTCATGATACCGGACTTGATGCCTGCGAGATCGTTAAGAGCCTTAGCCATGGGAGCAAGGCAGTTTGTTGTACAAGAAGCTGCC
>JAILKT010000048.1 GCA_024693545.1 Lachnospiraceae bacterium
TGGTACCTTGGGGACGGGGGTTGGGTGTCATCGATGACACCCAACCCCCGTCCCCAAGGTACCACCGATTTTTGATAAGGGAGAGGACAAGAAGCGATAAGTAAAGAGCCTTGTAAGGAAAAATATGTTTGATATAATTATATACATCTCGAAAAGAATTTCGGGGCGGAGAATGAGATTTAGATGAGAGGTAGAGATGAAGTATATAAAAGATCAAACATTTGATGAAGAAAGAGCGCTTTACGGAAGTGACGGAGTTGTGGCCGAAAAATGCAGGTTTGACGGGCCTGCGGACGGAGAGAGCGCATTCAAAGAGTGTAAGAATATAGAGGTAGACAAGTGTTATTTTAATCTCAGATACCCGTTCTGGCATGACAATAAGCTCAGGATCAAAGACAGCGAAATGACCGTGAACTGCAGGGCGGCGTTATGGTATACGGAAAATGCCGAGATCCTTGATTCTAAGCTTCACGGAATAAAGGCACTTCGTGAATGCGCTGATATCACGATCGTGAACTGCGACATTATCTCGCCGGAATTCGGCTGGTATGTAAGGGATGTTGAGATGAAAGACAGCTCGGCCGAAAGCGAGTATTTCATGATGAGATCCGACAGGCTTACTTTCGAGGGCGTCACGCTGAAAGGAAAGTATTCGTTTCAGTACATAACGGATTCAACGCTCGAAAACTGCAATTTCGATACAAAGGATGCCTTTTGGCATGCGAAGAATGTAGTCATCAGAAACAGCATTGTGAAGGGTGAATATCTTGCGTGGTACTCGGAAAATGTCACGTTCGAGAACTGCACGATCACAGGCACACAGCCTCTTTGCTATTGCAAGGGATTAAAGCTTATCAATTGCAAAATGATCGATACGGATCTTTCATTTGAAAAATCCGAGGTTGACGCAACGATAACGACGCCGGTCATAAGCGTTAAAAATCCGCGAAGCGGAATCATAAGGCTTCCCGAGGTCTCAGAGATCATAATGGATGACCCCGAGGCAAAGGGAGAGTGCAGGATAACGGGATAAACGCCCATATCTATCTGTCCCCGGAGGACAGCCGGGCTCCGATAATCATCAGGATCAGCGCTATGATAAAGAGAAATCCGGGAACTTCGCGGAAGATAATGAGTGAAAGGAATGTCCCGATAAAGGGAGCGACGGCGTAATAAGTGCTCGTCCGGGCCGCACCGAGAAATCTCTGGGCATAAACGTAAAAATATATGCTCATGCCGTACGCAATGAAACCAAGCAAAAGTACAACGGGCAATGACCACAGATCACATATGCGTTCGCCGCATATAAAACCGACAGTAAGCGAGCCGATACCGGAAAAGATCCCCTTGATCAGAACAATCTCAAGGGGATCTTTTGATGAAAGCGATCCGGTACAGTTGTTTTCAAGGCCCCAGCAGATGCAGGCGAGGATTACAAACAAAGAACCAAGATTAAAACTAAAAGCCGTAAAATCCTCAAATGAGAGGAGGATACATGAGGCAGTCACGAACAGAATTCCCAGCCACAGCCTTTTAGATATGGATTCTTTGAACATCATCAGGGCAAAGAGAGCGGTGGCGACGATCTCAAAATTATTGAGCAGAGATGCGTTTGCCGCAGTGGTCATGCTGAGTCCGAAAAGCAGGCAGATGGGCGCGATTATGTCAAGAACAATCATGGCAATTGCGTAGGGAAGATCCTTTCGGGTCAAATGTTTCTCGATGCCGGGACGTTTTGCGATCTTTCTGACAACGAATATGAACATCATCCCGAGTCCTGATCCGATATACAGAAAACCGGCCATAAGCGTTGGGGGCATGTGGTCAAGCAACAGTTTGGAAAAAGGTGAATTAAGTGCGTAAAGAGCAGCTGCAAGTATTGCAAGAAATATTCCGTGTTTTATATCAGTTTTCAAGTTCGTGTCTCCTGTCGGTGAGGGTATTTCCCTATTGAAATAAAGTATTTGATAATGAACATGTTGTTTGATATCATAGTAAAAAACAATAAACAGCGGTACAACAGTCAAATATGCGGAGATGTTCATTAACGAACAATCCCGGTAATCTGTCCGGTAACGGAAACATCAGCGAAGCGGTCAACCCGGGATATACACGATCGGAGAGGTAGGAACGATGGATCGGAGACAGCAAAAAACGCGCAAAGCTATTTTTTCGGCATTTAATAATTTGCTCGAAAAAAAGCATTTTAACAACATTACGGTTCAGGAGATAATCGACGAAGCCAATATAGGAAGAAGTACGTTTTACTCACATTTTGAGACAAAAGACGAGCTCTTGAAAGAGATGTGCACCGATATTTTTGATCATATCTATTCTCACGAGCTTCATTCGGAGACTTCTCATGATTTTTCGCTGTCCGACCATGGATTGCTGGAAAAAATAGCGCACCTTCTATACCACCTGAAGGACAACAAAGAAAATGTGATCGGAATACTTTCGGGAGAGAGCGGGGAACTGTTTATGAGGTATTTTAAGGAGTATCTCGTGACTATGTTTGAGCAATATCCGCAGAGCATAAAAAAGGATGTGCCCAAAGATTTCGCGATGAATCATCTCGTCGGGAGTCTGGCTGAAGCCGTCAAATGGTGGATCGCAGCTAAGATGGAACCGAAACCCGAGACAGTGGCGGAAAACTACCTGAAGCTTATAGGACTTTAATAAAGATAATCTACAGCAGAAATTGCGGACAGAGGAAAAAACGATGAAACTACTGATAGTCAGGCACGGAGATCCCGATTACGTAAACGATACACTCACGGAAGCAGGCAGAAGAGAAGTACAGGCGCTTGCCGAAAGAATGAAGAACGTAAAAGCCGACAAGTGTTTTGTGTCTCCGCTCGGACGGGCAAGGGATACGGCGGCGCCGTGTCTTGAAAAAATGCATATGCAGGCAGAGGAACTTTGGTGGCTGCGGGAATTTGCCCCTGTCGTGCAGAGACCCGAAAAGAATGGCGTTGCGTGGGACTGGCTCCCCGCGGATATGGCCGGGATGCCCTACGCATATGACTATGAGCGTTGGCCCGAATATCCGCCGCTGGAGGCTGCACATGTCGGCGAAGAATATAAGAAAGTCTGCGATGAATTCGGGAAATTCATCGAAAAACTCGGATATCGAAAGGAAGGAAAGATATTTCGCGTATTGGAGCCGAATAATGATACGATCGTTCTGTTCTGTCATTTCGGACTCGAATGCGTACTTCTTTCATATCTTCTCGATATTCCGGCATTCATCCTCTGGCATGCGACGATCGCGGCTCCGACTTCGATCACAACGGTGACAACGGAAGAGAGAAGGGAAGGGATCGCAAAGTTCAGGATGCAGTCATTCGGAGATACATCTCATCTTTACGCAGCCGGAATGACGCCTTCGTTTTCGGGGAGATTCAGGGAGTGCTTTACAAACGAAGATGAGCGTTTGGACTGAATGCCGGTATAATGAGATAAAGAAACTCATGACACGGGCGGCAGCCGGCTTTGCTATTATTACGCGATCCAAAACGGAATGTAAGCAGGCGCTTATGCAGCGTAGTCCGGAATGTACGTCGGCGATTATGTGGCGGCCGGGAATTATAAAGCAGCAAAGAATGCCGCAACAAATATCACAGGAGAATTCCAATAAATCGCAACTTCGTTTGTATCGGCGGAAGGAGTTTCGTCGAGATAATACTTGGCAGCGGGGGTGTCGCCGAGACGTTCCTTTGTTTCGGGATATGTCCACTGTTTGTTGGGACCGCCGACGATAAAACCGGGAACGGGTGCATCGATCCCGTCTGCGCCGGAAGGTCTGTGGTGGGGATTTTGAACACTGCGCACGCCGAATCCGGTTATAAACGAGATGTCGAGCGCGTTAAGTCCGAGTGAGTAATCAAGCTGGCTGAGCGCGCCGTTTTTCATGTCCTCCCTGCCGGTGAGCAGGTAATTTACGATCATGGACATCGCATTGTTCATAACAACGAGTATACTTCCCCAGTGATATTCATCTGTTTTAAGCGCGGTTCTGTATATCGACGCGTTCACACGTTCAAGCGCTTTTTCGCTTCTCTTGAGAAAATCTTCCATGAGTTCGTCATAAAGAACGCTTCCGCCTTTTTCTTTCAGGGAGAAGAGGCAGCATAAAGCACCGAGACCGCTGACGTCTGACCATCCGAACTCGGTTGTATTGAGGCCGCTCAGTTTTGAGGTATGCCAATGAGGAAACTTCTTTTTGATCTCTTCCGCGGCAATTTCCTGTTTCTCAAGCATTTCTTTGAAAATTGTATTTTGCGTGGCCCCGGCATCAGAGTTGGCACCGGACCCCGTATCACATCCGGCATCAGAGTTGGTACCGGACCCCGTATCACATCCGGCATCACGCGCATAGATATAAAGCTTCTCGGCTTCTGCGGCATAGGCGTTGTCGCCGGTTGCGGCAAAAAGTTCGCAGGCCGCCCAGAAAAGCTCATCGATGACTCGGGAGTCACCGTAAGGGCCCGTCCTTACACCTTCGGGATTCATGTAGGGACTAAAATTCTGGTTCGAAACAAGCCATTTCCATCCTGAAACGGCAGAACTTAAGGCTTTCTCGGAAAATGCGTGATCGAATTCATCATATATCCTCGACGCAAGCGCAAGAACCGCAACTGCATCGGCGGTGGCGCAGTGAGTAGGCGGGATCAGATATTCGGGGTCGGTATCGTCCTCAGGCATGATAAAAGGAGCGAAATGATCCTTCGTAAGTTTGTGATAAAACGCGCCGTCCTCACGCTGCATTTTTAAGATCCAGTCGAGCTCGTAACGGGCTTCGTTAAGGATGTCCGGAACGTTGTTACCCGTTTCGGGAATATTTATATCGTCGGAACAGCCCTTTGCGAACAAGAGATACGCATAGAGCATATGGGCAACCGTAACGGCACCGGGACTTACGTATTTGCCGTAATCACCGGCATCGTGCCAGCCGCCGATGACAGACTTCTTTTTTGTTTTGTCCGCCCAGTCTGCGGCGGGAGCGGTATGGCATGCTTTGTGCGTGAAAATGCCGGCGTGCCCGGGTTTGAGCTCGCATCCGCATCGCTGGTAGTAGAGCGCCTTGATCAGACTTTTGGTGAGCTCTGTAAAAGCGCTTTCACTAACGCATATGTCAGCCCGTGAATCTCCGCATTTTATCACATAGGCGCCGACGGGAATGTCCCCAAGGTCGATAACAGCCACGTTATCACCGCTCGCTTCGTCGAAAGCAAGCTTGGGACAAGCGTATTCCTTGATGGGATTTTCGTTTCGGTCACATAAGATCACAGGTTTTTCCTCAAGTACGGCAATGTACTTCGGAAGCTTTACAGAATAAGCGTTTTGATTGACTCTGATCAGGTTTTCGGTGCGATTGTTTTTTTCCATAAATACCCCTTGGATTTTAGTCGATTTTAAACATTATACACTTTTCAGTGCCAATACAACAGATTTGAATTGAATAAAAAAAGGCCGGATTCAGAATTAATACACCGACGAAGAAATGAATATATAACGTTTGATTCAGAATTGATACACCGGAGCTCATTTGAATTAAAAATGCTTGACAGACGGGAAAAGTTATTGTAATCTTTGATAGCTATCGCTGATAACAAACGTAAAACGAGGGTTCAATATGCCGAGAGATAAGTCTTCAAGTCATGAAAAAGTAAAGAAAGCGATCAAAGAAGAGTTCCTGGAAAAAGGTTACGAAGGTGCTTCAATAAGGAGCATCGGAGTCCGTGCGGGGATGACTTCGGCCGGATTATACAGGCATTATGCCGATAAGGAGGCCATGTTTAACGCCATGGTGGAACCGCTCATAGACGGTATCAAAGCATGGACGTTAAAGCATATTGAAAAGAAGAATATTTTGCTGAACGATTCACGTCCGGATGACGAGCTGTTCGGAGAGAATTTCATAGACATGATCAGGGCTGTGATCATTCCGAAGAGAGAGGAGTTTGTACTTCTCATGTCAAGGTCGGGAGGAACAAAGTATGTAAATTTTATCCATGACTTTGTTGAAGAAAATCAAAAGCATTTCATGGAAGCGTTAACGCTTATGAAGGAAAAGGGATATCCTACGCGGGAGCTGAGCGAGGAGGAATTGCACATGCTGCTTTCGGCATATCTGACCGCATGTTTTGAACCGGTCATTCATGACTATGATGATGCAAAGATGGAAAGATATTTAAATACGGTCAATGAATTCTTCATGCCGGGATGGCTGAGGATAATGGGAGTCAAGTAAAGAAGAGCCTTAGGGCTCTTTTTATTTTGTAAGTTATCGGGGAACGATTTTTGATAGCTAACAACCGACCGGAAACGATAACTTATGATTCCGTCGGAGTCATTCGAAAATAATAATTGCGAAGGAGAAATTCAATGGGAAAGACAGAAAAGTTCGATCACATGAAACTGATCAGGGAATATGCGGGAAGACATAAACACCTGATCACGCTCGGAAGGTTTCTTGCTGCCGTGAGCGCGGTAATGACGCTCATACCTTACTATGAGCTTTGGAAGATCATAAGGATCGCCGCAAACGGGGAAGATCCGGATATGATCAAAGGTCATGCGTGGATAGCGGTGGGACTTATCATCGGGGCGCTTCTGGTTTATATAGCGGCGCTTCTTTGCACGCACATCGCGGCGTTCAGAGTTCAGGCAAATATGCGAAGTTCGCTTATGCGAAGAATAGTAACCTTACCCCTCGGAATTTTCGATGAAGACGGCACGGGAAAGATCAGACGAATTGTCAGCGATTCAACAGCAGCAACGGAAACATATATCGCGCACAACCTTGCGGATAAAACGGTAGCGGCTATAACGCCCATAGGCCTGATCGTTCTTGTGTTTGCCTTTAACTGGAAGATAGGTCTTATATGTATGATACCCGCGCTTATCGGATTCTTGACCATGATGTCAATGATGGGCAAGAAAATGAAGGATAAGATGAGAGAATATCAGGATGCCCTTGAAAACATGAGCAGCGAGGCAACAGAGTATGTCAGAGGTGTTCCGGTGGTAAAAACTTTCGGGCAGACAGTACACTCTTTTAAGCGTTTCAAAGCTTGTATTGACGGATTCGGAAAATGGGCGACAGAGTATACTTTGATGCTTCGTATTCCGATGGCCGCCTTTATGACGTGCATCAACGCGATATTCGCTTTTATCGTTATCGCCGCGTTCATAGTAACGAGTAACGGAACAGACAGTGCGGATATCTTAAATGTGATGTATTACATCATAATCACGCCGCTCGTTACGGTCGCACTTACGAAGGTTGCCTATTCGGGCGAGGCCGAAATGACTTTGATAGATGCGCTCAGGCGTGTTGAAAGGATCATGGAGATCGAGCCTTTGACGGATAACGGAGCGGATAAAAAACCTGCGGATCATGGCATTGAACTTAAGAATGTCACTTACAGGTATAAGGGCGCCACAAGGGATGCCGTCAGTGATGTATCACTGCAAATAAAGTCGGGTGAGCACGTAGCTCTTGTCGGACCTTCCGGTTCGGGAAAAACAACTCTGGCAGAGCTTATGGTCAGGTTCTTTGACGTGACAGAGGGAGAAATACGCATAGGCGGTGTAAATGTAAAAGATATTTCATCAGCCGAACTTATGAGGCAGGTTTCATTTGTATTCCAGGACAGCAGGCTCATAAAAAAATCGATCCTCGAAAATGTCCGTATGGCAAAGCCCGGCGCTACCGAAGATGAAGTAATGGAAGCACTCAGAAAAGCCCAGTGTATGGACATCATCGAGAAGCTTCCGAACGGTATAAACACAGTGATCGGAGAAAAAGGCACCTATCTTTCGGGCGGTGAGCAGCAAAGGATTACGATCGCAAGGGCAGTTCTGAAAGATGCACCGATACTGATACTCGACGAAGCAACGGCATTCGCCGATCCCGATAATGAGACAAGGGTTCAGGCGGCTTTTGAAGAATTATCAAGAAATAAAACACTTATCATGATCGCACACAGACTCAGTACCGTAATGAATGCGGACAGGATCTTTGTGATGGATGACGGGAAATGCACCGAATCAGGTAATCACAACGAGCTGATAAAGGCAAACGGATTATATAGGCGTATGTTTGACGAATATACAAGATCTGTTGAATGGAAGGTAGGTGTTTGAGATGATAAATAAACTTCAGCATAAATATGCGCTTTCGAGACAGGGCGCGGTGGATATGATAAAAGCCTGCATATGCGTTGCTGTTGCAAATATTGTTTTGATGATGACGACGGGAGTCCTTTATATGTTGATAAAGGATCTGTTAAACGACAATCTCGGGAAAGACAGAATACCGTTTTATGTTATCGGCTCCGTTGTGCTGTTGATCCTGATCGCGGTGACCAATTATATACAGTACAATTCCACATTCCTTGCAACCTACCGCGAGAGCGGCGTGAGAAGGAC
>JAILKT010000086.1 GCA_024693545.1 Lachnospiraceae bacterium
AACATGAACATCAAGAGATCAAACTACTACACCGAAGTTGATTACGACAATTCCTGCTACTACATCGACAACGGCAGGAAGGTCTACTTCTCCTTCTCCACCTCTCAAAAGGTCAGCGGTGAAAACATGTGGATCTACCTGAACGACAGCTTCACCCCCGGCAAGACCTACTACGTGGAATTTGAGGGTAGCGATCCCATCGCGATCAGCATCCCGAAGAAAGAAGAGGACGAAGAACCCGAGCCCGAGCCTTATGTTCCGTCCGCTCCCGCCGCGCCTTACCCCGCAACGATCGAGGTTACCGCTTCGCAGACCAAGCTCAATTTTGATGTGGATGGTTCAGGTCTCGGTTTTACCGATTCTATCACTTTGCAGGCAGTGGTCAGGGATCAGTACGGTGCAAACTTTGATATTGACGCATCTAAGATTTCCTGGGCTCAGGATACGACCTCAAAGGAGTCTTTCCTGATCGATCCCGACTTGTCCTTTACTAAGACTAACATCGGCAAATATGAGCTGATCATTACGCCACAGTCGATTACCGCGAGTCCGGTAACTGAAGCTGCTGTAACCCTCACCACTAAGGTAACAGGTTACCCGAATTTTTCGAAGAGCACTCAGTTCACGATCAAGAAGGCAGGAAGAATTCAGGACCTGAGCACTGACGAAATAAGGTTTTCCAATGTCGGAGAAAGTGTTCTCGACATTGCTATCGGTAAAAAGACATATCTTGAAAGAGCATCCATGAGACTTTGCTCATATAAAGACGGTTATTATACAGGCGATGTCAGATTCGATCTCTTAACCTCAGAGCCCAACCGGTCCAACGTGTCCAGTCAGAGTGCAATAAGCTATGCTTTACTTATTAAGAAAAACAACGCGATTATTGATCCCGCTACGACCGAACTCATCGAAGTATGCGAGGCAAACGGTGCCGCTGATCTTTTTAATTTCACACCAGCATTGGGAAGGTCCTTTGCCCAGGCAGATACCGGCGAGTACTCGTTTACACTTTACAAAATTTCATGGGACGGGTCGTATACAAACGCTACCATTTCTGTCTTTGATACGATAAACGTCAGAGTTGTGAACAACCAGACATATCCCACATATACGTGTATATCTTCAAGAATAACTGCTGAGAAGGCAGCTGCCGGCGATTATTCCGACTGCTTCACTTTCTCGTTTGCAGGTCAGACCTACAATATCAATACCGGGTATGAGGTTCAGGTCAATTACGGTTTTGGTACATCCGGTGTTAAGTATGTAACAAGGGCACTGGTTCCCGTAGGATTCGATTATTACATTGACTCCATAAATCAACCGACACCACTTACATTCGATCTTCCCTGCACCATAAACCGGGAGATACTTATCGACGGCTGAAACTAAGGTTGTTTGTCACAAAGCCTCCTGTACGAAACATTTGAGAAAAAAAGCGGCTACCTCAAACCCGAGGTGGCCGCTTTGATCTTAACATTCTTGCCGAAATGCTAAATGATAATATCTACCTTTATCAGTAGATCATTTTGTTTTTCAGCCGCTCCTTATTCCACTTTGCTATCGCCTTCTTCTTGGCATAGTTGTAGTGGTTTTCCCGACTCAGATCGTTGTAGAGATCCCACCGTTCCCGGGACAGTTCCCCACTCGAAAGAGCAGCTTTAATGGCGCAGCCCGGCTCGGTATCATGTCTGCAGTTGCTGAATCTGCATCTGCCCGCAAGCTCGACGATGTCAGAAAACGTGTCATTGATACCTTCTTCTGTCTCAGCCATACCGACCTCTCGCATGCCGGGCGTGTCTATAAGCGTCGCTCCGTTTGGCAGCTCCACGATCCTTCTGCTTGTCGTGGTGTGCTTTCCGGTAGAGTCGTGCTCCCTGACTTCGCTTGTCTTTAATATCTCTTTGCCCATAAGCGTGTTTATGAGTGTCGACTTGCCGGCTCCCGACGAGCCCATAAGACATATGGTCTTTCCCGGTTCGAAATACCGCCCGAGCTCATCAAGCCCGATCCCGAGGATTGCCGAGACCGCATGGACTCTGACGTTTTCCGAGATCGTTTCGACTTCTCTCACGAACCGTCCCACGTTGCTGCAGAGATCCGACTTCGTCAGGATCACGACGGGTACCGAACCGCCTTGGAGGGCGATACTGGCATACCTTGCAATGCGGTTAAAGCTGTAATCCTCATTCAGGGAAGTGACTATAAACGTGTAATCGACGTTTGCCACCATGTACTGCATGACGCCCGTTTTGGCCTGATCGGGCCTGTGAAGGAAGCTTGTTCGCTCCACAACCGAGAGGATCGTGGAGTCCCCGAGCGGGTTGTAAAAAAACGTCACGTAGTCTCCAACAACCGGAAACTCTGACGCGTCCATCTCATAGAAGCTTCCCTTGAGCTTCGCCGGGATGTCTTTTCCGAAGAAACTGATCGTAAAACTGTTCTTTCGGATCTGCGCGATCCTGCCACATTTCTCAACATGCAGCCAGCAGGAGAGCTTAAGCGGCTTGTAGTACGGAAAGTTTTTCGTAAACTCCCTTATCTCATCCTCGCTTTCGCACTCCTCAAAGACCCCGGGTTCGACAAGAGTGCCGTGTACCTCAGCAAAAGAGTCATTTAACGGATATGCCATAAAGGCGTCCGAATTCCCAAATGCAGAATGAACGATCCCGAACTTGTCACATGTTTTAAACCCGTGCTTCGGATAATAGCCCAGTTCGCCGCATATGACCACTCCGCTGTATCCGGCCTCTTTTCCCAGTCTTAAGAACTCCTTAAGAAGTGCTTTTCCGATACCCTCAAAAAGGTGTGTAGGTTCAACCGCCAGCGGCCCGAAAGTCAGGACTTCGTGTTTTTCTCCGGTTCCCTCCGCAACCCACGCTCTGCAGGCAAAGATTGCGCCGACTATTTCGCCATCAAGCTCGGCGACAAGACTCAGCTCCGGAAGATAATCCTCCGAGGCTCTCACCTTATGTACGAGCAGGTGCTCGTTGCACCCCGGGCGACTCTGGTTCCAGAATGCCCGCATTACCATGTGTTCCGTTTTGTAGTAGTCTTCTTTGTTTTCTTTTCTAAGAATAAGTGTTTTCGTGTTCATTTTCTTATTTCTCCTCTTTGCATTCGGGTTTGTCGAATGCGTTTCCTTGTACCGGTGTTCAACCGAAGTACCAGATTTCTCTTTAACTGTCTTATTTGTTGCTTTTGGGAATAATGGTACGGAGACCTCAGAAAAGATTAAACGCGTTTATCGCATAAAAATACCGTGACAAAACGATCGCCACGGTTTGGATTCTTATAAAATACCCATCAAAATTAAAAGGTATAAACCGAGGTCATCATACCATACTCTGCAATTGTTATTAAGTTTGCACGCATATAATTACCTCGCTTTCAGTGAAATTTCATTTCGTTACGTCAGCTATACTATCAGAATTCAAATGCACAGTCAAGGCTCATTTACTCTATCCGTTGAGAAAAAATTGTATCAGGGAGGACCTTCTGTTAAAATCTATTTAGGTTTAATATCGCTTGTTATAATTGCTGATAGATTTGACCAGGCATAAGAATATATTTCATAGAAGAATTGAAATGAAGGGCATGAAAATGGACAGATATGAAATAACCAAAGAATCATCAGTTAATTCAAAAAGGGGCTGGAAGTTCTGGAAAAGAATTTTGATAACGGTATAGGAAAGGCAATTTCTGCAGGAGAAAGAGAGATTGAAAAATGCTTGTATTAAAGAAATATAACACAGATATCGAAAAAGAA
>JAILKT010000061.1 GCA_024693545.1 Lachnospiraceae bacterium
TCACCGTAAGTAGCGATCGTAACAAACGGTGTAACAAGTCCCATCGCAAGAATACAAAGGATGAAAAGATCTGCGCCGCTGACATCGCCTTTCATAACAAACCATGTTCCGAATGGTATGAGTGTAAGCAGCTGTGCGGGCATAAGCGTCATCGAGCAGTTCTGCCGGCCGTTACATCTCTTCATCCAATCTATAAAGCAATCTGAACCTTCCTTGACTGCGGTTACGAATTTCTCGTATGAAGTCTTTTCTTTACCGAATGCTTTGATAACCTCGATACCGTTAATGTACTCTACCGCAGTATCGTTAAGTGCTTTTGTTTTAACTACCGTATTACTGTATGAACCGCGGCTTCCGAGAAGCATAAGGGCCATGAATAAAAGGCCGACAGGCAGCGGTATAAGCGCTATGAGCGTTAATTTCCAATTTATGTTGATCATGTATATGAACACTGCAATGGGAAGTATTGCATTTGACGTAAACTCGGGCACAACATGTGCAAGAGTCGTCTCTATCGAATCAATTCTTTCGACGATTATGTTTTTGTAAGTGCCGCTTGACTGCGCAAGTACGTCACCGAGCGGCATAAGCGCAAGTTTCTTCGTTACTCTTCTTCTGATCTCCCCAAGTACCTCAAATGTTGCCTTATGCGATAATCCGGTCGAAATAATATGAAATACTTTTCCCGCAATAAAGATTATTGCGATATAAAGGCACTGCATAAGACAATACTCAAGTGTTGCTGTTCCGGCGAGCAATTCACGTACCATGTCCGCCATAAAGATGTAAGGCACAAAGCCTCCGGCGACGCTTAAGATAGCAGTTATGACACTAAATATATATCCCCATTTGTGAGTGCCCGCAAACTCAAGCAGCCAGCCGAATGTTCCTTTCTTTTTTTGCATTTTTTAACCTCTTTCCGCAGGCAATTTTCCGAAGTGGCACTAAGCTCACCGCAGATGTCCCCTGCCCGCATTTATTTGAACTTCGCCCCTCGCGAAGCTTGTACACCAAAGCATTCCGATTTTGCCGCTACTCCCCCGTGAATACATAAGCTTTACAGAATGAAAAATCAAAAGATTATATGACACCGACAAGTGATAATTACCGCTAATCAGTTGAGAAGATTAGTCTGAGCGGTTTTATCCCTTGCCGGCGCCTGAATTTCTCTTTCGTTATATCAACTCTACGAGAAACATATCCTTATAATCAAAACAAATTAAGCGATCGAAGCACCAAGCTCTTTGCACTGATCGAGTGCAGAATCATCGGGAGCCTCGTTAACTGTAAGTCCGTCAGCAACAAGATTTGCGCCGGCAGCCTTTACACGATCTTCCCAGTCATGCATCCATGTGCAATCTCCCCAGCCGTATGAGCCGAAAAGTGCAACCTTTTTACCGGAAAGTGCAGACTCTACCTGTGAGAACATAGGATCGAACTCTGACTCTTCAAGAACTTCAGAACCCATTGCAGGGCAACCGAAAGCAATGGCATCAAAATCATTTACCATACCCTCATTAAATCCATCGGGTGTAAGAACGGTAACATCAGCTCCTGCACCTTTTGCTCCGTCGGCAACAGCATTGGCCATAGCCTCTGTGTTACCTGTTCCGCTCCAATAAACAACAGCTACTTTGCTCATAAAAGTAACCTCCTTTTGAATAATGTATAAAATATGTATAAATACGGATTACGGTTAAGCCTGAAACACTCATGAGTTAGTTGTGGCTAACTACAGTTTACAGAGTTAGTCAGGGCTAACCGTTGATGATATTAGCAAATAGTAAATCTTATGTCAATAACAGTTTCCTATTTTTGTACTAGGTTTTTAAATTACCTTCATAAAACTCACTATAGCATCATATATTTAATTCGTGTTATACTCATATTGAATATATTGTTTTTTATCAGACGAAAGGAACCGATATAACCAGATGACATACACAATTGACACCACTTCTCATATCCCCGCTTACCTTCAACTGTATAAACTTTTTATCCGCGACATAACAGCAGGTGTTTATCCATATATGAGCAAACTTCCTTCAAAGCGGACCATTGCAAATGATGTCGGAGTCAGTGTTATCACCGTTGAACATGCTCTTTCTCTTCTCTGCGACGAAGGCTATGTCGAAGCACGCGAAAGAAGCGGTTGTTTCGTAATATACCGTGAAGATGATTTTTTTAACGATTCCGTTCATTCCGATCATAAGAACGGGGATGCTTTGCTTCCATCTTACAGTGCCGATCCCGATCATAAGAAAGGAGGTGTTCTGACACCCTCTTACAGTACCGATCCCGCGAAACACCATGCGAAGACCGGAAGCTTTCCTTTCAGTGTGGTCGCACGGACCATGAGAAAAGTTCTTCTCGACAAAAGTGAAAGTATTCTTGTTAAATCTCCGAATCAGGGTAATGAAGAACTCAGAAGTGAGATCTGCAATTATCTCGGCCGTAGCCGCGGCATATTTGTGAAACCCGAACAGGTAGTCATAGGCGCCGGAGCCGAATATCTTTACGGACTTATCGCACAGCTCCTTGGGAGAGACCGGATTTACGCCATCGAGAATCCTTGCTATAACAAAATCTCTCTTGTTTATGAGTCTTTCGGCATTAAATGCGATCCGATCTCACTCACCGGCGAAGGTCTCTCCTCAAAAGAACTGGCATCCACAAAGGCAAAAGTGCTTCACGTAACTCCTTTTAACAGTTTTCCGAGCGGAATATCCGTCGGAATATCCAAAAAAAAGGAATATCTTCGATGGGCCGCTGCCGGAAACGGCATGATAATCGAAGATAATTATGACTCCGAACTTACAGTTTCCAGTAAAGCCGAAGACACTTTGTTTTCTATGGCGGGCGGAAGCCGGGTCATATATCTGAATACTTTTTCCAAAACGATCGCGCCATCACTCAGAGTCGGATATATGCTGCTTCCCGAGGATCTGCTCAAAGACTTTACAAACAGACTCGGTTTTTATTCCTGCACCGTCCCTCTTTTTGAACAATTCGTTCTTGCAGAGTTACTGCGAAGCGGAGATTTTGAACGACATATCAATCGGGTCAGGAGGAAGAAACGGCTTCTTCTATGCAATTGTAAAGAAGATTGACTATCTCCGTTTTCTCATAACCTTTTCCTATAAACACAAGCTGATTGCATCTGTCTCCGTAGGTTTCATCCCAATCATCCTTTAGGTCGGGAAAATCGGCGATCACCGGCTCGAGTTCTTTCTCGGGCCATGCCGATACCCAGGGAGTAAGCTCTGTGACTGATGCATTTCTGCCTGCCTGCTCAAAAAGCTGTACATGCTCCCAGTCATCGGAAAACCATATATAGCCTTTTGTCCTGATCAGCTCTTCAGGATATTTTTCAACCATTTTATTGAACGAATCTCTGTTAAACGGTCTTCTTTCTTCAAAAACGAATGAAGAAATGCCATACTCATCAACGCATGCTTTATCATCATCGTGCTCACAGTTGTTAAGGGCTTTTTGTACCGCGCTGTATGCTTCGACTTCCTCAAAGCAGAAATCTTCGCGGTTGAGTATCACGTCAAGATCCACATTTCCGTGAGAGCACTCGATCATCTCCGCCTCCTGCTGAATATCTCTGAGACCCGATCTTACCTCTTCCAGCTGCTCTTCTGTTAAAAGATCTATCTTGTTAAGGATCATAAGATTACAGAACTCGACCTGATCGATAATAAGGTTAATGATATCACCGTCCTCATTATCATCATCCGATTT
>JAILKT010000067.1 GCA_024693545.1 Lachnospiraceae bacterium
GTTATCCTGGCAGGTTACAGTAATGAGATGGAGGAGTTCTTAAGTTCCAACTCCGGCCTTAAGAGCCGTTTCCCGAATCTCATAAACTTCCCCGATTATACCGGAGAGGAACTCGTTGCGATCTCTCATTCCATCGCACGCAGCAAAGGCTACTCGATCGACGAAGGAGCCGATACATCGCTTCTTTCTTACTTCAACGCAGTTCAGGCTCTTCGCCCGTCAGATGCAGGCAACGGTCGTCTGGCGCGTAATAAGGTCGAAGAAGCTATCCTCAACCAGTCAAAGAGACTTATCGCCGAACCGAGCGGTGATCTCTCCCTTCTTATCTCTCAGGACTTCGATCTGAGCGATATTGCAGGTGATAAGATCTGAGCGGCATTGCAAGCAGGCAGTTCCGGGCGACATTACAAACAAAAAGATCCGAGTAGCATTACAAGCAATAAAATCCGGGCGACATTATAAGTAAGAAGATACGTAGCAAAAGCGTCCTGCCATTTGGCAGGACGCTTTCTTTACATTAATTGCTAACTTATTGTTTTGATCAGGCTGAAAACCTGATAAGTCTGTTAACCGTGATCGTTATAGGGAATGATCCGTAAGGATCATTCGAAAGAGTAAACGTAACACTGGTGACATATGTAGATTTTCCATCTATGTTCGTATTACTGCTTACCGACGTGATATTGGCAGGATCAAGTTTCGTTCCTTCAAGATAGAAGTCGAAGAATTCACCGACAATCTGTTCAATTGCTCCTGAAACATTAGCAGTTTCCTTCTTCTGAACGAATCTTCCGACCAGCGCATTGTCAACAACAACCACCTGTTTTGTGGTAAGAGGCTTGATAACAGAACTGTTTTCACCAAGAGTGATAATATACGAGTTGATAACATAACGTCCCTTTGCCAGCTTCGCACCTGTGCTGACAGGATCAAATTCGAGCCAGAATCCCGTTGCTGAGATATTTGTACCCGAGGTGATATATGTTGCCTGTCCTCCTTCAGGTATGTACTGAATCGTCATACCCGCGATGACCGATCCCGCAGCTTTTGACTTGTCAGCAGCCTTCATGGAAGACTTAGGAGGTTCGGTAAAGAGCTCACCGACTGTCTGCCCTACAGTGTATCCATCAGATGTAAACCTAATATAAACACGGGTGTTATCGTCTTCCTGTTTTCCCACAACAAGACCGGTATCAATATTTGCCGAGCCGTCAATAAAGGTCTCCGCATTATATGATGCCATCTTTGAAGTATCAAAAGGAATGCTCTTTACCATGAAGTTTATCGAATCAGATTTAAGGGTTCCGTCCGTTAAGATCAGATTCACGGGGTACTCCGACGCTGTTCCGATTATTGCGCAATCACTTCCGTTGATCGTAAGTTCTCCGTTAACGAACGCACCGATCGATGCAGAAACATTCTTTTGTGAAGGTTCGGTCTGCTGCGCATAAATTGAAGCATTCTTCATCACATCACCATACTGATCGTATACATTGGCTGTGATCACAATCTCATCTCCAACGAGCGGATCGATATTAAGCCTTGATTTTCCGTCTTCAATTTTGCTAACAATCCTTGACGCCTTACGCTCTCCCGAAACGGAGATTTTTATGCCCTGCATTGTCTGATCTCCGACCTTTACTTTTATGTACGTATCTCCCGCTGTGTTGGGAAGAAGCGTCATGCCGCCCGAAGCGCTCGTTCCCCCAAACATAAGCACCGTAGGACTCTCCGATCTAAGTTCTGCGCCAAGTTCGGTAGGTGTCTTATATGTTCCGTCTGTAAACTCGTAGAGCATCTCGAGAGAATAACCGTAATCACCCACACAGATACGCTTATTCTCCTTGTCTCCCACCTTGTAGTAAACGGTGTCTCCGTCATTGCTGATTGTATAATGTACCGCCCTGACTGTCGGGAGCTGTTTTTCAACACCCATGATATTTCCTGTTGCGGTGATTTCGATCGGTTTGAAGGTCACATCATCATATCCTGTTGTAAGTGTAGCCTTAACCGATAATACTTTTCCTTTTTCATAGAAGCTCACGGTCTGCCCGTATACAGTCGCAAAGTTTGTAGTATTTTGATTAAGATCAACAACCTGTACAAGCGTGTCTGCCTGATTTTTTACATATCCCGTAATATCTACACCGGCAGCATCGTAATAAATAAACTCAAGTGTTGTATCCTCGTTAACCGTAGCTGTATGCGTCTTTAACGCCATCGCCTTGATCGATTTTAAGGGATCGGACTCAAGCTTCACCGAAGTAAATCTGGCTTCTTCGGAGCCAACCGTTACAACATATTCAAATCCATTTTCAATACTTGAAAACATGGTAACGATCGCGGTATTATCAGTCACGCTGACTTCCTTTACCATACCGGAGTAGCTCGTCCTCTGATCCTGGAAAACGACCTTGTCAATCTTAACAATTTCCTTTTTATAGTCCGATGTTATGGCAGTTCCCGACACTTTAAACTGAGTTGCCGAAATCTGCGAAGCCGAAAGCTTCGCCTCTTGTGCCTTTTTCTCTTCTTCGGCTTTCTTCTTCTCTTCCTCTGCCTTCTTCTGCTCTTCTTCCGCCTTCTTCTCTTCCTCGGTCTTTCCCTCTTCTACGGTAACGGAAATGCTCTTATACGCCGTTGTCCCCGAGTACTTTGAGCTCTGGTAGCTTTCAGCATTAAGAGTAAACGTACCTGCTTTCGTAAAGGTAACCTTATACTTTCTGGTTCCTGCTTCTTCAATGGTAACACCGTCTCCGTCAGAAACAAGGCGGCGAAGGTCGGTATCGGTTCCGCTCTTTCTTGTAAGCTTCACCGTAACCGAATCATCAACCTTAAAAGTATCACCGTCTTTGATTCCGCTGACGATCAGGGTATCCTGTGTCGCATTCTTCTTAACGGTGACCGTGATCGGCTTGCTGAAAAGAAGCTCTGATGTCTTTTTGTTGAAAACGTTGACCGTAACTGCTGCCTTACCGACTGCTACCGCATTTACTCTGTCTTTCTTATCATCGGTCGATGCGATAGAGCTGTCGCTGCTCTCAAGCTTGATATCCATCGTGGATTTGTCAAAATTCTTAACGATCTTCTGTATGCCGGAATAAGAATAATACTTAGCAACTTTACCGGCTTCCGTTGTTCCCCTGCATCCGTCGACAAAGATTGTCTTCTTTGTCTTGGTAAGTGACAGCTCGTCCGAATCCGCAGATGCGGGAACGGAGCCAAACGCAAGAACAAATGCGAGCGCAACTGCCAAAATCTTTGTAAGTCTCTTCATATAAGCCTCCTTCTGATGTTTATAGCGTTATTATAACCATCACGCCATAAAAAAACAATCATCTTCGGCGCCAATATACCCCCTTATTGTGTCACACCCCGAACAAAACAATGGCAAAACTATGATTTTTATACACTCAAAAGTAACCGTTAAATAAAATAATGAAAATTATATAATTTTTCTATTTGACAACTGCGAATCCCTGTTATATAATAACTTCTGCTGTAAAGGCAGCGATGTCACTCACAGCCGTCAGGCACATATCCTCGGGGTGTGGCTCAGTTTGGCTAGAGTGCCAGATTTGGGATCTGGAGGTCGCAGGTTCAAGTCCTGTCACCCCGATCTAACTGAATAATGTGACATGCGGGTGTAGTTCAATGGTAGAACACCAGCCTTCCAAGCTGGACACGTGGGTTCGATTCCCATCACCCGCTTTATGCTTGCATAGCTATATGTGCCAGTAGCTCAGCTGGATAGAGCAACGGCCTTCTAAGC
>JAILKT010000072.1 GCA_024693545.1 Lachnospiraceae bacterium
GCGCAGATGCAACAGGCATTATCAGTCTGTCTTCTATGTCAAATCCCTTTGACGAAGCCGCCTTACGAAGACCTTCCGACAAGTGCTCAAAGTTCTTCTTCCTTTTTTCCACAAATCCCGGAAACTTCTTTAATTGTGCGCATCCTACGGCCGCCTGCATGTCGGTCGCCTTAAGATTGTATCCGAAATGTGAATACACATACTTATGATCATATCCGAAAGGAAGCTCGCCATGCTGTCCGTCAAACCTGTGACCGCACAGGTTATCCCTTCCCGAAGGGCATACACAGTCCCTTCCCCAGTCACGCATGCTTCGTATGATACGGTTAAGAAGCGGATCGTTCGTATATACCGCACCGCCTTCTCCCATCGTCATATGGTGCGGAGGATAGAAGCTTGACGTACCTGTGTCACCTACCGTACCAGTAAAGTGCCATCCGTCTTCCATCTCGTAGCGGCTTCCGAGTGCATCACAGTTATCCTCGATAAGCCACAGATCATGCTTATCGCAAAATGCCCGCACGCTCCTTAGATCAAAAGGATTGCCGAGCGTATGCGCTATCATTACCGCCTTCGTCTTATCCGAAAGAGCATCTTCAAGCTTTGTGACATCTATGTTGTATTCGGGGATCGTAACATCAACAAATACCGGAACAGCCCCATACTGTATAACGGGAGCCACCGTTGTCGGAAATCCCGCCGCGACCGTTATGATCTCATCACCCGGATAAACACGTCTGTCCCTGCCTCCCACATCCATAAGAAGCGGTGAGGTAAGTGCCATAAACGCATTTAAATTCGCACTGGATCCCGAATTAACGAGCGAACAGAACTTCACTCCAAGATATGAAGCAAATGACTTTTCGAACTCTTCGGTATACCTTCCCGCTGTCAGCCAGAACTCAAGCACACAGTCAACAAGATTTGTCATCTCCTCGCCGTCATACACACGAGATGCGTATGATATCCGGTCTCCCGGCTCGAAATTTTTCTTCACGTTATGGAATTTATCGCAGTACTGCACCACAAGATCGAGTATCTGCTCCCTGGCCTCTTTTTCGGTCATGTTCTCAAACATATCTCTCCAATTCAGCATTCAGTTTCAGTTTTTTGGACAAACCTAAGCATGTCGGAATATACTATATCCGATTTTTCTCCTGATGTATATAGGCGTTTGGAAGGAAAGATTTTTAGGATTTTGATTTTATGCACCAATCTTCAATAAACGATATGATCATGAGCAGATAGATTGGCGTGAATATAAAGAAATCAGCTCCAAGCGGCGTCAGCATTCCCCAGACGGGAAATGTAAAGGTCAATGCAAACAATATCGGATAAATATTTCCAAAGGTCGAGAGTACTCCTTTATTATCCCTAAGGTAAAAGAAGAGCGGAATAAGCATATAAACAGCCGTATACCTGTAACTGTAAGGTACATACAAGGCCATGATCCCGGCAAGGTACAACACCTGCTTCCAAAACCTTTTCGCTTTAAATACACTCACAATGCAAAACAGCAAAAAGAGATTCTCCGCGATCTTGAAATACTTGACAAAATATGCCGATCTCTCATAGAGCCCGAACAGATCCGAAACCGACAAAAGATAGTTTCTTATATTGGTCCAGCTTCTGTAGCCCTGTCCTTCAAAGAAGAACAGTATCTTCAAATACTGTATGAGTGCGGGGATCCCTCCGCAAAACGCAAACGGAACAAAAAACACGATAAGTCCGTAAACGACCAGTCTTACAGCCTCTTTATATCTCTTCTCACGAATATAGATCAGGCCGACTATTGCGGGATACAGTTTGATCCCGGCCGAAAACGCTATAAGTATCAGAGCGAGTTCTTTAAGATACTTATTGTCCGAATCCTTAAGGTATAACGCAAAGATCACCAGGATTGCGGTAAGAAACGAGATATTTCCTCGTTCTATCGCTCCCGCAAGTACGGGTGCTGAAAAGACCGTTGCGATCGTAAACAATGTCCTCATGCCACTCGAATATGAATCAAGTATCTTATCACAGGCGTATCTGTACAGGATCACCACGAGCAGAAACAATGCGGTCAGCACTACGATATTATATGTGTGATCCCTTGCAGCCTTCCATTCATTCACGGCCCATGATCGCGGATTTATCCGGTACAGAAGGTAATACAAAAGGTATGCGAAAGGCGGAAAAGTCGCATCATTCGTGTTGAAGTAAAAGTGTTCCATATCCGAGGCAAATGCGATATGACGGAAATGGTCCGTAAACGTGTTGTCGAAATTATTCTCCATCACGACCCATTCGGCGCCAAAACCCTTACCGATCATCATCATGAGCAAAAATAGGACCGTTCCAGCAAAAGAGATCATAAGAAAAAGGTCTATGGGTTCAGTTTTTCTCTTCATGGTATTCTTTCTCCGTATTGACGTTCCATATGGCGTCCCTATCGTCACTTCCGGTAAGAATGCACTTTACCGTTTCAAATGACGTGACCATGGAATGGTCAATGTTGTTGTATCTGTGTTGTCCGTTACGTCCCACACAGAACAGATTCCTGATCGATTTAAGATACGATGTCAACCTGTCAATATCTTTATACGTGTCAAAATACGCCGGATAGGCTTTCTTTACCTTCTCCATATGTGTGTCGAGCACGACCGATCCGGAACCGATGATCCCGAGTTTTAGTATTTCCGATATGCCGAGCTTTGAAAACTCTTCTTCAGTCATGTTCCAGTATTCATCACCTTCGTTCACGAAATACTCAAGACCTATCCAAACCGTGTTCTCAAGGTCTTTTACCATATACGGCGACCAGTTGTTATATATCTGAAACCTTCCCATTCGTACCTTACGGTCCTGAACGTATACCCAGCAGTCCGGTACGATATTTCCGACGGTCTTGATCTTTGTCCTGTTCTTCAGTTCAAGTTTTGACACAAGTACCCCGAGTGTCATGTAATCCCTGTAAGGAAGCCCTGCAGCGATATCGGCGATATCGGCCGGAACATCATTCATTCCGGCAACAAGGTCTTTTATGGGCATGGAGGATATGACATAATCCGCATCAACAGTAACTTCACCACCGTCATGCCTATAAGTTACCGACTTTATATTTCCGTCTGCAACGTCAAAACCGACTGCCCTGGCATTCATTATGATGGTCCCGCCCGATTCTTTGATCTTTTTTGCGGTGATCTCCCACAATTGCCCGGGGCCGTATTTAGGATATTTGAACTCCTCTATGAGCGAAGTTTCAACCACTCTGTCTTTCTTGGCAAATATCCTGCCGAACACATCCTTAATGACGGCCATAACGGATAATCCCTTGACTCTCTGGGCACCCCATGACGCATCGATCTCCCTCGGATGTCTTCCCCAGAGGTTTTCGGTATAGTATTCGAAAAACATGGAATAGAGTTTTCTTCCGAACCGGTTGATATAGAAATTCTCAAGATTGTCCTCGGGAAGTTTGAAAAGTAACGCTTTCAGATAACTGAACGCTACAAGGATCGACTGCCGAAGCCCCATGTTGATGAAAGTTTCTGGCTTTAATGAGATCGGATAATCGTAGAACTTAGAGTCAAACAGGATACGGCTTACCCTGTGCCGAGACAGCATGACATCATCCTCTTTATCGGGATCACGCCCCGGGAGCATCCTGTCCCACCACTCGTTTACTTCATCTATCTTTGAAAAGAAACGGTGACCGCCCATATCCATGCGGTTGCCTTTGTAATTAACGGTTTTTGATATGCCACCAAACACATCGCTTTCTTCGAGAACGATCACCTCAATGTCGGATGACCGTGTAAGCAACTCATATGCCGCGGTAAGGCCTGCCGGCCCCGCGCCAATGATGACAGCCTTTTTCACCTGATCAGTTGTACCCCCCCCCCACGGCTTCACGTGAGTGTTGTTTGGACGTTTCTTTCATACGTTATTATCCTTTGCTAAGATCTGTGATGTTTTTATAATATGAGATCGTATATCTTATACCTTCCCTGAATCCGACGGAAGGTTTGAATCCCGTATCTTCACTGAGTTTTGATATGTCCGCGCAAAGATACATCACCTGTTTATCCGAATAAGGCACTTCCCCGAATCCAAGCGGAAGTGCCGGATCTATCTCATCCCTGATTATCTCTATGTACTCTTTAAGCGGTCTTGCAGTTCCGGAACCTATCGGATATATGCCTCCGTCCCCGCCTTTTTCGGCAAGAAGCATGATCGCATCTGCCGCATCACCTGCATACAGAAAATCCCACTGCTGCTGCCCTGCGGTAAGAGAAGGTTTCTGTCCCATCAAAAGTTGAGAGATGACCGACATGACCATCGTCTTCTCACCGTCATAAGGGCCATATACGCTGAGGATCCTCGGCCATACATGCCTTATCCCAAGTTCCCTGCACAAAGTCCTCGTATCGACCGATGTACGAAGTTTGGATCTTCCGTATTCGTTTTCGGGATCGCACGGTGTGTCCGCAGCAAGTTTTCCCGATACCCTTCCGTACTCGGCCTGGGATCCCGCACCGACAAATACGCTGCAGCCAAGCCTTTTTGCAAGTCTTACCGCATCAAGAGCATAGTCATGGTTCTTGTCTTGGAGAGCCTTATCATTTCTTGCGCCGCCGAACGTTCCTTCCCAGGCAAGGTGGATAAAAACATCCACAAACTTTGAATAC
>JAILKT010000120.1 GCA_024693545.1 Lachnospiraceae bacterium
AAAAAGACGCCTGACACATTGAGAAAGGCAGAACGGAAGAGATAATTATGGGAAAGTATTTTGTGGAGCGGGAACCTGCCGACAAGATCAGGTTTCAGGGAAGAACTCTCGTTGACCGCGATATGGTCGTTATGGGTTATACAAACACATGCTTTACGATCAGCGTATCGGCGAGCAGGGTCCGCGCTTTGTTCAGAACGGGGGCGAACGATCCGATCAACGCGCCGGGGCTTCGTGTATATATCGACGGTAAAGCCTCCGGGGAGATAGTCCTTGACGCCCCGGAAACAGAGGTTGATCTGGCAGAGTTTGCGAAGGTCGAAGAGCATACGATCCGCGTTGTAAAGATCACAGAGGCAGGGATGTCCTTTGTCGGGGTTGTATGGATCGATGTGGACGGTGAGCTCATGAGCGTTCCCGAGGATACGCGGACGAAGGCTCTTTTTATCGGTGATTCGATTACCTGCGGATACGGAGTGCTGGGCGCACCGGAAGCGGAATATACGATCCGTGATGAGGACGGAGAACTTAGCTATGCCGCGGTTCTTGCTAAAAATATGAATTGGAACGCAGAGTGGGTTTCTGTTTCGGGGCACGGAATGTTCGTTGAATACACGGGTGACCCGGAAAATATACTCCCGAGAGAATTTCCGTATACAAACTGGTTTTACAGTAAGGAAATCCGAGAGGATTACAGTCGCTTTCAGCCGGACTGGATCATTATGAATCTTGGGACAAACGATCAGGGAAGTCTTGGCAATCCCTGGATACTCGGCGGTTTTAAGAGCAGGTATGAGAGCTTTCTTTATACACTGAGGATTGCATATCCGAATGCAAAGATAGTCTGCGTTCTCGGAACACTTGCACCCGGAGTTTTCGCTTATGTTCGGGAAGTCATCGATAAAGTGAAAGCGGCAGGAATGAAGGATCTGTACGGGCTTGAACTTCCGCTGCATGATGTTGAGCATGACGGCATTGCATCGGGACACCCTACGGCCGTAACGCATGAGAAGGATGCAAAGCGGATTGAGGAGTTTATCCGCGGGATACACTGAGACGAGGATTCAGGATAATAAGAGGGAATCCCCGGTAACAGAGTTGTCGGGGAGATTACGTGAAAAGCTTGGAAATGTATAGAGGAAGGACTTCGGAAAGAAATTCGGAAGTGTTCGGGAAGGGCTTCGGAAAGAAATTCGGAAGTGTTTGGGAAGGATTTCGGAAAGAAATTCGGAAGTGTTCGGGAAGGATTTGGGAATGAGACTTGCAGCGATTTTTTCGGATTCCATGGTGCTTCAAAGGGATAAAGAGGTTAATGTCTTTGGTGAAACCGGAGTCTACGGCGAAACCGGTGATTTTGTGGGAAACGGCGACTTTGGCGAAACAGGACGCTCCGGCGAAAGAGCAGGGAAAAGCGTTATTAAGGTCACAATTGACAACATCTCCGTAGAAAAGGAAGTTCCGGCGGGGAAATTTGTGATCACCCTTCCGGCACATCCCGCGGGAGGACCTTACACCATGACTGTAACTGACAGATCGGAACCCGGTAAGGCGAAGGTGATCCGTGATGTATATTATGGTGAGGTCTGGATCGATAACGGACAGTCGAATATAGAGTTTGAATTGCAGAATGCGCGCGGAGGTGAGGAAGAGCTCTCGAGTGCGGATCTTCCGCTTGTCAGATATTTTAAATGCATCAAAACGCCTGTGATCGATGAAAGTGTTCTTCTTGCGGAACAGAATCTGTGCTGGACGCCGCTCATGGGCGGTAAGTTCCGGGACATGTCCGGAGTGGCGTATTATTTTGCAAAGAAGCTCCATGGTGATCTGTCGGTACCGGTCGGCATGGTAGACTGCTATCAGGGCGGAACTTCCATCTCGTGCTGGCTCAGCGAAGAACGCTTATCGGCACATCCCGAAGGGCAGATCTATATCGATGCATTTGAAAAGGCTGTCGAGGGGCAGACACCTGAGGATTACAGCCGTAAGCTGCTCACATATAATCAAATGGTAGCGGATTACCTAGAGAGAGAACGTGCTGCAAAAGCAAAAAATCCGGACATCACTCCGGAGGAGCTTTCGGCCGAGGCCGGGGACTATCCGTGGCCGCCGCCGATGGGACTCGAATCAGCATTCAGGCCGAGCGGGCTTTATCATACGATGCTTGAAAGGATAATGCCCTATACATCGCGCGGGATCCTCTATTATCAGGGCGAAGAGGATTCGGGCAAAGCCGCCGGGTACAGCATCCTGCTTAAGGAGCTTATCGACGAATTCCGCAGCGGTTTTTCGGACGAAAAACTTCCTGTTGTTATCCTGCAGCTTCCGATGTTCATTTCGAGAAATACCGAGGACGCAAGGGACTGGGCGTATCTCAGGGAGGCTCAGGCAAAAGCTGTTATGGAAACGGACGGAACCTGCCTTATTCCGCTTATCGACCTTGGGGAATACGATAATGTTCATCCCGTGGACAAGAAGTCGCCCGGAGAAAGAACCGAGACCGAAGTATTATTCGAAATCTATAAAAACACGGACATCGGATATCCTCACGCAGAGCTGGACTATGCCGAAAGATATGCGGATGGAATAGTGCTGCATTTTAAGAATACTTTCGGAAAGCTTCGGCTCAAAGAGAACGAATTGATAGATATCCGCAAAGAGACGGAAAGCGGAATATCCGGCAGTCGCACGGATGGCAGTAACGAAATATCGGGTAACGACACAGAGTGTTGTAACGGGCATATCTATGGCTTTGAAGTAAGGCTTGCCGGCAGGGATGATCTTATTGTCCCCGAAGCAAAGATTGAAGGGGACACAGTTGTTTTGTCAGCTGACGGCAGGATAGAGGAAATCCGATACGGATTTTTTAACTACGGCAAGGTGAATCTTTATAACGGTGCAGGTCTTCCTGTTGCGCCGCTACGCCGGGAGTCCTAACCAAACCGATACCGCTACCGATGCAATTCCGGTCAAAAAAGCAAGCGTGACGTATAGTTTGTTTTTTCTTCTTTTTAAACAATAGAAACCCAAAGAAATTAATACCAATCCGGCGATCATCGATAAAACCATTGCAATAAATCCCATATTTACATCCTCCTCTCAAGTAGAATGATCCTTTTATGACGATCTGCCACTTCCTGATCGTGTGTTACCGTAATAATAGTTGTGTTGAATTCTTGATTCATTTTAAATAGTAAGGAAATGATCCTTTCTTTGTTCTCACCATCCAAAGAGGCCGTGGGTTCATCACATAAAATGAGTTGGGGATTCATTATTATTGCCCTGGCAAAAACAACTCTGGATTTTTCTCCGCCCGAGCATTCAAGCGGTTTTTTCTTTAAAATATGTTCAATCCCGATCGTACTTACAATATTTTCAAAATCAGTTGATCTTTGACTGTCGCCGGGGCTCTTATACAATAAGGGCAATTTGATATTATCTTCAATTGACAGGGAATTGATCAGTGCGGATTCTTGAAGAACAAAACCAATCTTTTGATTTCTCCATTTTGCCGATTGACTCAGGCTCAGCTTATTAGCGTCTGCCCCAAAAAGCTTATAAGAACCGTTATAATTCCTGTCCAGTAATCCCAGGATATTCAGTAAAGTCGATTTCCCGACTCCGGATTTTCCTACGACGGCGATCATCTCCCCGGTATTTACTTCAAGATTAAAATTATTCAGAATGGAAAGACGAGCCCTCTTATTTTTGTAGACTTTTTCTTGTATGGCCAGTTCAATAATATTTGTCATTGCAATACCCCCAGAGAAATCGGAACTTTTTTTATCCTCCAAATCATGATCTCGACGATTATTACCCCGATCATGATGTCAAATAACAAAACCGGACATAAAGACAGCCAATCCATGCCGATTATTCCAAACAGTCCAAATGTGGAAAAAGAAGCATCTTTCCTGGTCCAATTACCGTATCTCGAAAATGCAGTTATTATAAAAAGAATTATCAAGTTGATAAAAAACACTATTCCGTAGTAACCGTAAAAGATTTTTCGCAGCTTTGAATAGCTTAATCCGACAAACAGATTTATTGTAAATTCTTTGATCATAATGCGTATACCGGCCAGTGAATTCCAAACGGTAAGACAGGTCAAAATAAATATTAAGATCGCTGTAATCACACCTATGATCTTTAATGAATGAAAATAGTATTCTTTGTAGTATTCGAAATTATCTTCCTGTGTATAAAAGTTGAATTTTAAATCCAATTTATTTTGAAGAACTTCACCCAGGCTTTCGATTTCCTGTTCTGAAGTCTGAAGAAGTATGATATCAAAAAGACTTTGGAGTTGAAGTCCGAGATCTGAACTGTAAAGAAAGTCTTCATTAACCGGTATCACAATTGAAAAATTATAGTACTGCTTTGAATTAAGTGAATACATATTGGAATGGTATATATTTGATTTTAGTATCCCACGGACCTTTAAAGTGACTTGTTTCTGAAGAGCGGGCTCGTTAACGATTATTTCGGAACCGAGCGGATATGTTTCGCTTAACCCTTTTCCGATCAGGACAGGGATTTCCGTATCGTCGCTGTCTAAGCTGTAATCAAAAACCAATTCGTTTCCTTGTGAGATCTCAAACTGTTTATTTAACTTATAGTAGTCCTCGTTTAAATAAGCAAATGAAACGCTCATATCATAATTATTAGGCAGATCAATGATAAGTCCGTCTGTGAAAATAGCATATTTAAGATTATGAGCTTTTAAATGATCATAAATATATTGTGTATCCTCTTTTTGGATATTACCGAGATCCATGCTGTTGTTCGGATCTAAGTTTGCTATGTAATTACCTTTTTGATTAATGCTTTTCATTTCATTATATCCCTGAAAAGTTGAAACCGTGGAACGGGCTGTAGTAAAAACAATATAATCACTCAGAAAAAACAATAACAGCACACTGATCACGATCAGTATCTTTCGAAAAAAAATCCTTGTTATAAAGAACTTAAATATTTTCAAGCTTGCTCACCATCCTTGAACTGATCAATATATACAGCAAAAAAACAAAAGACAGATAAATGTTATTAATTACGCATATGTCTGCAACGGCAGAGATTATCATTGCTATTGCAACAGTCATTCCCAATATCACAAGACATTCGGCAATGTACCTGACGGTAGCGGAGAATATTGTATCGCCGACAAGAACCCTGCAATATATCTCTGTTTTTTTCCTTTTAAGCATTTGGTAATGGTTGATAGCAACGACAGATGAAAGTAAAAGCATGATCCATTCCTGATGGTCATATAATTGCTTTAAAAATGATCGCAAAAGATCGGATTCTATTTCTGTTTTTTTTGAATGATCAAACATTATATTTAACCCAAAACAAAGTGCATAAAAGCCAAACAATTCAAATCTGTCGGTAAATCTAAACAAAGATTTCTTCATAGCCTGCCTCATTGCGTTGTTTTTTATGTATATTCTTCCCAAATTCAGAATCAAATGTTCCTGTCATACAGAACCCGGATTTTTGGTTGATTTGTTAACCGATTGCAAAATTAAGATATACTATTTACTTGTTACTGTCAATGATTATTTTGTACACCGTAATATTGACACGCAAAAATATTATACTATTATATGATTGGAAGGAAGATAATAATGGCAAATAAAAATAATTTTATAAACGGAATAACTGAATTACTTGTTTTGTTCTTTTTGAAACAAAGAGATTATTATGTATATGACATTACGAAAATGATAACTGATTTATCGGAAGGCATGCTCGTAATTTCACAAAACACAATTTACACTGCAACGTATAAATTGGAAAGCGAAGGTAAAATATCGGAGTATTCAAAGCTGGTAGGTCGAAAACGGATGAGAGTATATTATCATATAGAACCATCCGGTCTTCAATATTTGGACGAAATACTGCTAAACTATCAGAACACAACGATCGGCATCACAAAAATATTTTCCAATATCAGCGAAAGGCAGATCCCTGAAAATGAATGATTCCCTCTCTAAAAAATACCTTGGCGAAGTAAAGCTGTTATTTCCGATTTTGCGTAAGGAAGAAAAAGCATATTTAAGGAAAATGAAACATAATATCGATGATTTCTGTGAGAACGGCTCAGTTCAGTCGATTGATGATATTTATGATGAATTCGGAAAACCACAGGATGTGGTAAATGATTATTTTTCCATGATGGATGTCTCAGCATTTATCTCGTGCATTCGCTTCCGAAAAATATTGAAACGGGTTATATGCTTTATTTGCGCGGTCATATTTATCATTGTTTGTATTCATTGCCTGATACTCTATCGGGAACATGAATCTTTTTTGCGGCAGGAAGTGGTTATTGTCGAAGAAAAAATATCAGAACCATTGGGTGATATTTCATAGAAACTGTCCAATAAGGACCAAAAGAAAAATGAACCCAAAATGATATAGAGGAGTCCAACATGAAGATAGTTATCGTTGATGATGATAAGCTTGTATCCCTTTCGCTGAGAACCATTCTTGAAGCGAGTGGAGATATTTCGGTATGCGCGACGGGAGACAATGGCAATGCCGCTATAGATCTGTATGAGGAATATAAGCCGGATGTAATGCTTCTTGATATCAGAATGGGATCGGGGAGCGAAGACGGCGGAACGGAGAAAAACGGCCTGGACAGCGCCGAAGAGATATTAAGGCGTGATCCCGATGCGAAAATACTTCTTTTGACGACCTTTCAGGACGATGAGTACATAATCCGGGCAATCAGGCTTGGTGCCAAGGGCTACATCCTCAAGCAAGATTTTGAATCGATAGCGCCGGCACTCAGGGCAGTATTTAACGGGCAGACTGTTTTCTGCGATACCGTCATGGACAAGCTCCCCGGTCTTATCGGCACGACGGCATCACAGAGTACGGCATATTTCGACTATGGCCTGACAGAGAGAGAGTTTGAAATCGTCAGACTCATAGCAGACGGATGCAGTAATAAGGAAATCTCCGAGGAGCTGTTCCTGTCCGAGGGTACCGTGAGAAACTACATCTCCGTGATTCTCGAGAAACTCGAGCTCCGCGACAGGACGCAGCTGGCGGTGTTCTA
>JAILKT010000108.1 GCA_024693545.1 Lachnospiraceae bacterium
AGCCTATTTTGTTACTATGCGAGTCTGGTTTGTTGCCATGCAAAAGAAATAACCAAATGATCGGAAAATGAAATAAGGTCAGGCGCGCCGGTGTGTTTCTCCGGCAAACGATAGCGGAGCGTGTTTGCGGAGAAATATACCAGGCAGCCTGACCTTTATATTACATAAAATTACATAATATCAAATACATAAAAAGGCTCTTGCGCCTGACCTTTACATTCTAATACATCAGATTTATATGAAACAAAGATACAGCACGACCACAAACGCGCCCGCAATAACAAAGCGCGTCACAGTTTGCGTATCCGACCATCCTTTGTTTTTGCGGACATGGTCATGTATCGGAGTACGTGTATTCTTGAGAATCTTCAGTTTCACGGTTCGCAGAAGAGCCACCTTGATAAGTCCGAGTCCGCCGTCGATTATGAAGATAAGGCAGATCGGGATGAATGCAAGAGGGCTTCCGGTCTCAAGTGCGGTGAGACCGAGGAAAAGTCCGATGGCACGTGAACCCGCATCGCCCATGAGTACTGTGCTCGGTGAGCAGTTGAAAAGGAGATATGCGCTGATAACACCGATCATGATGATACATTTTATGATCGAGGGAACACTTGCGCTGTCCTTCCCCATGAGAATAAAGATGAATCCGGCTGTCGAGATGAGCGTAAGCGAACCGCAAAGGCCGTCAACACCGTCCGTACAGTTGACAACATTGATGGATGCCCATAACAGGAGAGTTGCAAGGATGATGAAGACAACTGCCGGAAGCTCGAATGAAACGTTAAAGAGTGCAAGCCTTACGACGCTTCCGTTATATATGTAAAATGTAAATGCCGTTCCGGCGCATATGATAAGGTCGATCAGGCCTTTTTTCAGTTCACCCCACGGAACCTTTGAGGCATCATCAAGGAAACCTTCGAGACAGGCAGCAAATGTAAGAACGAGATAGATGAGAGTTTCCCATCGTGCGTTCGGGATCAGGGGAACGAACATAAGCGCGAGTATTATATATACGCAAATGAATATGATTCCGCCGCCTCTTGCTTTACCTTTCGAAAGGGCGCCGTTAACAGCGAATTCTCTTCCTTGATCCGCCGGAAGGCTTTTTTTCAAAACTCTTATCATGAGCGCGGTAATGATAAAAGCCGCAAGTCCCGCATACATGGGATTAAAGTAGAGTGCAATATTCGGAAATAAATAATAGAGCATGTCCTTACCTGCCTTTTTAAAATCTTTCTTTACCAATAATGTTACTTCTGAAGGTTTTTGTCAATCATATCAAGAGAAATGAAAATTTTGACGGATAGGGTAAAGTAGTCGTCGAAATGTCCGATATATTTAATGTAGGATTTGAGAACAGTTCACGTATATGGCGTTTGAGACGTCATGTGCAACAAATAAAGGGGATATGAACATGATGAACAGATCAGATAATTTCAATGAGAGATCGCGTAGCAGCCTGCAGTTCTTTTTGACTCTGTCGGCTGTTTTTGTTGTGATGATCCTTGCTTTCGGCGGAGTTAAGGCGAATGCGGCCCAATCGGTAAGTGTTACATCTGTCAACTATGACGAGAGTACGATAACAGTTCAAATGGGCGCTGCCGATAACCTTCTCCTTATTTCCGATGCAAAGAGGAAAAAATGGGAACCCATTCCGATCGAGAAGGCTCCCGATAACACGATAACGATGGATATCTCCTGGATTTCATTGACAAAAGATTATACCCTTTCACTTAAGGGAGATGTATCTTCGGAGCCGGTCGGCATAGTATTGCCCAAACAGTCCGCAGCACTCAGGGCGGCTTATAATACAGCAACCGGAAGCATAGTTTTTACAGGCGAAACGGGAGCGATCGAGTGGAGAAAAAAAGAGAGTATCAGTTGGAACGACGTACCCGGTGATGAGGTATTTAAGTCAGAACTTGATTCTATGTGCGCATACGGTGCGATAGTTGTGTTCAGAGTTAAAGGCACGGACGGAACAAGCATATCGTCGCCCGGAAAACGTCCCGGCAAGGAAGTGTACGTGAGCGTTCCCAAGAAGATAGCGGCGCCCGTTATCAAAATTGATGACAGCACCCTTACCGTTGAGGTAAACAGCGATATGCAGTACAGAATGGCTGACAGCGACGGTAACCCTGTTACGACGGAATGGACAAACATAACAAGAGATGAAAACATGCCCCTCAGAGAGCTGGCAACGACATCTATGGTAAACTCGCAGGGATCAAATCCCACCGAGACCACATTTATACAGTTCAGAACAAAGGCAACCGCTTCAAAGCAGGTATCTAATGTCAGAACGATCGAAGTTCCGGCGCAGGTCGATCTTTCGCAGAATCAAAAGGATAACATAACGATCTCTTATACAAGTTCAAATTCGTTTGAGATCTGTGTACCTTATGCGGGAGTGCTTACCCCTTATGAATACTGCATTATCAACACTACGGATCAGGAAGAGGGCGTAACGATCGACTCTGCCGAGGACATCGTTTGGAAGGTGATCAATTCATCAACACCCGTTCCGATAAATCGCGACAAGGACAAAACTGATGAGGGAAGCCTTGTGTATGTAAGAAAGAAGGCTGTTTCCACACTGGGTGAAAACGGATATGAGCTTGCTTCGCCGGCTTATCTTGTGGGAACAGTAAGGTATCCCGGAGAAATATCTACCGGAGAAGGATCGACAGTATGGCTTACGACTGTTGCAGGTAAGTGTAACGGCAACAACCCGGACGCATATCTGAATTTTGATATTTATTCCCCTACCGACAGCCTTATATCGGAAATAAAATTTGTGGATAGTGTTTCGATCGGAACAACAAGAGCAACGCTTTCACGCGCCGACGGCGATTTTGAATGTTTGCTTATTGCGAATAACGATCCGGGCAGTACCGAAGATACCAGATATATAATTAAGACAAAGATTAAGTCTACTGCCAAACTCGACAGCTTTGCGAACATGGAAAGCACAAGGAAGATGCTCGCATACATTACCCTTGATAACAGCTCGGAAGCATTTAAGAGTACTCAGGAAAAGGGCGTGGGAATATATATCCTGCCTGCATCGAAAGTAAACAATCCTTCCGGAGTCACAAAGCGTGGGGATATGATCGAGATAGCACAGAAGCTTGGCCTTGAATCGTATCATCCCGATGTCAGCCCGATAGATTACACAACCGAATTTGAGAGAATAGTGGGTTCTACCGGAGATATTTCGGAATTTAGGTTAAAACTGGATCTCGGAACAAGGAAAATACCGGCATCGGAACCCGGTGAATTTACGAATGAGACATTGGCGGTGTCATCGATCATCGCAGACGGTCAGACATTTACAGAAGAAAACGGACTTACCGTAAAATATGCCGATACAACAACAATGTATAACGAAGATGCGGCTATCGCAGTCATTACGGTAGATACATCGGCGATGGAAAATCTTATCGATGACAGAAACACACCTGTATCCCTTACGGTTATGCTCAATAACGGAGAGGTGATCGAAAATGCGGCAAACATTATCTTCAGAGAAACCGCTGGCGTAGTCGGCGGCCCGTACTCATGGACGATTACGGAAAAAAGTCTTACAGTAACCGATACGGTAACCACCACAGGCGAAGGCGGAACAGTATCATATGAGAGACCTCATGTTGATAAATCTATCGCACTGAAGATATTCAGAGACGATTATAATGTATCGCTTACAAAAGTTACATGGGGAGAATACAGTATCTGCAGCAGCATTGATCAGGTCGGTTCAGATATAACCCTTGATATTTCGAATGCCCTTGTTAATGCGATCGATGTGACGGAGACAACAACAAACTCTCTCAGATTTATATTTGACAACGGTTTCGTGCTGAATACAGGCTTTACCATTACGATCAATCCGGCAGCCTGACGTTCCCGGTACATCAAAGGATAAAGAAAATCGGAAGACACATTTAAAATGAGGAGAAACGATATGAAGAAGTGCAAATCCATGGCTTGTGTTTTGATAACGATGTTGATGTCGTGTCTGTTTATTATTACAGCATTTTCGTCTGAAGCAAAAGCTGACGGCGCAACGACCGTTGACATCGGTGTTACCGATTACGAAGCTCTTACCATGGAGATCATCAGAAACGGCAATACCATCATATATGCGTCAAAGGATAATAAAAAGACCTTTGATGAAATAACGGGTTCGATCGATGGTGACAAGCTTATAATGGATATTTCTTTTGCAAACAAGGAACAGGAAGTCAGCATATGGATCAAGGGTGATAAGGATTCAAAGGTCATAAAGGTTGTTATACCGAAGGCTTCTTCATCTCTGAAAGCAAAATATGATAAGGCATCGGGAAACGTCGTACTGAGCGGGTATGAAGATCAGACTCATTTCAGATGGCACAAGATCACAGACAGTAATTACAAAACAGTTGCGATCGACACGGCAGATCCTACGAATAAGGCATTTGTTAAAGACATGGAAGCGCTCAAGATCAAAGGCGGGAAAATAAATATCGGACTTGCCGGCATAAACGGAACGGGCATCGAAAATATGGGAAAGAGACCGAGCAAAGAAGTAACGGTCAGGATCCCGAAGAAAAATGGTGCGCCGGTCGTAAAGCTCAATTACTCAAAGCTTACATTTAATACACGTGATACTATGGAGTATAAGATAGTAGGCTCGGACATGGACTGGAAAAGCTGCACAAAGAATATGAGCCTCAATGATATCGCACCGGCGACTCTCGCTGAGAACGGGTCGAATGCGGTATCCATTAAATTCAGAAAGGCCGCAACTTCATCAAAACCGGCATCTCTGGAATCCTTCATTACAGTACTTGGACAGAGGACGGGGCCGAGTATCGGAACATCAGGAAACAATGTTGTCGTATCGAAAGAGCCGGGCACGGAAAAGAAAGCGGGAAAAACGCTTATTACATTTGTGACTGCTTCTAAGGAGAATCCGATAGAGTATAAGATAGTTAAGCCTGATGAAACGGATCCGAATTATCAAAAAGGCTGGAAGGTTACAAAGAAGACCGGAGATGTCAAGAAATTTACCGAAAAGCAGCTTCCCAAGGGAAGTAAGATACTTGTCAGATATAAGTCGGTCAACGTCAATGTCAAAAAAGGGATTGAGGGACAGATAGCATCGTCGTATACCTCTTTTACTGTTCAATGAGATGATTATTTACTTTTTCTGCGAAATCTGTATAATGAAATATAACAATTAAGGAAGTATATAACCGAAAGGAGCAGACATGAAGAAATTCTTTAAATTCCTTGCCGGAACGGCAGCAGTAGCTGCTATCGGAGCAGGTGCTTATTATGCATACAAGAAGTTTGTCGCTTGCGATGAATGTGATGATGAAGATGTTGATGAGGATCTTGATGATTTTGAGATGGATGATGATGAGGATGATGCTCCTCTCAAGACTCCCGAATATGTTTCGATCAATCCTGCAGCAGCAGACGAGAACACCCCTGCGGAGTAATTGAATTTTATGCTTGACAGTTTTGACCGGCATGATTTATAATCCACGACATAAAATAAGGCGTTGAAGGAAAGAAGTAGTCTTGATGCTTTACCCTGCAGAGAGCGGACGGTCGGTGCGAGTCCGCGGAAAGTGCTTGACGAATACATTCCGGAGCTGCCGTCCTCAAAGTTTTGACGAGATCTTATTGAAAGCTTTGTATGAAAAAACGATATTGATCTTGAAGACGAGTAGGGAAGGACGGGTTAGCCCGATACAGCGAACAGCGTGTGATGGCACGCGATGAGGGATCTGCCGTGAGGCAGGTCTGAACAAGAGGTGGTACCGCGATAGATTTCGCCCTCTGTTTCTAATCTGATAGGAACAGAGGGTTTCTTTGTTCCTGAAAAAAGACAAAAGCCGCGATCTTTTGTCTTAACATCGATCCGCAAAAACGGATCGCAAAGGAAAGGAGAAAAAAATGAAGATTTACGAAGAACTGGTTGAGAGAGGGCTTATTGCCCAGGTTACCGATGAGGACAAGATAAGAGAACTCATCAACAACGGCGGTGCAAGATTCTACATCGGATTCGATCCGACCGCAGATTCGCTCCATGTAGGTCACTTCATGGCCCTTTGCCTTATGAAGAGACTTCAGATGGCCGGCAACAGGCCGGTAGTGCTTATCGGCGGAGGTACGGGATATATCGGAGATCCCACGGGCAAGAGTGAGATGAGAGCAATGATGACTCCCGAGACCATTCAGCACAACTGCGATTGCTTTAAGAAGCAGATGGAGCGTTTTATCGAGTTCGGAGAGGACAAAGCGATCATGGTCAACAATGCTGACTGGCTCCTTGACCTCAAATACATTGATCTTCTCCGTGATGTCGGAGCATGCTTCTCGGTTAACACGATGCTCAGGGCGGAGTGCTACAAGCAGCGTATGGAGAAGGGCCTTTCCTTCCTTGAATTCAACTACATGATCATGCAGTCTTATGACTTCTTATACCTTCATGATCATTACGGATGCAACATGCAGTTCGGCGGTGACGATCAGTGGTCGAACATGCTCGGAGGAACCGAGCTTATCCGTAAGAAGACAGGCAAAGACGCCTATGCGATGACAGTCACACTTCTTCTCAACAGCGAAGGAAAGAAGATGGGTAAGACGGCCAAAGGTGCTGTTTGGCTTGATCCCGAGAAGACAACGCCTTTCGAATTCTTCCAGTACTGGAGAAACATCGATGACGCCGATGTTGTTAAATGCCTTAAGATGCTCACGTTCCTTCCTCTTGAGCAGATCCATGAGATGGAGCAGTGGCCCGGCGAAAGGATCAATGAGATGAAGGAGATCTTCGCCCATGAACTTACGGAACTCGTTCACGGCAAGGAAGAAGCCGACAAGGCTCTTTCTGCTGCAAGAGCACTTTTTGCGGGCGGCGGAGACGACAGCAACATGCCCACTACACAGATACCCGCAGACAAGGTGGCTGACGGAATGACGATCATGGAGCTCCTTGAGGCCTGCTCGCTTATCCCTTCAAGAAGCGAAGGAAGACGTCTTATCGAACAGGGCGGTGTGAGTGTTGACGGCGAGAAGATAACATCCATTAACGAGCGTATCAGTAAGGAACAGCTCGAAACAGGTGTTAAGATCAAGAAAGGTAAGAAGGTATTCCACAAAGCTATCATAGGGTGATATGTCCCGAATCGGAAAAATCGCGCGCGGGATAAACGCCCGGTGAGACCTAAATTGTTTATGGATAGAGCTAAAGTTTGCATCCGGAAAGGAACTCGATGAAAAAGGGTTTATATTTTGTACTGTGCGCGTCGCTTGCTATCGTGCTTGTGGGATGCGCAGGTGACGGAGAACTTTCGAAACGCCGTGACAACACGTTTTCGGCCATAGGCGAAGCACTTCAAAAAGGTGTTGAAGCCGAGAAAAATAAGGGCTTGTCCGAAAGCGGCGGAACACCGGGCAGCGGTTCCGATACGGATGTGACCGGCATAGGAACTGCAGATACCATCGACTGGGAGTCTTCGGACTGGTGGTCGGACGAGGAGACTGATCTGAGCGATGACGGCAGACAGAACGGTTTAAGCTACGGCGCCCATATTCCGAGTGAATCTGACCTGGCAGAAGGCGATACGTCTTCTGCCGGTGGTATAGACATTGATCTTACCGAAATGTCATCAACGATGGTTTACGCCGAGGTTTACTTTATGATGGTATACCCGGATCGTTACATCGGTAAAAAGATCAAGGCGGACGGTTTATTTGCCACGTATCACGATGAAGTTTTGGATAAAATGTATTACGCATGTATAGTAAAGGACGCGACGGAATGCTGCGCTCAGGGTCTTGAGTTTGCCCTCAAAGAGGAGAAAAAGTATCCCGAGGAGTTCCCTAAAGAAGGAGAAGATGTGTGTGTCACCGGCATCTTTGACACATATGTCGAAGGAGACGGTACTTACGCGGTTCTTAAGGATGCCGTGATGCTGTACGGTGAAGATCTTAAATAGCAGCCTGAGAAGATCTTGAAGTGCTCCGGTGTGAGGATCTTAAATAGTTCTTGAATATATGTATGAAATTTGATAAAATTGCGTTGTTGTCTGAACGGCCGGCGTGATGGAATTGGCAGACGTGCAAGACTCAAAATCTTGTGTCCGCGAGGACGTGCGGGTTCGACCCCCGCCGCCGGCAGTTTTCCGGAATCCCCCACTTCTTAAAGTGGGGGATTCTTTCATATAGAAAAAACCTCTTTACAGATTCTTCCGTAAAGAGGTTTGCCGGATCTTGTTTCAAAAAACCGTTAACGTTTAAGTTTCATGCCGGATCTTATTTCAAAAATCCGTTAATGATCATGTTTTCCGCCTCGTTCTCCGTGAGTCCGAGTGACATAAGCTTTGTAAGCTGTTCACCGGCGATCTTTCCGATGGCTGCCTCATGGATAAGGGTGGCATCAACATGGTTGGCATTGATCTCGGGAATTGCACCGACCTGTCCTTCGTCCATGATAATGCCGTCACATTCGGAATGACCGTGGCAGCGGTTGTTGCCGTTTATGTTGGAGCGGAAGAGCTGCGTTGACTTGTCGCGGGCAACAGACCTTGAGATAAGCCTCGAGCTTGAGCCTTCACCGTTAAGGTCAACGGTAAAATCTGTCTCGGCATGCTGTCTGCCGTGAGTCATTATCTTTTCCTTGATGACCAGAGTCGCACCGTCCTCGATCGTGGCGATCGACTTGCGAAGAGTAGAATCAACGCCCTTTATCTGAACCGAATCCATGTCGAGGAGACTGTCCTTTTTGAGATGGATAATGGTGGTGGGATTAAGGACTCTTTCGCCGTTACCGTCACCTTCACCGTAATGCTTCTCAACATATCGAACCTTGGAACGTTCACCTACATCGAAGGTGTGCACACCGTCATGCTGCGAGAGCTGGTCTCCGCAGTTGTGGATGCCGCAGCCTGCGATGATCGTGACATCACAGTCTTTACCGATATGGAAATCGTTATAAACGACCTCTGTAAGACCGGTCTCACTGATGATGACGGGCATATGCATGCTTTCGTGCTTGGTGCCGTCTTTTATGTAGATATCAATGCCGGGCTTGTCTGTTTTTTTCTCAATGATTATGTTAGCGGATGATCTCATATCAACACTCTGTCCGTTAGCGCGGAGGGTGTAGGCTCCGTCCGGGACGGTGTGAAGGTCCGCAACTTCGGCGATCAACCTTTTTTGAATGTCGTCCATTTATTTAATTGCTCCTTGTGTTTAATCGTATAAAGTCTGTCGGCCGCAGTTATTGAGCTGATGCGGTGATACGGCAGCCCATGGTCAGGCCTTCGTATTCGGGCAGTATTTCTTCACGGCTTCCTTTCCCTTTCAGTTCTCCGTCTGCAATAAGGATAAGCTCGTCCGCTATGTTTATGATCCTTTCCTGATGTGAGATGATCAGGATCATCCCGTGAAGATCCGTATGAAGTTTCTCGAATTCCTTGATGAGGTTACTGAAACTCCAAAGATCGATACCGGCTTCGGGTTCGTCGAAAAGTGTGATCTTTGTTTTGCGGGCAAGAGTCATAGCGATTTCTATACGTTTGAGCTCGCCGCCCGAAAGAGAAGCGTTTACCTCTCTGTCGATGTAATCACGGGCGCACAGACCGACACGTGCAAGATAGTCGCAGGCCTTGTCAAATGTGACGTCGCTGCCTGCCGCAAGAGAGATCAGATCCCTGACCGTTATCCCTTTAAACCTGACGGGCTGCTGAAAAGCAAAGCTGATACCTGCTTTGGCACGATCTGTGACGTTCATATCGGTAATGTCTTTTCCGTCGAATATTATTTTACCTTCGGTGGGGCTGACTATTCCGGCTATTATTTTTGCGAGAGTTGATTTACCGCCGCCGTTAGGTCCGGTTACAACATAGAATTTATCGTCAGATAATTCGAGTGAGATATTCTTCAGGATCTCTTTTGATCCGTCATCATCATTTACTGAATATGAAATGTTTTTTAGTTCAAGCATCAGAGCTCCGATCCGAACCGTACAGCGGTTCTGTTGTTACTGTTTTATATAATCGCTGATCTCGGTCAGCCATTCCTTTGCCAAGGCGGTATCTCCGTTATCAAGAGCTTCTTTGGCGTGTGAAACGTATCTGATGAGCTTATCGCGGTCAATATCTTTTTCTTTGCGGGCCGGCACAGCAGCATGACTCCGGGTAAGTGAAGTGAGAACGCCCATATTATCGTCCGAACACTTCCACCCGTTTGCAGTCAGAAAATCCCGGGCTGAAACGCAAAGTTCATCCAGCTGTTTAAACAAAAGTGAAGTTCCCGCGGTGATGGCACCCAGTTTTTCCTCGTGACCGGAGGGAGAAAGCTCTTTTTTAAGGAGAATCTTTCCCAGTTCGTTCAGGTGTGCGGCATCTTCGGAAAGCGCATAGGCCCCGATAATGGCAGCTTCACCTTTTATGCGATGGACCTCAACGCAGTATGTCTCATAGTCTTCACTCGAAAGCGCTTCGTCTATCCGTTTATGTTTGCCGGGGGTATCTTCCGTAAAGATCGTAAGCGTATCGAGAAATCCTTCGCGGTCAATATGCAGCATATCCTGCAGAGTATCGTCTGCAATACCGTTTATCCTCGGCAGAGAGGAAGCTGTGCCTGTGGACATATCCGAAGGAACGGAAACAGCGTCGGAACGTGAAAAATCGCTGCTGAGTGAAGTCCCGCACCACTTGTCTATCATGGCACAGACGTTGTCAAGCTTAAATGGCTTTAACAGAACATCGTTTATTCCGTTTTCTTTCATTCGCTTCTGCATCGACGTATCGTCTTCGGCTGTAAGTGCGATGATCGGAAGGTTTTGATAATAATTGGGAGAGGTATGAATACCGCCCGACATGGAGCGGATAAGCCGGGTCGCCTCTATTCCGTTTATATCCGGCATGAGATAATCCATAAAAACAAGGTCGTAATCATGGTCCTTTACAGAACGAAGAGCCTCGCGGACATCCGAAAAAGTGTCTGCGTGACAATCTATTTTTGAGATCATCAGTTCGGTGAGCTTTAAATTAAGCTCGCTGTCATCAATTATCAAAAGCTGTAACGGCATATAATCCTCACATTTCAAATCCGGTCTATAGCAATACAATTTTACATCCCGAAAGATGCTGTAAAAACTCAGCAGTTATGCAAAAAACGGCTTCTTTATGCTTTGCTATAATAGCATAGAACAGCGAGTCATGTCAATGTGATCGGGCCCCGGGAACCCTAACACGTGGCTTTACTATGAGAGATATGATATGGTATAATTTCATTTATAATTTGGATCTTTAAGAGGAAAAATACGTGAACGTTACATTTATAATAATATTGCTGGGACTCATACTGCTGAGCTTATGGGGCTGGTTTTCCGGATTTATAAAGATGGTCTGTGTGCTTTGTTCATCGATCATCTGCTTTGTCCTTACACTTTTCCTTTCGCCGATAACTACCGGAATTCTTGTCGGATCGGAGCCTGTATATAAATTCTTTTATGAGAAAGTATCCGGCAATATCGATCTGCCCGATACAGATGTCAGTACAGCGCTCCAATTCTTTGACTCGATCGAAATTCCGGAAGCATTCGAGGGAACACTGAGGGACGGGCTGAAGGATCTTGCGGAAGACACCGAAACAGCTAAGGACAGCGCCGGTAATTATATAAGGGACAGTATTACCGTTATCATAATCAAAGTAGTGGCATTTATTATTACCTATATCATCGTTTCTATACTTGTCAGCCTCGTCTTTATGCTGTTTAAGGTGCTTTCGAGGCTTCCGGTTGTGAATATTGCCAATCGGTTGCTGGGAGTGATAGTCGGTCTGGCTCTCGGCATATTCCTTGTATGCGTGTTTATGTCTGTCGTGCTGTATCTGGCACCGGGAACATTCGGACAAGGGATCGCTGAGGATATCGATTCGAGCGCGATCCTCAAATATATAAGCGATCATAATTTTATTTTACCGTTTGTAAAGAACTATCTTAAGTAAAAAACGATCGACAAGAGCTTGAGAGGAGAAAACATATGACTTTACAGGAATTGATCGGACAGATGACGCTTGCCGAAAAGGCGATGTTTACGGAAGGAGCCAATGCATGGGAGACACCGGCTCTCGACAGACTTTCGATACCTTCGATAAGAGTGGCGGACGGCCCCCACGGAGTAAGAAAGCAGAATGATGCTGAGGATACTTCGCCTGAGGCGGCAGGAACGGTTACTTCGGTTTGTTTTCCGTCGGCATCTGCCCTTGCGGCTTCATTTAACAGAGGTGTTTTTGCAGTGCTCGGAGAAACACTTGCAAAGGAATGTCGTGCGCTTGATGTTGATATTATCCTCGGACCTGCCATAAACATAAAGAGATCGCCGCTTTGCGGACGTAATTTCGAGTATGTCAGTGAAGATCCGTATCTTACGGGAGAACTCGCAAGCGCCTATGTAAAGGGCGTTCAGCGTCATAATGTGGGCGTGAGCGTAAAGCATTTTGCTGCCAACAATCAGGAAAAACGCAGAATGACGATCAGCGCGGTCATGGACGAAAGAACACTCAGAGAGATATATCTCAGCGCTTTTGAGGCCGTTGTTAAGCAGGCGGATCCCGATTCGCTCATGTGCTCGTATAACGGTATAAACGGCGTATTCAGCAGTCAGAATAAAAAGCTTCTTAAAGATATACTCAGAGATGAATGGGGATATAAGGGCTTTGTTATGTCGGATTGGGGTGCCGTTCACGAAAGACCTCTGGGAGTGGCTGCGGGACTCGATCTCGGAATGCCCGGCAGCGGCGGTTCTGATGCAAAAAGCGTTGAACAGGCGGTGCTTGACGGTACTTTGGACGAAGCACTTCTTGATGAAGCAGTTGCCAATATCCTTAAGAAAGTAGATAAATATAAGGGCATACCGCTCCTTCATGAAACAGTCGAAAACGCTGATGCAACAAGCGGGACGAATGCATCCGAAGAAAAAGTTAATTCACAATTTAACAGGGCGGAAGACCATAAAACAGCACGTAAGATAGCAGGAGAATGTATGGTACTGCTCAAGAACGAAGGCCTTCTTCCTTTATCAACGTCGGAGAAGATAGTATTTATCGGTGAATATGCGCGTAAGCCGCGTTTCCAGGGAGCGGGAAGTTCCCATATAGAAGCCTTCCGTGTCAGTTCCCCGCTGGCGGCAGCAAGACATTTTGCCGACGTCAAGTATAAAAAGGGATACGGACGAGATGACGAAAAGCTTGATGAGAAGCTTGCGGACGAAGCTGTAATGGCTGCAAGAAAAGCATCTGTAGCAGTCATTTTTGCGGGACTTCCTGATGAATATGAAAGCGAAGGCTTTGACAGAGACGGACTCGGACTCCCTGAAGCACAAAATGAGCTTATAGCAAGAATTTGCAAGGTTCAGCCCAATACGATAGTCTGCCTTCAAAACGGATCACCGGTGACGATGCCCTGGATAAATGATGTCAATGCGGTCCTTGAATGTTATCTCGCCGGTGAAGCGAGCGGAGAGGCATGCGCTAAGATACTTTTCGGCAAGATCAATCCAAGCGGCAAGCTTGCCGAGACATTCCCCTTAAGGCTTTCGGATACACCTTGCCGCGAGAATTTCCCCGGAAATGCCAAGACGGTAGAGTATCGCGAAGCGATCTTTGTCGGGTACAGGTATTACGATAAGGTTTCGTCGAATGTTCTTTTCCCGTTCGGACACGGCCTTTCATATACAACATTTGTATACAGCGACCTGAAGATCAACAACAAGGTCGAAGAAGTAGAAATTAATTTTAAAATTAAGAATTCGGGAAAAGTCGCAGGCGCTGAGGTTGTACAGCTCTATGTAGGAAAACCTGTCGGACAGGTTCACAGACCCGTAAGAGAGCTTAAAGGCTTTGAGAAGGTTTATCTTGAGCCGGATGAGGAACGTGAGATAACCATGATCCTTGATAAGAGAGCTTTTTCGTATTACAGCGCGGGCACAGGAGACTGGGCGACAGAACCCGGCAGTTATCACATAAGCGTTGGATCGTCAAGCCGCGACATCAGGCTTCGAGGTGTGGTAACTCTCGATACAAACGGCGGTGGGGTTAAGATGCATAAGGCTGACGAGCTCCCGACATATTTCTTCGGAGATCCGGCTGTCGTCAGTGATGAAGAATTCTCGACTCTTCTCTGCGCGCCTATTCCCGAACCAAACTATCTTCCCGGTGAGAAATTTACTCTTTACAATTCACTTGAGGATGTTAAGAATACAAAGTTCGGAAAAATAGTTTACAGGCTTGTCAGGATTGCATGCAAGGGACATACCCTTCTCGGCAGTAAAAAGATGTTCGAGACGAACGTTCTTGAAACACAGATGAAGAATTTTCACACCTGGTCGGGGGGCAACGTTACCGAAGAAACCACTAAAGCACTTATCGGGCTGTTTAATAACGAAGATATAGAGAAGAATCTTAAGATTGTTGCTGCGGCAGGGATCGATCTCGTAAAGGGAAGGTTGATCAAAAAGAAATGAGAGCTGTCGGTATAATAGCAGAATTCGATCCGTTCCATGACGGACATGCCTATCTTCTGCGTGAAGCTAAAAGAGTAACGGGAGCCGGGTATGTCGTTGTTGCCATGAGCGGGGACTTTGTACAGCGCGGTGAACCGGCTGTCTTTGACAAGTATGAACGGGCACGTTCGGCGGTTATGGGCGGGGCTGATGTGGTCTTTGAGATACCGACCGCTTACGCTACATCGGGAGCCAGGATCTTTTCGGAGGCCGGAATCAGACTGCTTGATTCGACCGGTGTTGTCGATTCTGTTTGTTTCGGAAGCGAATGCGGCGATATGGAAAAACTGTATGAGGCTGCTGATCTGCTGGATAACGAGAGCGAAGAGTTTAAAGAAAGACTCGCCGAATTTCAAAAAGCAGGTGACTCTTATCCGAAGGCAAGGGAAAAAGCACTTATCGAAACAGGTGCCTCCGAAGAGCTCGTAACGCTTATGAAGGAACCGAACAATATTCTCGGAATTCATTATATAAGCGCAATAAGAAACAGCGGGTCCGCTCTTAAGGCATATACGGTGAAAAGGATCGGTGCGGGATATCATGATCAAAGCACGGGAAGTGAAGGCTTTGAAAGTGCCACGGGAATCAGAAACAAAATATTAAATGAAGGCTTAACAAATTACGGAAGATTTCCTTTATGTGCCGATGACTTTTCCCAAATACTATTCTCCAAGCTTTTGGAGACAACTCCGGAACAGCTTGCTTTGACTGCCGATGTCGATGAATCTTTTGCGAGAGCCGTACTTAAGTACAAAGAAAAAAGCATGTCGTTCGGATCGCTTGTTAAAGAAATTAAATCTAAAAATAATTTATACACGCAGGTGTGTCGGGCACTTATGCATATAATCCTCGGAGTCAAAGAAGAAGTCCGCGGAAGTCTCGGTAATCTTCGTATACCTTATTTGAGACTCCTTGCGTTCAAAGAGAGTTCTTCTTCTCTGATCAGGGAAATGAGGGAACCGGCGGATGCACCGATAATTACCAAACCGGCGGATGCACCGTGCAGGGATGATGAGTTGTTTCGTCTTGATATAAAGGCGGCGTCTCTTTATAACGGCGCGGTATTTTCAAAGTATGGGGCAGTACTTGAAGAAGATATGAAACGCCGGCCCGAAATGGTACGTCTGTAACAGCGGAACAGGTCGTGTTACGAACATATAAGGGAGAATGAAATATGGGATTTGAAAATCTGTCAAAAGTCGGTAAACTCCACACTCTTTCCAGAGACAGCGTAGTGTGCCGCGAAGGAGAACCGGGGGAAACCGCGTACATTGTTCTTTCCGGTGCCGTTAAGGTTGTTCTTAACTCTTTTTCGGCGACACCGTGTGTTGTTTCAACTCTTATGCCGGGCAGCTTTGTGGGGGAGATGTCTCTTTTTCTGAAGCATCAGAGGACGGCAACCGTTATTACGATCAATGATAACACAACCGTTCTTGAGGTCGGTATGGACAGCTTCAAGGATTATCTCAAAGAGGATGCCTCGACCTGTTTCAAATTGATGAAATCTCTGACAGGCAGGGTTGACGGGATGCTCGAAAAGGTCGGCAAGACAGATAAAAAATTCGAGTACAAGTTCAAGACCAACTCATATTTTCAGCTTGCACATCAGCTCTTTCAGTCTCAGTTCGCCAAGCTTGTGAATGATAATGCGGACGGAGCCATTGCTTTGATCACTTTTTTGTGTTCCTCGCTTAAGGAACTTAACGATAAATTTTTGGCAAACGAAAAACACTGATGCAGTGCGTGACTTTTAATGTCTACTGTGCTATCATGTTTAGCAGTGTCTATATTCCGGACCGCAGGTGCGGGACGTGATTTTTAAGGCAATCTAGAAAAATACAGTGTATTAATCAGGAGGCTACAAGGAGAGATTATGAAGATACTTGTACTTAACGCGGGAAGTTCTTCCCTCAAATACCAGCTCATCGATATGGAGAGCGAGAAAGTACTTGCAAAAGGTAATTGCGACAGGATCGGAATCGAAGGTTCCTTTTGCAAGCATAAGAAAGACGGCGGCGAGGAAATCGTAAAGAGCCTGATTCTTAAGGATCACAAGGATGCTATCGAAGTGATCATGTCGATGCTTGTCGATAAGGAACAGGGTTGTATCAAATCGATGGACGAGATCGGTGCCGTTGGTCACAGAGTTGTTGCTTCGGGAGAATATTTTAAGGAACCCACACTCGTTACAGAAGAGTCGATCGAAAGACTTAAAAAGACATTCCCCCTCGGACCTCTTCATAATCCTGCAGCTTATACAGGTGTTATGGCTTGCCGTGAGGTTATGCCCTCAACGCCTATGGTGCTTGTTTTCGATACAAGCTTCCATCTTACAATGCCCGAAGTGGCATATCTCTACAATATCAAATATGAGGATTACAAGCAGTACAGTGTAAGACGCTACGGTGCACACGGAACAAGCCACAAATTTGTTTCAGGCAAGGCAGCTGAGTATCTCGGAAAGGATCCCAAAGACCTTAATATCATCACCTGCCATCTCGGAAACGGATCCTCCATCAGTGCGGTTAAGGGTGGAAAGTGCGTTGATACTTCAATGGGCTTTACTCCTCTTGCAGGTGTCTGCATGGGTACACGTGCCGGCGACATCGATGCATCGGCAGTTCAGTTCCTTGCTAACCAGAAGGGCATGGACATCAACCAGATCCTTACATACCTTAACAAAGAGTCGGGTCTTAAGGGACTTTCGGGCGGCTTCTCGGATTTCAGAGATCTTCGTGAAAATGTTGAAAAAGGCGGAGAGACAGGTCGCAGAGCCCAGCTTGCACTCGATAAATTCGCATATGACTGCAAGAAGTATGTAGGTGCATACATGGCAGTTCTCGGAAGAGTGGATTGTATCGTATTCACAGCCGGTATCAGTGAGTGGAACGGATTTATCATTAATCAGATACTTGAAGGTCTTGATGCTTACGGTATCGAAGTTGATAAGGAGAAGAATACGGACAGCTGCAAGGTACCCGTAAAAGATATCACAGGCAAGAATTCAAAGGTTAAGATCCTTGTTATCCCCACAAACGAAGAGCTTGTTATCGCCCGTGAGACGAAGGATGTCGTAACAAAATAATCTTCCGAAAGACGGAGAAAGGTACAAGGATATCTGAAGGTTGTCTCACCATTAAAGGCCGGATCGACAACAAAAACTGATAATACTTAATAAGCAAATTAAATTGACATATTAACCAATATAAATAAACCTAGTAAAGGAGAAAATTATGAGCTTTATAGATGAGATCAAAGCACGTGCAAGAAAAGATATCAAGACGATCGTACTTCCCGAGGGCGAGGACCGCAGAGTACTTGAGGCTGCCGCAACAACGATCAAAGAGGGAAATGCAAAGGTAGTTATTCTCGGAAAGGAATCCGATATTAAGGAACTCGGAAAGGGACTTGACCTTTCTGCCGCTACGATCATCAATCCCGCAGATTCGGATAAGCTCGGCGCTTATATCGATAAGCTCGTTGAACTTCGTGCAAAGAAGGGTATGACACCCGAACTTGCGCGTGAGGCACTTACAACCGATTTCACCACCTTCGCAGTTATGATGGTGAAGATGGGTGATGCAGACGGCGTTGTTTCGGGTGCTTGCCATTCAACTGCAAACACACTTCGTCCCTGCCTCCAGATACTTAAGACAGCGCCCGGCGTGAAGTCGGCATCGGCCTTCTTCCTTATGATCGTTCCGGACTGTGCATACGGAGACAACGGCGTGTTTGTTTTCGCTGACTGCGGACTTAACCAGAACCCTGATCCCGAACAGCTTGCTGAGATCGCAGGTCTTTCGGCAAAGAGCTTTAAGATGCTCACGGGAAATGAGGCAAGAGTTGCTATGCTTTCACATTCTTCAAAGGGAAGTGCAAAGCATGATGATGTTACAAAGGTTACCGATGCCACCGCACTTGCAAAAGAGGCATATCCGGACATCCTTATCGACGGTGAGCTTCAGCTTGATGCTGCGATCGTTCCCGAAGTAGGCGCTTCAAAGGCTAAGGGATCGCCTGTCGCAGGTAAAGCAAACGTACTCGTATTCCCCGATCTTGATGCAGGTAATATCGGCTACAAGCTCGTTCAGCGTCTTGCAAAGGCAGAAGCTTACGGCCCTGTAATGCAGGGTATCGCAGCTCCCGTTAACGATCTTTCGAGAGGATGCTTTGCAGAGGATATCGTAGGAGTTATAGCAATTACCGCTGTGCAGTGCGCTAATAAATGATATTGTTCGGCCGATCCGAAAATGTTAAGAAAGTGATTACGACAGGGAGGGTGGACAGTTCACCCTCCCTGTTTTTAGGACTATAAGCGGGAATCCCCGGTAATTCGCCTGCCGGGTACTTCACGCCAAAGAACGGTTTTGCGCGAAAGCATGGTAAGTCATGTCGAGCGGTATGGGCGAAAGCAAGGTAAAGCCGGCAGACGGTATGGGCGAAAGAGTCGGAGAACGTTAAATTTACAATAAGGAAATTGTGACGATGAAACAGAAGACACTTAAAAGAATGGCATGTTTGGGAATCCTGGTACTTTTGACGGGTTCTCTTTCGGGCTGTGCAGAGGCGGAGGCCCCGACTGTAACGATAAAGTCCGAGAATGTAGCGGATGAATACAATATGGTCGAAGTTGATTATGGAGATGTTCTTCTTGAGCAGCAGGTCAGCTGTTTGTATTCTCAGGTCACTGAGGAGAATCTCTCTTTTTCTATTGAACAAAGAGAGCTGACTCACGTTTATGTCAACGACGGCGATTCTGTTAAAGCGGGGCAGGCAGTTGCCAAGCTGAACGTTGATGAGCTTGAGAAAAAGGTTCGTGATAACGAGGATGTTATCGAACAGAGTGAACTTCTTATTTCAGAAACACAGAAACTGATCGATTATTACGAAGGTCTTTTAAATAACGGACCGGACCTCAAGAAAAGGGAAGATATAGAGTTTAAGATCTCGGATGCACGTCAGGAGGTCGATAAGTACGAGAATGAGAAAAAGGTGGCTGAACGCGAGAACGAAGAGTTTGGCAAGATAATCGAACAATCGGTACTTTATGCGGGCATGGACGGAACGGTAAGCAGTATTAACAAAGCGCTCATAGGAACACGTCCTTCAAAGGGGGTGACCGTAATGAAGATAATCAATACGGATCACTGTTCCTTTATTTCCAGAGATGAAGAAGCATTTGAATATCTGAATATCGGAGATTCCGTGAAAATCTATATTTCGCAGGAACAATTCTATAATGCAACGGTTATTGAAAAAGACGCCGAAGGCGGAAGAGTCATCATGGATCTTGACGAACCGGATTACAGCATAAAAATGAGCACGAGAGGTACCATAGACATCGAACTTGAAAGAGCCGACAACGTTCTGTCATTGCCACGCGAGGCGGTTCATACAACGGATGATATGGCCTATGTATATACACTTACGGAAAACGGAGTAAGAGAGCTTAAAGAAATAGAGGTCGGAATAATGGGTACGAAAATGGTTGAGATTAAAAGCGGTCTGATGCCTTACGAACAGGTTATTCTGAGAAAGGGTAAGATAAACGGATGAAAAACAGCGGATTATTGGAGTCATTTATCAGGCGCGCGAAACGAACAGTTTCGTTAACGCTTATATCTGCTCTTGCTGTAACCGCATTTACGGCCTGCGAGAGTGAAAAAACGGAAAAAGAGCTTCTTGTTCCTTTGGTGTCGGCAAACGAGGTCGCTGTCTGCGAGCGTGGAGATCTCGAAAAGATCATCGTTAGGGACGCACATGTCGAGGGAATGTACGATATCCTTTCCTTTGACGTTGACGGATATCTTTATTCCGTCTTTTCAAGTCCCGGAGACAAAGTCGGAAAAGGAGATTCGATCGCTGCCGTTACAAGCGCCGATTTTACGGAGATCATGGAACTCGAGGAGGAACTCGAGGAACTTGAGAAAACAAATAAGGAACGCAAGGATTATCTTGAAGCTGAGGTTAAGCTCAAAGAGGAAAACGGGGAAAATGCAACGGAAGAGCGTTTTGCTTATGAGAAGGAAGTGGCCCTTATGGACCTTAAGTTCTCTCAGAAGCAGGAGCGTTACGATAAGCTCAAAAGTGAAGACATCGGATATAATTATATTTCGGCACCGTCAAACGGCTATATAGTCGCAGTTACCGCATCAACGGAAGGTTCGTATATAACGGCAGGTACTCCGGTCGCAGCCCTTGCCTCAGAAAAAACGAAACCGTTCATCTCATCGGAATTTATTTCAGAAAAACAGGCTCTGCAGTATAAGTCTTTCTATGCACTGATCAACGGAACCGAGTATCCGCTTAAATATGTTCCCATGGATAAGGAAGAACTCGCAACGCTGTCTGCGGCGGGAAAACGTGCGAAAAGTCACTTTGATTTTGTACAGGAGCCTTCAGAAGATGTCGAGCTCGGAGACTACGCGGCAGTTATCATAGTCGTTGACAAAAAAGAGGAAGTACTTACGGTTCCGGTTAACTCGGTATTTACAGACAAAGACGGAAGGTTTGTGTACATTGTGCTTGAGAACGGAGGAAAGGAAAGACGTGAGGTTGTTACAGGTCTTTCCGACGGTGCAAGGATAGAGGTTATCGAAGGTGTGCGGGAAGGAGAGAATGTATATGTTGAAAACTAAAAGCAGATTTGCGGCTCTTCTTATCGCGACATGTACGCTTCTTGCATCGGTATTTCCCGGAACGCAGCACTCTGCCCGGGCCGAAGGGAATAATAAATATGATGACCTTTATATAGAAGCCCTTGATATAAAAGATGTGGATACCCTTAACAAAAAAGAAACGGTGCGAAAAGGGACGTTCAGTTCATACTTTACAACGATACCTCAGCCGTCATACAACGATTATTCATATCTGTTTAATACGATCATGGTCGGCGAAGTAACGTTTGTCAGGTATCTGGCAAAGACGGGAGACTGGATGGATATCGGTGATCCCCTTTGCGAAATAGAAGTGAAGATCGATGAACTGAAAGTGGAGGAGCTTGAAGACAATATTCTCAAGGAAGAGGAAATGCTCGGCACATATGCGTATACGTGCGAAGAACTTCTTGCAAAATACGAAAAAATATATAACGGCGGCGGCTCCGATGCGGAGCTTGCCAAGCTGCTTTATGACCGATTGAAGCATTCTTATGACGAAGAATTAAAAAAACGGAGAGAATCGATAGATGCCATGCAAGCCGAATATGATGCGCTTGTAATGGCCCGGTCTCAAACAATGCTCACTTCGATCGCACCCGGATATGTGGAATATTTGGAAAACATTCATAAAGGACAGGTATTGGAACCTTATGGATTTATCGGGGTCATATACAGAAGGGATGACGGAAGGATAAGCCTCGACAAAGGCGCTGACTATCTTCGCTTCGGACTTGAAGCTTTGCTTGTACAGACCGACGGTGATGAAACCCGTGAAGCTGTCGGTATGGTGGCATCGAGTCTTGATGAATCACTTCCTGTTTCGCTTATCGGAGAAAATAACGTGATCGTCTTCGAAGACGGGATTTATGATTTTAATCCGAAAAAGAATGTTGTTCTCAAAGTGGAACGAGTACATATGGAAAATGCGCTTATGGTTAAAAACAAAGCTGTTTACAGTGATTCCAATTCGAATTACGTTCTGATGAATATAGACGGAAAAAAGACAAGAAAGTATGTCGTTGTCGGAGGAAGCAACGATGAGGATACGTGGATAATAAAAGGCGTGAAAGAGGGAGATGAAGTACTCCTCAAATAAGCGCATCTTCGACAAAAAATAATAATCCAACCGAAGCGAAAGGCAGGAAACAAATATGCTTCACCTTGTAATACAAAGGATACTACATAAAAAGTGGATGATAGCATGTCTGATTATAGGCAATGTGCTTCTTACGGCTGTGGCGGTTTCTCATCCGCTTTACAGCAGTTCTTCATCGCAAAGCATGCTTATCGAGGAATTTGATTCGTCTATGAGGGAGAACAACAAGTACCCCATGATGATTCATACGATCGGCAGGGTCAGAAAGAATGCCGGAGTATCGGCAACCTCAAAGATAAGAAAAGTGGCGAACGGGATGGGAGAGACTCTCGGTCTGCCTATTACCGAACAGATCTGTTACAGAAACATGATCTCTTCGACAGCCCAGTCAATGACGGTTCATGACGGGATGTTTTCAAAGATCATGCTTTCTCTTTCATGTCTCAGCGATCTTGAAGATCACACTGTTATGCTTTCCGGCAGGATGTATTCGGACAAGATCACGGACGACGGCTTTATCGAGGTCGTTATCAATCAGAGCGTAATGGTAGAGCATGATCTGATAGTGGGAGAAGAGCTTACAATAGAGGCAGTCAAAGGACCCGACAAAAAGCCGGTTAAGCTCAGAATAGTCGGAGTATACACAAACTCAAGCGGGGAAGACCTTTATTGGTATAATCCCCCCTCGTTCTACTCGAAGGATCTAATGATGGATTTTGATCTCTTTGAAGAGTGTTTTATGTATAAAGGGGCGAAAAAGAATCAGTATGATGAGGAATTCATCATTCTTCCCGACTACAAGTCGATCACGCCGGAGATGACAGACTATATCATATATACCACGAACGATCTTATAAAGAATAACACAGATGTATACAAGGCAATGGAAGTATCGGATTATTCCAAAATTCTTGAAACATTCAGAGTAAAACAGAAACAGATTGATGTTATGCTTACCATACTTGAAGTACCGGTGGCGCTCATGCTCCTTGCCTTCATTTTTATGATATCAAGACAGATGCTCTCGCTCGAAGAGGGTGAGGTCGCAATGCTTAAGAGCCGTGGAGCGAGCTCATTCCAGATATTCAGACTGTACCTCATGCAGTCGCTGGTTGTATCCGGAGTCGGAATGATCCTGGGATTCCCTATCGGAGCGGGAATAACAAAACTGCTCGGGCGTGCCGATGCGTTCCTGTCCTTCTCGGGCGGAAGAAAGATGGATATCATCTTCAAAATCGATACGTTGTATTTTGCCCTTGGTGCGGCTTTACTTTCGGTGCTTATGACACTTTTGCCTGTCCTCAAAAAAGACAAGGCAAGTATAGTTGCCGTAAAGAGGCGCAGAAGCCGCCAGTCAAAGCCTTTATGGATGAAATTATATCTGGATATAATTATTACGGGAGTGTCAATATATGGCTATTATACATTCCTGAACGGACAGGAGGAACTTGTGCTGCGAGTTCTTTCGGGAAAAGCTCCCGATCCGCTTCTGTTCCTGAGCGCAGCGCTTTTTATACTCGGAAGCTCGCTGCTTTGCATCAGGATACACAGAATTTTACTTAAGGTCGTATACAACATCGGAAAGAAAAAGTGGAAACCTGCAGCCTATACATCACTCTTAGAGCTCATAAGATCCGGGAACAAGCAGGTGTTTGTAATGGTATTTCTTGTACTTACCGTTTCCTTCGGACTCTTCTACACAACGATCGCAAGAACGATAGTTGCCAACTCGGAGAGAAATATGGAATACGTCGAGGGCGCGGATATAAAACTCAGGGAATACTGGATGAACAACAGCAGACTCGGACCGGGACATTATTATGAACCTGATTTTGCAAAGTACGGCCAGATTGAAGGTGCTTCGGCTGCAAAGGTTTATATAGACGATCATGCTACTTTTTATATCGAAAACAGAAGATTCGATACTACGGTGATGGGCATAAATACTCAGGAATTCGGAAAAGCAGCACCTATCGATGAAAGCCTGTTACCGCATGATTATTATGATTACCTTAATGTGTTGAGCAGAAATCCGAATGCGGTCCTTCTTTCTGCCGGATTCAGGGATAAGTATAATTATAAGATCGGTGATGAGATCACTCTTAACCTTTATTCACCGGAAGGAAATCGTTCTGCAAGCTGCGTGGTCTATGGCTTCTTTGATTATTGGCCGTCTTTCAGGCCGACGCAGATCACTGTCGGAACTGATGGGAAAACAAACGTTTTCCAAAAATTCCTGATCGTGGCAAATCTTTCAAAGATACAGAATACCGTAGGAGTGCTTCCGTACGATGTGTGGATAAATCTGGGCGGCGACAGCGACAGATTCTACGAATTTGCCGATTCCCTCGGTTTTACGATAACGAAACTTACGGACAGAGTCGAGAAGACCGAGAAGCTTCACGATGATCCGCTCTTCGCGGGCACGAGCGGTATACTTACGATGAGCTTTATTGCAATACTCGTGATATGTTCGATAGGATATCTCATGTACTGGAGTCTGTCGATAAGAGCAAGACAGCTGCAGTTCGGTGTATTTAGGGCTATGGGCGTTACGGTAAAACAGATTTCCGGAATGCTTATCATAGAGCAGATTTTGACCGGTGTTTACTGCATCATTGCGGGACTTGTGAGCGGATATCTGGCATCGATCCTGTTTGTGCCGATGATACAGATAGCATATCAGGGAGCCGACAATTCACTCGCAATGAAACTCATCACAAAGCCTTCGGACGTTATAGAGCTTGTGGCAGTGATCCTGGCGGTATTCCTTATCTGTGTGGCCGTACTTATGAAACAGATATCGTCCATGAAGATATCTCAGGCTCTCAAGCTTGGTGAGGACTGATGTTTAAAGATGTGACCGCCCGCGCGGAATAATACGAATGATAATAAAGTCCCGAAGCGGCCGCCCGAGCGGACAGAGTGAAAAATAGGATTTAAAACAAAATTCCCGAAAGGATAAAAATGGACATTTTAAAAGCAGAAAACATTGTACGCAGTTTCAAACTGGGATCGGGCGAGAAGATCGATGTTCTGAAGAATGTGAGCTTGAGCGTTCCCGAAAATAAGCTTGCGATACTGAAAGGGCCTTCGGGCTCGGGCAAGACAACGCTTATGAACATCATGGGAGGGCTCGATGCCCCGAACAGCGGAACCATGCTGTTTAACGGGAAGGACATCTATTCGGGTGACGGAACGGATATCGATGCTATGAGGCGCAACGATTTCGGATTTGTATTTCAGTCGGTTTCACTCATTCCGATCATGACGGTATATGAGAATGTGGAATTCTCACTCAGACTTTCCGGGTACAAGGGTGACAGAGAAGAAAGGGTAATGAAATGTCTTTCTCTTGTCGGTCTGGATGCGAGAAGCGATCATATGCCTCAGGAGCTTTCGGGAGGAGAGCAGCAGCGAGTTGCCATAGCAAGGGCGATCGCTCATTCGCCCCGCGTTGTTTTCGCCGATGAACCGACTGCGGAGCTTGACAGCCAGACGGCCATACACGTTGTGAGCCTTTTTAAAGAGCTTGTTGAAAAGGAACATGTGACTATGGTCATGACAACACATGATGTGGGACTTATGTCGGCCGGTGACATCGTTTATTCGATTGAGAACGGAGAAATCATAAGCAGCGATTCTTTATAGGAGAGATTATAAGCAGCGATTCTTTATAGGAGAAAACATAAGATGCAGAATGCAGAACTAAACAAAGATGCAGAAAAGGTTAAAGCGGAAGCGGTGACCGTGAACGAAGAAACGACCGAACCTCAGGCGGTGACCGAGAGTGAAGAAACGACCGCACCTCAGGCGGTGACCGTGAACGAAGAGACGACTGCACCTCAGGCGATGTCCGGACCCATGATAGTGGCGCAGAATCTTGTGAAGATATATAAGACGCGTGACATCGAAGTGCTTGCCCTTCAGGGGCTTGATCTGACGGTCGAGCGCGGAGAGCTTATTGCGATCATCGGAAACAGCGGTTCGGGTAAGTCTACGTTTTTAAATATGCTCGGCGGACTCGATACTCCCAGTGCGGGTAAACTCTTTGTGGACGGTTGCAATCTTTTTGATATGACAAGCAGGGAAAAAGAGCTGTATAAAAAGCAGACGGTCGGTTTTGTATGGCAGAACAACGCACGTAACCTGTTTCCGTATCTGAGCGCGATTGAAAACGTTATGACGCCCATGCTCCTTACAAAAGAAAAAAACAGGCGTGAACGGGCGGAGCATCTTCTTGAGATCGTCGGAATGAGCCACAGAAAGACAAGCCGGCTTGCAGAGCTTTCGGGAGGAGAGCAGCAGAGAGTGGCCATAGCCATTGCGCTTGCAAACAATCCGAAATTATTGCTGGCCGATGAGCCTACGGGTTCGGTAGATAAAGATACGGCGGACAGGATATTTGATATATTCAGAAAGCTCAGCAGTGAGATGGGCGTTACGGTTGTTATCGTTACCCATGATGTCAGGCTTTCAAAAAAAGTTAACAGGGTAGTTGCTATACGTGACGGCAGGATAAGCAGTGAAAGGATTCTCAGAGAACAGTATAAGGATGCCTTTAATGCAGACAATTATTCATGGGGTAATGAGGAAACACAGGACGAATATGTGATACTCGATCGTGCCGGAAGACTTCAGATACCCGAAAAACTACTGAAAAAACTTGAGCTTACGGACAATAAAGTTACGGTCGGTTTTGAAGAAGGTGTGCTGACGATTAAAAAGCCAAGTGGTTCCGATGAAGAAGAATAGCAGGATAATACGGACTTAATACGGACTAAACAGCAAAATAAAAAGGCAAGTCTCTCTTAATAAACGACTTGCCTTTTTACTATGTAAAATGTAGAATTACTAATAGTGTAAACTTTTGGATAATATCCGGATACACAGACATGTATGATATCTGCAGATGCAGATCGGATCCGTGGGAGTCGGTTACGGGCGGGTCCTGAAAAAGAAATTTGGGGAACAGGTGCGGTAAAAGCCTGTACAGAGGAAAATATGGCAAAAAAAGAGAGAAAAAAGAGGGTACTTCCCTTATACCTGACGGCAGCCACATGGCTTGGATGGTCATTATTCCTGCCTCTGCACAAAGTCAGTGATTTCCTTATACTTTCCGCCATTTCAGGAGTGATGCTTCTGCTCGGATATGCCGGAAAGGGAAAATCTGAGGAAGAGCCGGAAGCAATAGAGGCCCCGGGGGAAGATGAAAACAAAAAGAAAGACGGGAACGACGGACACAAGAGACCTCGTACGGGAGATGAGACTATCGACAAGATGCTTGATGAAGAAGAACTTGCGATTGCCGAGATGAAACGCCTCAATGAGGCCATACCGGATAAAAAGCTTTCGGATCAGATCGATCATCTTGAAGACGTTACGTCAAAGATCGTCAGCTATGTTGTGGAACACCCCGCAAAAAAATCACAGGTACGCAGATTCTTCAACTACTACCTTCCCACTACTTTGAAACTTCTCAATGCATATGACAGGATGGATGAAGCCGGGATCTCGGGCATAAACATTGACGGGACAAAAGGCAAGGTTGAAAATATGATGGATAAAGCGCTTGATGCGTTTGACAGACAGCTTGATGCACTTTATTCGGACGAGGCAATGGACATTTCGTCAGATATAAGCGTTATGGAAAGTCTTCTTGCACAGGAGGGGCTGGCAGGAGATGACAGTATAATTAAAAATCAAATGAAGTAAGGAGAAAACAGAGATGACAGATAATCAGATGCCTACATTAACACTTGATCCTTCAACACAGACAGAAACAGGGCTGCCCGATCTTTCTTCAGCATCGATCGCAGCTCCCGAGGCTCCGGCCATAGGCCTTACGCTTGATGCAAATCAGACATCGGGACAGGCAGCGTCGCAGGCAGACCGTGATAAAAATGCCGTAAAGATTGACGAGAGTATGCTTACCGAGGAGGAAAAGAAAGTTGTTGCCGATTTTGCCAAGCAGATCGACATCAAGGATTCCAATCAGGTAATGTCGTACGGTGCAGCTGCTCAGAAGCATATAGCAAACTTTTCCGAAAGCGCACTCAAGAACGTTAAGACACAGGATCTCGGAACGATCGGTGAAGCTCTTTCTTCACTTGTTGTAGAGCTTCGTACAATGGATGAGCCCGAGAAAAAGGGTTTATTCGGATGGTTCCAGAAGAGAAAGAGAGATATTGAAGCGCTCAAGGCCTCATATGCAAAGGCAGAAGTTAATGTAGATAAGATCGTGGAAAAGCTTGAAGAACATCAGGTTGTTCTTATGAAGGACATCGCAACCTTTGATCAGATGTACGATCTTAATCTTAAATATTATAAAGAGCTTACGATGTACATCATCGCCGGCAAGAAGAAACTGGAAGAAGTACGCGCCGGTGAACTTGAAGAGCTTAAGGCCAAGGCTAAAGAGACAGGAACCCAGGAAGATGCTCAGAAGTACAACGATCTTGCAAACCTTTGCGAGAGATTTGATAAGAAGATACATGACCTCGAGCTTACAAGAATGATCTCAATCCAGCTTGGACCGCAGACGCGTCTTCTTCAGAACAATGACACGCTCATGGTTGAGAAGATCCAGTCTTCGATCGTTAATACGATCCCGCTTTGGAAGTCTCAGATGGTGCTCGCACTCGGTATTGAGCACGGACGTCAGGCTACGGCTGCACAGTCGGCTGTTACGGAGATGACAAATGAGCTCTTGAAGAAAAACTCCGAAGCCCTTAAGATGGCAACCATCGATACTGCGAAGGAAGCAGAGCGTTCGATCGTGGATATCGAAACACTTAAGCTTACGAATGAAAACCTTATCAATACTCTTGATGAGGTAATGAGAATACAAAATGAAGGTCGTCAGAAACGTAAGGAAGCAGAGGCAGAGCTCGGCCGTATCGAGGGTGAACTCAGACAAAAGCTGCTTGAACTGCGTGGTTGAAAGACCGTAACGGAGTAGGGGATGAAGTTTTTTAAGAAGATGGGCGTGGCGATAGCCACACTGGTTTTGGCGGTTGCAACGGCCGTCACAATAGGGCAGGTTCGCAAAGATTCTTATATACAGCCCGAACCATCGTCGATCCAAAGGGTTATTAAGGATTATGAGGATGAAGAAGGGTTTGCGGAGCTTACCGAAATATGCGAAAAATATGTCGTAGATAATGCGGATGTCATTGATACGGCTGCCACGAATGAGATTGTTAATATAATTGCAAATATGGCAGTCCGTGATGACGGTGTAGTTGCCGTTGCTACGGAAAAGTTTGCCGAAGGAGCAGTTACGGCTCCGCAGGATCTGGCAAAAACTGCCGAAAGGATTTATGAAAGACTTGGTCTTGAGGATGGCGACGGCGGAGTTATGCTCCTTGATACAACAAGCGAGAATTGCTATTTCTTTGATCCCGGCGGAAAAGTCTTTAACGACATGAGCGATGCCGAGATCAAGAGTGTCAGGGCAGCTCTTGAGGACGGATTTGACAAGGTTCGCAGCGGTGATTCAAACGGTATTTCCGAGGGTGTTACAGAGGCCTATGATGCTATTTCAAGGATCATAAGCGATCCTTCGACATTCATAAATCTTCAAAGTTCATATGTTCAGGAAACCGATGACGGTGGTTTTAATATCGTTGAAAAAACTGTTGACGGCGGAATGAAGATAGTTTCCGGAATAGTAAAAACAGCTACAGGTCTTGTCTCAGGCGTGTTTAAGCTTATCGGCGGATCGACGATTTTTGTTGTTTTGATCATCGCGGGAATCGTCTTCCTTGTTAAGATGAGTAAAAACAAGAACAACGGAGATAACAGAAATAATCAAAACGATCGCAAATGGTCGGGTCAGGGAGGAAAGCCCGGAATGGGAAGAAACCCCGGACAGCCCGGACAACCCGGCGGAGGAAAAGGCAAAGGCATCTTAAATGCCGGTCAGACAGGTCGTAACCTCAGTCAGTCCGGAAATATCGATACAAGTAAGATATCCAAGCAGGGATCGCAGTATCGCTGGTCTGCCAATAAAAATCCTTATTCCGGACTTAACAGAGGGAAGAGCACGTACAACAATTCCGGAAAAGGCACGGAAAACAATCCGGGCAATAATTCCGGATACAACGGGAAAAATGCCAATAACGCCGGAATAGGCAGCGGAAACAAGGATATGAGCGGATTTGTTTTTCCGAATGATTTTACGGCACATTCCGATGACGGACAGAATATGAACAGACCACGCTGATGCGCGGGGAAGGAACAATAAATGAATTATTTGGTAACGGGAGCAGCCGGTTTTATCGGCACTAATTTTGTTTATCATATGCTCGAAAAGCATCCGGACGATCTTATCGTCGGGATCGATAATCTTTCCTATGCGGGCAATATTAAGAACCTTGATGAGGCTGAAAAAAAAGGTAACTTCGTTTTCAGAAAGGCCGATATAACCGATGCTGATGAGATGAAGTCCGTCTTTAAGGAATTTGAGTTTGACTATGTTGTTAATTTTGCAGCTCAGACTCATGTGGACAGATCGATCGAGGATCCCGGAATATTTGTAAAGACGAACGTTCTCGGCACGCAGATCCTCCTTGACCTTTCTGTGGAAGCGGGAGTCATAAGGTTCCATCAGATCGGAACGGACGAGGTATACGGAGATCTGCCTCTTGAGGCGACAGACAGATTCTTTGTCGAGACCCTTCCGTTAAAGGCAAGCAGTCCCTATTCGGCTTCAAAGGCAGCGGCGGATCTTCTTGCACTGTCATATCACAGGACTTTTGGCCTTCCTGTTACCGTAAGCCGTTGTTCAAACAATTACGGACCTTTCCAATTCCCGGAAAAGCTGATCCCGCTTATGCTCATAAACGCCATGAACGATAAGAAGCTGCCTGTATACGGAAACGGTATGAATGTAAGAGACTGGCTTTATGTAGAGGATCACTGTGAAGCGGTCGATCTTATATTACATAACGGTCGTGACGGAGAGATCTATAATATAGGTGGTCACAACGAGATGCACAATATAGACATCGTAAAGATCATCCTGAAGGAACTCGGAAAACCCGAAAGCCTCATTTCGTATGTTACGGACCGAAAAGGTCATGATCTCAGGTATGCCATAGACCCCACCAAAATCCATAATGAGCTTGGCTGGCTTCCGAAAACCATGTTTGCGGACGGAATAAAAGACACGATACGCTGGTATGTGAACAACAAGGAATGGTGGCAGGAAATAGTTTCCGGTGAGTACCGCGAATACTATAAAAAGATGTATGAAAACCGCTGAAATAAAAGCCGAAAGAAGGTCATGTAAAATATAGGCTTTTTACGTAAAATAATACTTGCGTTTTTTCATAGCCTGCGATATAATGGCACATGTTGGTTGAACAAAGGGCTATCGCCAAACGGTAAGGCAACGGACTCTGACTCCGTCATTTCAAGGTTCGAATCCTTGTAGCCCTGTAGAGGAACTGAGTGCTCAGTTCCTTTTCTTTTTAATCCGTGAATATGACACGTCGTTCATACGTAATATAATGAGAAGAACGTGAGCATGTTTCAGACAGCGATATTACTATTGAAATCGGGATTGCGTATGCGGTTCTTTATAGGAGGAAGTGGAAGTATGGATTACTTTTGGGCAATCCTTTCGTTACTTGCGGGAATAGTCCTTGTAGCCAAAGGTGGAGATTTCTTCGTTGATGCGGCAAGCTGGATGGCAAAGGCGGCAGGAATACCGACTTTCATAGTCGGAGCTACGATTGTCAGTATTGCAACTACGCTGCCGGAGATCATAGTCTCCTGCATGGCGGCATTTGAGGGTAAGACCGAGATGGCGATCGGTAATGCGGTCGGTTCGGTAACCTGCAATACGGCTATGATAATGGCGATAGCATTTATCTTCATGAGGGTTACGATAGTACTGAAGGATTACCTGGTTCAGTGTTTACTTCTTATCGCATCGGGCATCGTTCTAATCATCGGATGCTACAGCGGAGCACTTTCGATATGGGCAGCTATAGTTCTTATCACGATCTTTGCAGCACATATGATCGCAAATGTGCGTCTTGCAAAAAAGCACAGCGCAGAGAGCAAAGAACAGGAAACGGAAGTAAAAAAAGACAAAAAGACCGTTATCGTCAATTTATGCAAATTTGTGGGTGGCGCGGCAGGAATAGTTGTTGGTTCAAGATTCCTTGTTGACGGTGGAAGTGACCTCGCCGCACTTTTGGGAGTGCCCGAAAGAATAGTGGCAGTTACGGTTGTTGCCATCGGAACATCGATTCCTGAGCTTGTTACGATGATCACTGCGGTAAAGAAAAAAGAATACGGTCTTTCCGTCGGAAATATCGTGGGAGCAAATATCATAGACCTTTCGCTCATACTTCCTCTTTGCAGTCTGATCTCAGGAGAGAGACTTCCTGTCAGCGAGCAGGGAGCTCATATAGATATGCCGGTCTGTCTCGGTGTTACGATCCTTGCGATCGTACCTCTCCTTATCAGGAGGAAAGCATCCAGAATCCAGGGAATAATTCTTCTAGTGGCATATGTTGTTTATATTGTATTTACTGTCTGACGTCATGCAGGCATCGGGAGAATCCGATATAAAAAAAGTCAAATATCTATAGATATCGAAACCGAGAGGGCCGGTCCGTACTATACGTACCGGTTCTTTTTTTCGATGGGATTGTGTGATCAACGCTTATGTGATAAACTCGAAATTGTTTGTGGTCGAATAACAGATTAAACGGCAGAGAGGAAGTTATCATGAAAAAGATCAAAAAGGTTCATTTATCGCCGGCAAGCGTGGCGGTAGATATCGGAGACGGAAGTGAGAGAGGCGCTTATGTCGGTCAGGGATATATACTGAATAAGCTTGGAAGACCTCACAGAGCGGTAAGTATCATGTACTGTTATTATCCTCTTGATGAAACATGGCCGAAGCGGGCACAGGATGCTTATCCGGACAAAGAAATATCGTTTGCATGGGACTACCCGTATGATAATTATTTTCCTTACCTGGGAGGAGTGAACGGAAGTACCGAAGGAGAACCTTTTACGTGTATGCGTGATATAAGACGACATGGTCAGGAAGTCATCCTTACACTTACGGTGGATCCGAAAGTCGGGGATGAACATATCATAGCCATTGCAAAGGATCTGAGGCCTTTCGGACGCATGATGCTCAGGATGAACCACGAATGCACAGGCGACTGGTTCTCTTTCAATAAGAGAGCGTCATACAGTGAGATTGCTGATTTTTTTGTAAGATTTAAGAAAATAATGGCGGAGTATGCTCCGAATGTCAAAATGATCCTCTGTGCGGGAGCTGTTACGGATCCGAAAAATCCCGAACTTGAAAAGGAACAGGAATTTACCGAGGCCGGTCGAGTAGCCGACATCTGGTCGATCGACAGGTATATCGGTCTTAACTGGGGATGGCCTTTTGAAGTTGCCGAAAAAAACAATGACAGGCACAGACTTGAGAGCGCAAAGGAAAACTATGACCTTACAAAGCTCAGTTATAAAAGATATTGTGAAATCTATAAGGAAAAGAAACCGTTTGTAATGTCTGAGATCAATGCTGACGGAGATGTTGCGGGACCATTTAAGCAGGCCGGGGTAATGAAGGATTTTTACACACTCTTCAAGAAAGATCCCGAGCGCTGGGCAAGTGCGATCACACTTTATCAGTTCCGTGATGACGGAAGACTCGGACTTGAATATACCGATCCTTCAGACCCGAATGTCGGTATTGAATGGCCGCTCATGGATACTTACAGGGAGATCATAAACGATCCGTTTTTCGCACCGTCTATCAAAAACGAAAAAAATGCGAAACTACCCGTTACTCTTAGATGGGGAAGCTCGGAGGATTCGGACGGTATTGCGATCGAACTTGATATGGAAAAGAATCCTGTATTTGCCGAAGTAAATTATCCGGAATCGATGATCCCTCTGAATCTTATGCTTGAAGTGAACGGTCGCTGGTTCCATAAGGCTCCGGGCGTGAAATTTACAGACCTTATGCCGGCATTTTATAAGAACAGGCTTAAAGGAACATGTAAGATCGATCTGAATATTTTTGCACCTCCCGCATCGGGGGAAAACGATCCATCGCAGGGAGACGACTGGTCGGAAAATTATTATTGTACGATCACGGAGTTGCCGCAGATAAGACTTAGATTTGAACCGATCGTTTGATGGCTTACCGAGGCACGCACGTTATCGCGGTCGTGTGAGGCTTCACACATGAAATAAGTAAGAAACAGGGAGAAAAATAGGGCTGCTCAGAACTTGAATTAATGAGCTTAATCTGTCATAATGAAATTCGGTTTTAATCGGTATGAGGCAGGGAAGTTCCCTGCCGGAGAGCGGAGCAGAACCCCTCGCCCGCATATAAACAGGAGAATATTGCGGATCAAATGATGAGCCGTAACGGAAAAGAAATGGGTATTTCATTAAGAAAAAGCTTTGACAGGCTCTTCGGAGTTGTTGCCGGGCTGTTTCTCGGAATCATTCTTTTGACGGGATGTTCCGCAGGAAACACAGGTACGACGGCACCGGAAACAGCTGAAAATGATGAAACGCTGCTTGCGGAGAACCGTTTGGAGGAGCCGGACGAATTGATGCATCGGGAGAACTCCGCTGTAGCCGGGGAAGCGGAAGATCTCGTAACCGATGAAATACAGAATACAAATCCCGGGAATCCGGATGAAATACAGAATACAAATCCCGGGAATCCGGATGAAATCAATGAAACCGCTGATGTTCCGAAAAATATCGATACCGGATCGGAAACCGCAGATGCTCAGAAAAATATCGATATCGGACCGGAAACTGCAGAAGGTTCACTGCCGGGCACTATCGATGATGTCGAAGGCGAAGTTCAGGTCGATGATATGAGCGTTGTTGATATAACACCGCCCGTATTCAAGGAATTTCGGAGCCATCTTGTTTATATAGGTGATACCGTTTCTTACAGAGGTGGCGTGGTGCTTGTAGATGACAGCGGAGAAGATCCTGTGCTTACGATCGATTCTTCCGGGGTCAATCTCAAAGAAGTCGGAGAATATCCTCTTATATATACCGCTACGGATGCATCGGGAAACACTGCGGTGTGCGAGGTCAGCGTTGTGGTGCGTGAGAGGGAAGAAGTGACACAGGAAATGCTCGATGCCAAAGCCGACGAGATCATTGAGAAAGTACTCGGAGATGCGCCCAGAGATATCGAAACGCTTGAAAAGCTTTTTAAATGGACGAAAAAGAACATCGGTTATATCAACTATTTTGAGCAAAAGGATGATATATCGGCCGCGTGGGAAGGCCTCGTGCATGAAAGGGGAGACTGCTACGTATATGCGTGTGCATCGAAGGAACTCCTGACCCGTGCAGGCTTTAAAAATGATATGATCAAAACCGCGAGACATTACTGGAATCTTGTGGACCTGGGAGAAGGCTGGTACCACTATGATACCTGTCCGAGAGCGGGAAAGCCCTATTTCTTTATGTGGGGCGATGAACAATTGATGGAGTATTCTAAGGCAAACGGCAAATCGCATGACTATGACCACACTAAATGGCCCGATGTTATGCCCTGATGCCGGGCCGGCGAGATAGATTGTACACAAGGGAGAATAAGATCAGTGTTCGGCTGACCGGGGAGTATGTAGGTGAAAGCGTAAAGCTTTCCCGGAGAGGAGTGGCGAAGTGCAAAAGATACTCATGTTTTCTACCACATGGGATAATAAGTATACAAGTGAACTCATAGACGGCGTTGAAGAAGCGGTGATCGGCACTAATACTGAAGTTCACGTTGTTAATGCATTTGAGTCGGCTCAAACTTCATCGTATTACATGAAAGAAGGCGAGATATTTCTCCTTCCCGATGTTGAGAGCTATGACGGAATCATTCTTGCGCTCAATGGTAACGACTCTGTACGTGCGGTTGAGGGGATAGTAAGGCCGTTTATAGATGCCGGAAAACCTGTCGTAAGTATAGATCAGGAGATCGAGGGCGCGGTATTCTGCGGAATAGATAACTATTCATCAATGTACAAGCTGGTTGAGCATATGGCCGTGGATCATAAAGTGAAGGTCGTGAACTATGTGGGCGGCCCCGAAGATCATCAGGAGAATATGAGCAGACTCAGAGCCGTTAAAGACTGTCTTGATGCACACGGGATCATGCTCGATCCGAAGCGTGTCCGACATTACAGATTCCTCCGCGAAGACGGACAGCTTGCATATGAGGATTTTAAGAGAATGGGCCTTGAAGCTCCCGATGTCGTTATATGCGCCAACGATTATATGGCTGTCGGCTATATAGAGGCAGCAATGAAGGACGGACATGATATTCCGAATGACTTTGCGGTAACAGGTTTTGATAATGTCAATATCGGTCAGACCTTCTATCCGTCGGTTACAAGCATAAACAGAAACAGACGCAAAGCGGGGCTTGAGGCTGCCAAAAGACTGCTTCACATGATAAACAACGGGCGTGCCGAAAAACCGGTGCTTATTCAGGGACGTATAAAGCTTAACGAAAGCTGCGGGTGCAGATCGAAACGTGATTATCGTGCCGATTATCAGGATATGATCATCCTCAACGAGTTCAACGAAAAGATGAACAGGACCCAGGAATATGTGCGTAACAATCTTTGCAGCAAAAACAGCTTTGAGAGCTTTATGATCGATTTCAGTGCGGGGTGTGAGGCCTTTAAGATCGAAGAAATGGCTATCTGTATAAACAGATCTTTCTTTGACGGAATGATAGAAAAGGAGCAGAAGGGATTCACTGACAGCATGAATTACTACAGCGGTAACGTCAGCGGAAACTTTAAACGCTCCGAAGAAGGTATCTTCCCCGTATATTGGAACAGTAAAAATGAGTCTAAGATATTTATGCTTTCACCGCTTCATTTCGGAAGTCAAAGCTTTGGTTATACGATTTCGGAATACGATGAAGGATTTTTCAGATCGGGAAATTACAGAACGTTTATGAACAGTATTTCCCTGGCACTTGAGAATATCAATCAGAGAATTGCGATCAACGGTGTAAACCTTAAGCTTCAGAAGCTTTATGTAAGGGATTCGCTTACAGATCTTTTGAATCGTTTCGGTTATGCGGCTTATGCGGGTCATTTTTTCGAGAAAAACTTCGGAAAGGTCTATGTAGTATATATTGATCTTGATGACCTTAAAAAGATAAATGACAAATACGGGCATTCAATGGGAGATGTGGCGCTGAAAGGCATTTCGGCCGCTATTTGCACAGCCTTTGCGGATACCGATATAAGAGTACGTATGGGCGGAGACGAGTTCCTTGTTATGGGTGCGTTTATCAGCAATGAAGATGTAGAGGCAAGGATCGCGACACTTCACAGGTATCTTGAGGATTATACTCACGACAATCAGCTTGAATTTGCGGTTTCGGCAAGTGTCGGATTCGTGATAAACAATACCGACGAAAACAGTACCAACCTGGAAGAACTTGTTAAGAAAGCCGACAATTGCATGTATGAGATAAAACAGAAAAAGAAGAAAAACCGAGAGTAAAATAAAAAGGAGCTCCGATGATCGGAGCTCCGAGCGGTTTATTGACGGAGTTCATAGGCATAATTTGACAGTTCATAGAGAACTTCGGAAAAATAGTAGTTTTTATATTCGTCGGCAAGGGTTTTACGTGTTTTATCGGAATAGCCGAGGGCTTTCTTACCCCAGCCGATCTCGAATGTAAATGTGATCAGATTCGGGTTGGGCGCCTCCAAAAGATTTTTTTTGGTTTTGTCGATATGAGGGATCATGATCAGCGGATATTCCTGTTTTTTGGTACAGTAAACATTAAATCCGTATGCGCGGCTGAATTTCGAGCCGTTGGCAATTGAGCATGCATAATCCGTCATCGTGGAACCGACACCGTTAAGACCGTATTCTTTTTCTTCTTTCTCGAGAATATATTTGTTGGAACTCGACTTTTTTTGGCCTTTATTCAGGATAGTTTTGAAATATTCGGCTGCATCGGAGCAGAGTTCACGCTGAGTAGCGGAACACCACGGTTTTTCGACGTACATGACCCTGCCTTGCTGGTGATAGTCAATATAAATTGATGCCTTTTCAAGGACAATATAGTGATAAAGAAACTTCATCATTGCACGAGTCTCCGGTGCCGAACCGGCGTAGGGACCGGGGTAATACAGTTTTTTTGGTGACGTATTGATGTAATCGGATTTTTCGTAACCTTTTGCAATCTGTCCCCATGAGAGACCGGGGAAGTTTCTGTTAAGATCGGTTCCATCGCTGGTAGCTTTCCAAAGCTCATTGCTTTTGTATGTATAATTCTCGGTATAGAAGCAGACACCGTCACGTCCGTCGGGATTAACACAGGGCACAGCGACAAAGCGTGTACAACTGAGAACTTTTTTGGCTTTTTTTGACTTGTCCTGAAGGAGATCGACAAGTTGTTTGATTATATATGTGCATCCCGCAGTTTCACGTGCGTGGATCGTCCCGGTAAGAAGAACGGTATCTTTTTCTTTTTTGGAGGGGATATCGACCTCGATGGCGTAAAGAGGGCGTCCTTTCGTTGATTTTCCGATCTTATAAAGGTTGACGCCGTCAATCCTTGAAAGCATATACAAGATATTGATAAGACTGTTATATGTATATGCCGCTGTTATGTCAAAGGATATCGGTTCAAAATCTTTATCACGGACGGTACAATCTTCCCATTGTTGCTCCATGGCTTCTTTGTACAGATCGTCGGACATTCCGGGAGATCCGATGTAAGTACCGTAATTTTTCATGAGAGCCGAAATCTCGCCGAATGTCAGCGGATCTTCGGAAAGATTTGAAATGCTGTGAGAATAATAATCAAAGGTATTGATCGTCTCAAGGGTTTTTGTTGAAAAATCATCCTTCGGTTCGTCGGCTGCAACGGCAGAACCTCCGTAAGGAACGGTTATAACAAGAAAAATACAAAGAAACACGGCGGTGATCCGTTGCCGGATGTTTGTTTTTGTCAACATGTGGGCTCCTTTTTCTAAAAAGACTACTGATGTATCGAACATGACAAATATTGATGAGAAATCTAATAAGCACGAGATACGTCAGAATTATACAATAATTGTTTTCATATATCAACATGGATTTTCTGAACAGGAGGGAATATGAGAGTAAATGAATTCGGTACATTCGGGATATGCGTGGATGTACATTCCGATGATAAATTCGAGGGCCGTATGTTTGTGTCGATTTATGAAGAAGCACGCCCATTTAAGAGTTTGCACGGTCTTATATGCGAAATGAATAAGGCCTTGGAGGCAGTCGGCATCCCGCACCCTTTTCAGGAATACAGATCTTTTTCGGAAAACAAGGCGGTGCATGCTCCGGCTGAAGGAAAGGAAAATACCGCGAAAAAACTGTACGATCACGGCCGATACAGCGGCAGGATCGCTACATTCCTCGTAAACATTTTGTACAGGCAGAATGCTACATGGCAGGGAAGCGTTAAATGGGTCGAGAATGACAAGACGATGAATTTCAGAAGCGCACTTGAGCTTTTTGTACTTATTGAGAGTATATTATGAAGGTGAAAGAATATCTTACCGTTGAAGGCGAGGGAATCGGGACCGTGGTTGAGAAAAAGTCGCGGTTTATAGCTACGGTTTTCCATACGGAAAGTGAAGAAGATGCAAAAGAAAAGATAGCGATTCTCAGGAAGAAATACTGGGATGCCCGTCATAACTGTTACGCCTATGTGATAGGAGAGGAAGACCCGCTGGAACGTCAGAGTGATGACGGCGAGCCTTCGCGCACGGCGGGAATGCCGATCCTTTCGGCCCTTAAGGACAGCGGGCTGAGAAATGTATGCTGCGTTGTGACAAGGTATTTCGGAGGTGTTCTTCTGGGAACGGGAGGCCTCACCAGAGCGTACAGAGAAGCGGCAGTTATGGGGATCGAAAACTCCGTGATAAAAAAAAGAACGCTTATGTGCAGAGCTGTGGCTTCTACCGACTACGCCGGGCAGAGCAGGATGCTCAGGATACTTTCGGGCGAAGGGCTCGAACCTGATGAGACTCTTTATGATGCCGACGGAGTGAGGATCGTTTTTCATTGCGATGAGGGATCGCTTCCGGTGATATCGGCGGCAATACAGGAGGCTACTGCGGGAGAAAGCAGGGTAGAAAGCGATTGCCTTGAATACGTAACAATTTCGTAACAAGAAATTGATTGCATGAAATGACATAAATCATTATAATCCTGCATAGTGGTTTTTTATCTAATTGAGAGAAAACCCCACTTTTTTGAGTGGGGGATCATGACAAACTTGCCCCAATGTGGGCTTTTATATGCGAAAACGCTACTTAAGAGGAGAGATATGGATTATAGCAGATATGGTATGAAATGCTATGCCAGAAAGCTGAAAGCTCCCTGGAAAAAACTGGTCAGTAAAGCCTGGATCATTGCATTTCGACTTCTTCTGGTAGGCGTTGCGGGTGTTGCGGTCTGCGTGGTAATGGCAGGCTTCGGAGCTGTAAATGCATTACTTGACACAGCTCCGCAAGTTAAGATCGATGCTCTGACACCTCTCGGCTACAGTTCAACTTCATATTATTCGGATGGTACGGTGGCTCAGGTTTTTGCGGGGGCTCAGGCTAACAGAGTTCCGGTTACGATCGACCAGATTCCCGAGATGGTTCAGCATACATTTGTCGCACTCGAGGATACACGTTTCTACGAACACAGCGGTATCGATATCAGAGGTATCATGCGTGCGGGCTTTTCGGTGTTTAGGGAAGGTGGCCTTAATTACGGCGGAAGTACCATTACACAGCAGCTTTTGAAAAACCAGATCTTTTCGGGAGGTAACGAGGACAATAATCTCGACAAGATCATCCGTAAGGTCCAGGAGATGTTCCTTGCGATAAAGCTCGAGGATAACATGACCAAAGATGAGATCCTTGAGGACTATCTGAATTTCGTCAATCTCGGAAACGGTGCTTACGGCATTCAGGCAGCGGCAAATACTTATTTTGATAAGGACGTCAAAGAACTGACTCTTTCAGAGGCAGCTGTTATTGCGCCTATAGCTTATTCACCGACCCTTCGTAATCCCGTTAATTATCCGGAAGAAAACGCGGAGAGACGTATGTACTGTCTCGAATGGATGAAAAAACTCGGCTACTGCACTCAGGAAGAATATGACGAGGCAGTCGCAGATGACGTATATCCGAGGATAAAAGAAATTGCGGACCGAAAAAAGGCGAGCGCGATCACGACATTCTCGTATTTCACCGATGAACTTATAACTCAGGTTACAAAGGATATGGTGGAGGAACTCGGATATACTACCGAATACGCACAGTATATGCTCTACTTCGGCGGAATCGATATATATACGACTCAGGACAGACATATCCAGTCGATCGTGGACAAGTACTATACGGATGATTCCAACTTCCCCGAATTCGGTTTTTCAAGTTCTACGGGCTCATGTTACGAGCTTTATCCCTATAACATTTCCGTTCGGCATAAAGATGATACTGTAACGCATTATCACAGAAACGATCTGCTTGAGTATTTTAAGGATTATGACGATACTCAGGGCTATTACTACCATGAGCACGGAAAAAAGGGCATTAACGAGCTTTTCCTCAATGTTGAGGATATGAAGGCCAAGATCGAAGAATTTCGTGATCATGTTGTCGGGGAAGGCGATACATATATTGAAGACATGGATATCGTAAAACAGCCCCAGTCTTCATTCACCGTTATCGAGCAGGCTACCGGCGAGGTTAAAGCTGTTTACGGTGGACGAGGCCCGAAGACCGGACTTAGAACGCTGAACCGCGCTACACAGAGTACGCGTCAGGTAGGATCGACATTTAAGGTACTTGCTTCTTTCCTCCCCGCAATAGATGCGGCAGGCCTTACGCTAGCGACTGTTCAGGATGACTCGCCTTTCTTCTATCCGCTTACGACCAAGGAAGTATATAACTGGTACAATACAGGATTCAGAGGGCTTCAGACGATACGTAAAGGTATATCGAGCTCGCTTAATATCGTTGCAGTACGCACTCTTCAGCAGATAGGAGCTCCGCTCGGCTTTGAGTATCTTCAGAAACTTGGTTTCTCTACTCTTGTTAAGTCAAAGAAGATGGAAGACGGCACATTCTATTCGGATATTAATCTTGCCATAGCACTCGGCGGTCTGACCAACGGTGTGTATAACATAGAGCTTAATGCGGCTTATGCATCTATCGCGAACAAGGGCGTTTATAATACTCCTATCATGTATACGGAGGTTCGCGACCATGACGGCTACCTTCTGTTATCAAAGAAGACAAAGTCTTCGCAGGTTATGAAGACATCCACTGCATGGCTTCTTACCGATGCGATGGAGGATACCATTACAAACGGTACGGGTTCGAGACTGGCCTTCAAGGATTATAAGATGCACCTGGCCGGTAAGACGGGTACCGCATCAAAGAATAACGACCTTTGGTTTGTCGGATATTCTCCTTATTACACCGCTGCGGTATGGACCGGATTCGATCATGGTTTTGAGCAGAAGAACAAGTCGTACCAGCAGGATCTCTGGCGTAACATAATGGAGGAGATCCACTCAAGTCAGCAGCTTCCCGATAAAGAATTTGAAATGCCGGATTCCATCGTTAAGGCCAGCATATGTACAAAGTGCGGTAAACTTGCAGTTGCCGGGCTTTGCGATCAGGCTGAGGGCGGTTCGACGGTAGCAACGGAGTACTTTGCAAAGGGAACGGTTCCGACCGAAAAATGTACATGTCATGTTCGTGTCGAAATATGTAAAAAGTCCAAGAAGATCGCTCGTGACGATTGTCCCGAGAAGAAGAGAAAGAGCGTGGTGCTCCTTATAAAGGATGAAAATTACGAGTATCCTCCGGAATGGGAAGAAATCCTTAAGGAAGAGTACCCTTTACCGATCACTACCAATGATTCTCCTTACATATATCATCCCGAGGAGCTTTGTGACATACATCTTCCGGACGGAATGATGCTTGATGAGAACGGGGACCTTGTTCCTTCGGATGAGACGGACGAAGAAACCGAAGAGGACGATGAAAACGTAACGGATGAGGAAGACGAAGAAGACGCGGAAGAACCTGTAAATAATAATGAAGAAACAGTCAATGAGGATGCGAACGGCGATGTGGTGGCCGATGACGTTCCGATAGGTTGAAACGGTATAATATTAAGAGGAGAGACATCATGTCGCTCCTCTTTGCTTTACTTCCTGTTTTTTTCCCGGAGAGCCTTCAGACGTTTCTCTGTTTCGGCTTCGTGACCGAGCAGGCCGGGATTATAGAATTTTTTGCCAACAAGCGAATCCGGAAGGTACTGCTGAGGGTAGTAATGCTCATCGTAGTCGTGAGGGTATATGTAATCAAGTCCGTGACCGAGCTTGGCAGCGCCTTTGTAATGCGCATCCATAAGATGTGCGGGAACTCTCGGGGTTATCGAATTCTTAACTTCGCTGAGAGCATCATCTATAGCACATATTGCGGAGTTGCTCTTGGGCGCGGTGGCAACGTATATGGCCGCTTCCGAAAGGACGATCCTGGATTCGGGCATACCGAGTCTCTCAACAGCCTGAGCGGCAGCAACCGCAACCGTAAGGGCGTTCGGATCGGCAAGTGAAACATCTTCCGCTGCGCATATCATGATCCTGCGTGCAATAAATTTTATATCTTCACCGGCATAGAGCATTCGCGCGAGATAATAAACCGCGGCATCGGGGTCGGAGCCTCTCATGCTTTTGATGAAAGCGGAAATCGTATCGTAATGGGAATCGCCGTTTTTATCATAGTTTATGGCTCTTTTTCTGATACATTCGGCAGCCACATCGAGATCCACATGGACTTTTCCGTCCTCACCTTTGTCTGTTGTAAGAGCGGCAAGTTCGATCGCGTTGAGAGCATTTCTGGCATCGCCGTTTGCACTGTCGGCAATAAAATCGAGAGCTTCTTCGGTGAGTTCGAGATTAAAACCGCCGAGCCCTTTACTCTTATCGGTAACGGCGCGTGATATAAGCGTTTTTATATCATCTTTTGAGAGCGAATGCAGTTCAAATATAAGTGAGCGGGAGATAAGAGCGCTGTTGACCTCGAAATATGGGTTTTCGGTCGTGGCTCCGATAAGGATGATCGTTCCGTCTTCGACAAAGGGAAGAAGGTAGTCCTGCTGACCTTTGTTAAAGCGGTGTATCTCATCAATGAACAGGATTGTTCGTTTCCCGAAACCGCCGAATAACCTTTTTGCTTCGTCAACAACGTCTTCCATATCTTTTTTGCCGGCACAGGTAGCATTGATCGATTTGAACTCACAGCTTGTGGAATTTGCTATTACCTTGGCAAGTGTGGTTTTACCCGTTCCGGGAGGTCCGTAGAAGATAACAGAGCTTAAACGGTCGGCTTTTATGGCACGATAAAGCATTTTATCCTTGCCTATGATGTCCTGTTGTCCAACTATCTCGTCAAGAGTTGTGGGTCGCATGCGGGATGCGAGAGGGGACTCTTTTTCACGAGTCATAGAGCCTGAATACTCAAAAAGATCCATGGTCATCCTCCGAAATGCAAAGTGTAATATATCTGTCGGGACAGACTTCACTGTTTGCAATAATGACAAATTTCGTAACACTGTAATTATAGAGGTATTTGAAATAGTTGGCAAGAAGAACGGGAAACAAAAGTACATAATTAGTTATTTTTTTCTTGACAAACTTACATAACGTGAGATATAATTGCGATAATCGAAAAAGGGCAGGTATTTACCTTATTTATATTTCGTTTTGAATTTATTCCCAGGAGGTTTCCTTATGAACTTTAATGTTAGATTAAAGCAACTCAGACAGAAGAACAAGCTCACACAGAGTGAACTCGCAGATATCCTCGGACTTAAACCCACAGCGATCTCAAATTACGAGTCCAAGCGTAATGAGCCGTCCTTCGACAAGCTTATTGCCCTTTCAAAGTATTTTGACGTTTCGTGTGATTATCTGCTCGGTGTTTCCGATGCATATCTTCCTATAGTAGGTGAAGTCCTTGATAAGGAGATTGTTGAATTCTTTAACCTCTATCAGCAGCTTAACAGTCAAAGTGCAGAGGAGGTCAGGAGCTACGTTAACTATCTGATCTACAAGCAGGAGAATGAATAACGTGCTTCTTTAACAGGTGAAGCCCGAGGGCCTGAAAACAGTGTTTTCGGACCCTCTCTTTTTCTATAAAAACAGATTGTAAAGCAGTTTACGGGATTGGACTGAGCGGGCACTGCAAAGAACGGACCTGCGTGGGGGAAAAGACCGACCTCGGAAAGACGAACAGGAGTCCTTGCATATGGAAAAGATTCTTATTGTTGATGATAATAATGTCAGCTTATCACTTGCAAAGAATATGCTTGGTGACAAGTATGAGATCTTTGCCGTGATATCGGGTGAACAGGCCCTCAAATTCCTCGAGAAAAAAGATGCGGATCTTATTCTTCTTGATATCAATATGCCGGAAATGTCGGGATTTGAAACGCTTAAGAGAATCCGCGAGATTCCCGAACATATCAATATCCCCATTATCTTTCTTACCTCGGATACCGATCCCGAAACCGAGCGTAAATGCTTTGAAATGGGTGCATTTGATTATATAGTCAAGCCCTTCCAAAAGGTCACTCTGTGCAGCAGGGTAGCCAGGACTCTGGATCTTGTCTCTCTCAGAAAGGATCTTGAGGGGAGACTTCTGGAGAAAACAAAACAGATCGCACGTATATCTCTCAAATCCATGATGATGATCGCCAACACGGTTGATAAGAAAGATCCGCTTGCTGCGGAGCATTCGAATAATGTTGCATGGTTTTCGGTGGAAATAGCAAAAAAACTCGGATGGGACAGCGAGGATCTTTACAATCTTCAAAATCTTGCGCTTATTCATGATATCGGAAATATCGGCGTGCCCGAGAGTATAATCCGTAAAAAGGGACAGCTGACGCCCGAAGAATATGAAACCGTTAAAAAACATACATCGCTCGGCAAAAATATTCTTTCCGACATGACGGTCATAAGGAAAGCGGCCGAGGTTGCCGAAACTCATCATGAGCGATTTGACGGAAAGGGATACCCTAACGGTATTTCGGGCAGAGACATACCTATTGAGGCCAGGATCATAGCCATTGCCGATGCAGTTGACTCAATGACAAATGACAGATCGTTCAGGCAGAAGCTTTCGCGTGAAGAGGTTTTGACAGAGCTGAGGAATGGACGCGGAACACAGTTTGATCCCGAACTTGTGGATATAGCGCTCGACCTTTTATCTGATGATGAATTCAAACGTGATGAAGAAGCGGCTATCCGCGAGGAAGAGATGACGGCAGAAAACTCAAAGCTTCTTCAGAATGTTCTTTCTTCATACACGGGAAAATCTCAAAGAGCTCATGTGCGTGATCCTCTCACGGGACTTTGGAGCAGTTCATATGCGATGGATGAGATAGATTCGTATCTTTCCGACAAGCGTGCAAACGGCTGCTTTATGCTTATCGATATAGACGGTTTCTCACAGATAAACGATAATCTCGGCCATATAGTCGGAGACTCCGTGATCAAAAATATCTCTGTCATACTTTCCGAGATGATGCGTAACGATGATATCATAAGCAGGGTCGGAGGAGATGAGTTTATACTCTTCTTCAAGGACGGCGGTAACAAGGACTTTGCAACCGCAAAGGCCGAAGAGATCATTCTTTATCTTGATGACGGCCTCAAAAATCCCGTTTCGGATGAGCGTATTTCGGTTTCTATCGGTATTACGCTTGCGCAGACCGACGGCAAGGATTTTGCGACTCTTTACAATAAGGCAGACAAAGCACTTTATCTTGTTAAGGAAAACGGAAAACACTCGTATCATTTCTTCTCGGATGAAGGAAGCATGATGCGTCATACTTTAGCCAGCACAAGGATCGACCTTGAGTATCTTAAGAAATTCGTTTCGGAAAAGGATTCCACACCGGGCGGATTTATGGTGGAGTATGAGAGCTTTAAGAAAATCTTCAGATTCCTCGGACGCGCCCAGATGAGGACATCCAGTCCGATAATCCTTCTGCTGCTCACCCTGACCGCACAGGACGGGTCGCCCGCAAACAGTGATGAACTTGAGCCTGCGATGATACACCTGAAGAGTGCCATAACAACGGCCATAAGAAGCGGCGATGTCACGACAAATTACAGCAGCAGTCAGTACCTTGCGATACTTGTCGAGTCTACGACACAGATCGGGTATCTGATAGCGGAGAGGATCAGAAAGCTTTTTTACGAAAAGGTTGACAGTCCGAACATTAGGCTGACGTACGATATCGATACGACGCCGTTTATTCAGAACAATACTTACGAGGATGATCTATGAACCAAAATACACAGAACAGCACAGGGCAGAGACCGAAAACGGTGAGAATTGCCGCGCTTATCGGAGTGATCGTGATCGCGGGCCTTATTATCGCGGCGGTGGTATGCGCGGTATTAAACTTTGAGAATTCGGGAAAGGTTGTGCTGGGACTTATTACCATAAGCTTTTTTCTCGGAGTTACGATCTACCTGATCAGCCTTTTCTCAAAACTGAAGAAAAGGAAAGAAGAAGAGTAGGATTACGAGATCGAAACGTCTTTCGGCGCGAGCCCGGTACCGGGCTTTACGAGATCGAAACGTCTATTGCCGCGAGCTTGGTATCGAGCTTTACGTCTTTGACCGGATGGATACGCCTGTATGACCTGCTTATCCTTTCGGCTATGAGAGTGGCATTCTCCATTGTTACATCGTTAAGAAGAACGATGTATTGAGTCAGACTGTAGCGGGCATAAACATCTCGTCTTCTGAGAGCCTCCTGGACAACGAGCTTAAGCTCATCCATACAGCGGTTATAATGCTTGATGTCGGGAGGAGTGAGCGTTTCGTCGATATCCGAAAAAAGGGTGATGAGACAAAGATATGCGGATTCGCCGCTGCGCCTGCAAGCGCGTTCCGTTATCTGATATATATCCTTGAAAATTTCATATTCGCAGAAAAATGCGCCTTTGTTGCCCAAAGATTCCTGAAGCTCGGCCTGAACGAGATCGATGCTTTTCTCCGTGACATTGAGCGCTTTTGTTATTTCTCTGTAAAGAAGCTTGATCTCATCAGAAGGCGTGATGCCGAATTCTTTATAAAAAACTTCGGTTGTTTCCTGATACTTTTCGAGTGCTTCACGTTGAGAACCGCTGAGGTAGAGAGACTTTATAAGATGATAATAAATCCTTTCGTCATTTCTTTCGAGATACATGGCGCGTTCACAAGCGGAAAGAGCCGCAGAATACTTCTTTTTTGTATAACACAGCTCGGCGAAGGTGCAGACGGCGTTCACATAGGCGTTATGAAGCCTGTCGCGTATGCCGGTGGTCCAGGTTGATTTGTTTGTATGCAGAAAGTCACCTTTATAAATGGAGAGCGCTTCCTGGTAAAGGCTGAATCGACGTGAATCCGAAGTGCTTTTCAGGCTTGCTTCGGCAAGGAGATTTTCGAATTTTTTATAATCGATGACGGTACGATCCGCATAGGTCCAGGTAAATATGCCTTTTTTAAAGGTGATGGGTGAAAACCGGCTGTCGTTACTCAGAGGTGAAAGAAAGGTACGAACGCGGTGGAGAAGAACCTTGATCGAACCGCGCGTGGTGCTTTCGTCTTTTTCGTCCCAGACAAGAGCGGATACTTCACTCGAAGGTATTTCTTTGTCTTTGTTTATGGTAAGGTAAGCGAGGAAGTTCCAGGGTTTATAAGCTCTGTTAATCGTGTCGGAAACGACATTGTTATTGTATTTTATTGAAAAATCACCGAGTGTGGTAATGTAAATCGTGTTATCGGTCATAAGCTTCCTCTTCCTTTCGGGAATATCGAGATAATTATACTGTATTGATTACTTGGGTGCAAGGGGCCTCACTTTACTAAGAACGAATGGTGAAGTATAATAGCAGGAGCAGCAAAATTTTTATGTGATCGAAAGGACAGGTGAACTGTGAAACAAGAGACGGATACTTTTATAAAACTTCTCGACGGTGTCAGTGAAGCTGTCTTTCTGTTCGATCTGAGCGGAAAGATCCATTACAGTAACGATGCGGCAAAGAACGAGCTGGAATATAAGTCCTTTGACGATGTGAATATTTCGACCATTTTCCCAAGAATGATACACTACACAAAGGAAAAGGGCGTTTTTTGGGCAAACAGGACCATCAGAGACAGACGTACCTTTGCATACAGAAGCAACAGTACGTGCTATCCCGTTAAGTTTACGATCAAAAAACTTGCGGAAGACTCCGAATTATATGTGGCATATGCCATGAACGATCAGCAGCATTACGATGATGAACGTGCAAACAAAAAGATCGTTGCGGACGCAGAGGAAGCAACGCGCATGAAGGACCAGTTTACGGCCAATATCACGCATGAACTTCGTACTCCCATTAACGGAATAAAAGGACTTGTCGAAGATCTGAAAAGGACACCGCTCAATGTCGAACAGCAGGAGTGCGTAAAGATAGTATTGCACAGCTGCGATAACATGACGAAGATCATCAACGACATACTTGATTACGCTAAGATCGAAGCGGGAAAGGTTACGCTTGAGGAAAGAGATATCAGTCTTACAAACCTCATCAACGACGTGCTCCACCTTCAGGTTTCAAAGGCTACGGAAAAAGGTCTTAAGGTTATCGTAAATGTAGTCGGAAAGGTACCGGATGCCGTTATAGGTGATGAGCTGAGGATCGGTCAGATACTCAGTAACCTTCTGTCAAATGCGATCAAATTTACAAGCACCGGCTATGTCGGACTCGATATCACGGCAACAAGTGTCGGGAAGGATTACGTTGAGCTTTTGTTTATGGTCATTGACACCGGAATCGGAATTTCACCCGAGGAAAAAGACAAACTTTTCCAAAGCTTTTCACAGGTTGACGGCTCGATCACAAGACGTTACGGCGGTACGGGACTCGGTCTTTCGATCACGAGACAGTTCGCTTCCATGATGGGCGGAAGCGTCAATGTTGAAAGTGAGAAAGGAAAGGGCAGTACTTTTTCATTCTCGGTTAAACTGAAGCTCGGAAGTAAACGCGGAGATCTTATAAATTTCCCGCAAGGAAAATCGGAGTATTCACATGTCTTCGGAAAAGCGATGAGTCAGGAAGCGGAAGAAGACGAACTGCTTGGCAACCCTTCGAACGAAACGGGGGGTTCATATACGACGCTTACCGGTTCGGGACATTCACTGCCGCTTTATGTCCCGAAAGAAGAGGCTGACATGAAAGAGATGAGGGATTGCCTCGAAAAGCTGTCGATCAGCGCAGAGCTCGGTGCATGGGAAAAAGCGGAGAGTTTTGCGACTGCATTTAAGCAGCTTATTTCGAATTACAATCCCGAGCTTACGAAGAAGGCTTTTGCGCTTGTACTTAAAACAAGAAAAGAGAAAACAGAGGATGTACTGGAAGAGACTGAAGAGATCGGGAGATTATTATGGAATTTAAACGAGTAGAAAAAGATAATGTTCTTCTTATCGATGATGTTACGTCGAATCTTATCACGCTTTCCGAAATAATTCGTAAAGAGGGATATATAGCAAGGCCCGTTAAGAGCGTTGAATATGCGATGAGGGCGGTTGATGCCGAACTTCCGAGCATAATACTTCTTGATGTGACCATGCCCGATATGAACGGCTACGATTATTGCAGGATCCTGAAAAAGGATATCAGGACAAGAAACATTCCCGTGATATTTATTTCGGGAATGACAAGCGCAAAGGACCGCATAAAGGGTTTTGAATGCGGAGCCGTTGATTACATTACAAAGCCGTTTGAAAACCTTGAGGTATTGATGCGCATCAATACACATCTCAAGGAATACCATATGCAGAAGAATCTGTATATCCGAAATCAAAAGCTAAACATTCTCGTCAGCAAGCAGCTTCAGCAGCTTGAGACGGAACGTATAAATCTTATCACGTGTCTTGCCGGTCTGTGTGAGGACAGGGATATTCCGGAAAGCTATCATCACGCCGATAATATAGCGGCAAACAGCAAACTGATCGCAATGGGGCTTTCGCTTACCCCTAAGTATGAAAAAACGATAACAAACGAATATATCAATATGATCGAAATTGCGGCAAGGCTTCATGATGTAGGAAAACTTGCCGTTCCGGAGAAGATCATCATGAAAAAGGGAAGGCTCGGAAGCAAAGATATAGAGGTGATGAACAAACACTGCGAGGCAGGAGTCAGGATCGTCGAGTCACTTACTGCCAACGGTTCGGGCATAAATATCTTTTTGAGGATGGCAAGGGATATCGTTGAGTTTCACCATAAAAGATGGGACGAGTGCACAAGCACGAGGGATCTGCCTATTCCCGCAAGGATAGTGGGAGTTTGTGATGTGTTTGATGCGCTTACAGCACCAAGAATATATAAAAAGCCATACAGCAAAAAGGCTGTTCTCAAAGCCATTAAGCAGCAGTCGGGGAAAATGTTCGATCCCGATGTCGTCGATATAATGCTCAGGCTTGAAAGAAGACTTGTTGTTACAGATCACGGAATGAGCGTGGATGAAGACGAATACATTCCGGAGTGGCAGATAACTGATCCAAGGAGATAAAGTGGCACTTTATGAAAAATGATTACCTCGATTACGGACGGGAAAGCAGAAGACGTTCGGCAGGAAAAAAGACGGCGATAGCCGCCGTCATCGTTTTGCTTGTTGCGGCAGCGGCGGGCTTGACCGTATTCTTCGTTTCTTCATATTATTATGAAGTTATAGAGGAACAGGACGAGAGTGCGTATGCGACACCGATTCCGATAAGCGTTGCGGAAACGATGAAAGAAAACAGCTCACTCGAACAGACGGGAGTGTACGGACTCTGGTACAGCGAGGAGGAACCCGGAGGAGAGGACGAGACCGATTCGATATACCATCCGGAGGAACATTTGTGGATGGGTGATTTTAAGGATGAAAGAAAGAGAGTTACGGCCAAGGGTATATATATATCAGCCTCGTATATGACGGCTAAATTCGATAAGGCCGTTGAGCTTGTCGAATCGACCGAGCTTAACACGATGGTCATAGATGTTAAGACGGAAGACGGTTACATAACGTTCAAGATGGATGGAAGCGAAACGGCGAAAGAGATCGGTGCTCTTACGAATTCAATCCCGGATATCAGAAAAACGATCAAAAAACTGAAAGAAAAGGACATATACGTTGTGGCCCGTATTGTGTCTATGATGGATCCGAAACTTGCCAAATATCATCCCGAACTCGCCGTTACGAAAAAGGACGGGACTCTTTTTAAGGACAATGCCGGAAAAGCCTGGCTGAACCCTTTCAAAGAAGGAGTCTGGGATTATCTGATTGAAATATCTAAAGAATGCGTGAATGTCGGTTTTGATGAGATAAATTTTGACTATATCCGTTTCTCGACCGGAAAGGGAATGAACGATGTTGATTTTTCAGCCGATGCCGGGGAGAGAACAAGGATAGATGCGATAACGGACGGACTTCGAAGGATATGCGAAGTGATCAAGCCGATGGGCGCATTTGTTTCCTGTGATGTTTACGGTGCGATCGTTACGAGTACAGTCGATGCCAAGATAGTAGGGCAGAGTTTCTACAGGATGTCGCAGTATGTCGATTATATATGTCCGATGGTTTATCCGTCTCACTATGCGGACGGATACTACAACCTCGATCATCCCGACATGCATCCCTATGAACTCGTCAATCATGCACTTATGGACGCGAACAAAGTGCTCTATATGATCGATTCTGACGGCAACAAGGCGGACGTGAGGCCGTGGCTTCAGGATTTTACCGCTTCATGGATAAGGCACCATCTCGACTACGGTGCCAAAGAGGTACGTGACCAGATCGATGCCGTCTATGACAGCGGATACAGCTCGTGGCTGCTGTGGAATGCGGGCATAGAATATACCCGTGGGGCGCTACTTGGCTCTTGAATAATAAAAATCAGTGAGTTATACTGTTGAAAGGCTTTTTTTATCAGCAGTTAAAAATATAGGCATTTTAACCCGTGCATTTATGCGGAGAGGTCGCGGTGCGCGGATGATCTGCCGAAAAAGAAACAGAGGTTACAGGAACTATGGATGAAGAGATCAAAGAGATTGCACAGCGAATCAGTGGACTGAGGGATGCTTGCGGTTACACTCGTGATGAGTTTGCCGACATGCTCGGAATTGACAGGGAAGTATATGCCGAATACGAGATGACAGGAAAAAATATCCCCATAAGCGTTATCTATGATATTTCAAAAAAGTGCGGCGTTGATTTTGCGGAAATACTCACAGGCGAATCGGCCAAGCTTGAAAAATATCATGTTGTTCGTGCGGGCAAGGGGCAGTATATTGACAGATATCCCGGCTATATCTTTAAGGATCTTGCATTTCGTTTCCCCAAGAAGATCATGCAGCCGCTTCTTGTAACGATCGATCCCTCGGATAAAAGGGCGGAACTTGTTTCACACAGAGGCGAGGAATTCAATTTTGTTACAGAGGGAACAATAATCGTTACGATCGGTGACAAGGATCTTACTCTTGAGGCGGGAGACAGTGTGTATTTCGATCCGACAATTCCTCACGGACAGAGATGCGGATGCGACAAACCTTCGACATTTCTTACGGTGATCAGCGAGGTGTGAAGGCCCTGGCCAAGGGACTGTGCTTTTACTCCGGTGCAGACTTACAGGGCGTTTTAAGGAAACACACCCGGCAGCATGTGTTTTTGCGGCCTTTTTACCACAGGAAATCGAAAGGATAAGAAAATGTTAGAGAAATTTTTACCACGTACCAAATTTGATTCATATGAAGACTTTAAAGCAAATTATAAAGTAAATATTCCCGAGAATTTTAATTTCGGGTTTGATATAGTTGACGGATGGGCAAAGGAGAAACCCGATAACAGAGCGCTTGTATGGTGTGACGATGAAGGTGAGGAAAGAACATTCACTTTCGAAGAAATGAGCAGACTTTCAAACAAAGCGGCAAACTATTTCAAATCGCTCGGTCTCCGCAAGGGAAGCGTTGTTATGATGATCCTGAGGAGACGCTACGAATACTGGATATGCGCAACGGCACTTATAAAGCTCGGAGTTATAATTATTCCCGGAACGCTTCAGCTTACGGAGCATGACCTCGTATACAGAGCACAGGCTGCCGATATAGAGATGTTTATCGGACTTGATGATGATTTTGTTGTTGAACAGATAGAGAAAGCGAGCGAAAAATCTCCGAGCGTAAAGCATATCATGCTTGCAAACGGGCACAGAAAAGGATGGCTCAATCTTCATGACGGCATGAGAGATCAGAGTGAAGTGTTTGAACGTCCCACAGGAAACGAAGCAACTCACAACAATGATATAATGCAGATCTATTTTACTTCGGGTACAACAGGTATGCCCAAGATGGTCTGCCATAATTACATACATCCGCTCGGACACATCGTTACGGCCGGATATTGGCAGTGCGTTCAGGAGAATAAGCTCCATATGAGCGTTTCGGATTCCGGATGGGCAAAGTTCGGATGGGGTAAGATCTACGGACAGTGGATCTGCGGAGCCACAGTTTTTTGTTATGATATGAAGAAGTTCGTTCCCACAAAGCTTCTTGAAAAGATTCAGAAATACAGGATCACCACATTCTGCGCGCCGCCTACCATGTACCGGTTCATGCTTCAGGAGGATGTTGCGTCATATGATCTTTCAAGTGTACAGCGCTGGTGTACGGCCGGGGAACCTCTTAATCCGGAAGTGGTAAATAAGTGGCGCGGTTTCACGGGTCATACGATCGCGGAAGGATTCGGACAGACTGAAGGTACGGTTCTTGTTGCGAACTTCCCCTGGTTTGAGCCTAAAGCAGGTTCGATGGGTAAGCCTTCTCCGATCTACGATATCAGGTTGTGGAACAGCGAAGACCATGAAGCAGAGGACGGTCAGGAAGGTGAGATCACAGTCCGGGGTCTCGATAAGGAATATCCGGTGGGACTTTTCATCGGTTATTACAGAAGCGAAGAGCTTACAAAAGAAGCAATCGGTTCGGGAACATATAATCTTAAGGATGTTGCATGGCGAGACAGTGACGGATATTTCTGGTTTGTGGGCAGACATGATGATGTTATCAAGTGCTCCGGTTACCGTATAGGACCTTTTGAGGTTGAGAGCGCACTTATCACTCATCCCGCAGTTGTCGAATGTGCTATAACCGCTGCACCCGACCCGATCAGAGGACAGGTGGTTAAAGCAACCGTTGTGCTTGCAAAGGGCTATGAGCCGAGTGATGAGCTTACAAAAGAGCTTCAGAACCATGTAAAGCATAATACCGCACCGTATAAATATCCGAGAATAGTTGAATACGTTAAGGAACTTCCCAAAACACTCGGGGGAAAGATAAAGCGTGCACAGATCAGACACGAGGATGCTGAAAAAGGTGCACAGTCCGTTAATAAATGATCTGAATGAGGTGAAATCATGTACAAAAAGAGCAATGCAGTCAAGTTGATATCGCTGTTGCTCTTTTTTGCGCTTGTTTTGACCGGATGCAACAAAAGCAGTTTATTTGACAAGGCTGCGGCACTTTATGAAAAAGGCGAATACCTGTCGGCAGATATTGAGTTTGAAGACGCGATCAGAGAAGACCCCGATAATGTTGACCTCAGAGTCGGATACGGTTTTAACCTTGCCATGCTTGGAAAAAAAGCAGAAGCGGCTGATGTACTGGACCCGATCTTTGAAAGTAGTATTCTGGAGGAAGGCTCCGGGGACCTTGACGTCAGATCTCTTTTTGATATCGGAGATGCTCTTGCAGACATTTATTTGGATATCGGAAAACCATCCGATGCGGAGAATATTTACGATCGACTTTTCTTTTTCGCTCAAAGCGCGGAAGAAAAGGATAAATATAAACTGAAAAGCGCCGAGATAAGGGCAGAACTGTATAAAGACAGTTCACAACAGGAACAGGTCTACAGAACGGCTCTTACGGAGATCATAGACCTTTCGGTTTATGCGGGTGATGAATATGTGGCGCTTGTTGACAGCTACAGGACAAGCGGTGATTACGAAGGAATGCTGGCGGCTGCGGACAATATGATCATTTACATGAGAGGCAGATCGGCTCACATAGATAATTATCCTTCTGCCATAAGCACGATACTGGACGCGGCAGAGGCTGCGGGCTTCACTGAACACGATAAAACTTCCGATGATTATTACGATGCGGCCAAGGAATTTATCACGCGCGCAGGAGATAAAGGACTTACATATGAGCAAAAACTCAGGTACCGGATCGTTATCGCCGAGAGAATGCACCAGACAGATGTCGCGATAAGATTACTGGGCGTTTATCTCAACCACAGACCTGACGACGTTAAGGCTGTCAAAGAGAGAGAATTTCTATTAAACAGATTTTGATCTTTGATCCATAAGGCTCCAAAAGCACTCTGCAAGCCGCTTTTGGAGAATATATATTTACATGTGTTCATTAAACAGCCGACCACAATATCTTGTGTGAGAGAAAAAATATTCGCATATATTTTGTGTTTTCTTATTGACATAAAATACCCTCTTTGATAAACTTTACTCATAAGCGTTTCGCGGAGAGGAGAAGTTATAATGAATAGCTTTACAGTTACTAAAAGAGATGGGGAAATAGCGGAATTTAATCTCGATAAGATATCGAGCGCTATCAAAAAAGCATTTAATGCGACCGAAAAACTCTATAATGATGATATTATCAATCTTCTGTCTTTGAGGGTTACTTCCATGTTCCAGTCAAGGATCGAGAACGGAAGTGTGAGCGTTGAAGCCATCCAGGACTGTGTTGAGGAGGTGCTTAACCAGGCCGGATATAACGAAGTGGCAAAGGCATATATTCTTTACCGTAAAAACAGAGAAAAGATCAGAAACATGAAGTCCACCATCCTTGATTATAAGGATCTTGTTAACAGCTATGTTAAGGAAGAGGACTGGCGTGTTAAGGAAAACTCCACCGTTACTTATTCGGTAGGTGGACTTATTCTCCATAATTCGGGTTCGATCACTGCCAATTACTGGCTCTCTGAGATCTATGACGATGAGATCGCTAATGCTCATAAGAACTCTGATATTCATATACATGATCTTTCCATGCTTACAGGCTATTGTGCAGGATGGTCGCTCAGGCAGCTCATCAAAGAAGGCCTCGGCGGAATACCCGGTAAGATCACATCCTCACCCGCAAAGCATCTTTCCACTCTTTGCAATCAGATGGTAAATTTCCTTGGTATCATGCAGAACGAGTGGGCCGGAGCTCAGGCATTTTCTTCATTTGATACTTATCTTGCTCCTTTTGTAAAAGTAGATAATTTAAGTTACCATGATGTTAAGCAGTGTATCCAGTGCTTTGTTTACGGAGTGAATACACCCAGCCGTTGGGGAACTCAGGCTCCTTTCTCAAATATCACACTTGATTGGACTGTTCCGTCCGATCTTGCGGATCAGCATTGTATCATCGGCGGTGAAGAGACTGATTTCTGCTATAAGGATTGTAAGAAGGAGATGGACATGGTCAACAAGGCATTCCTTGAGATCATGATTGAAGGTGATGCCAACGGACGCGGATTCCAGTATCCTATTCCCACATATTCCATTACACGTGATTTTGACTGGTCCGATACAGAGAATAACAGACTTCTCTTTGAGATGACCGCTAAATACGGAACACCTTACTTCAGTAATTACATCAACAGTGATATGGAGCCTTCCGATGTTCGTTCCATGTGCTGCCGCCTTCGTCTTGACCTTCGTGAACTTCGTAAGAAGTCCGGTGGCTTCTTCGGTTCGGGTGAGTCAACGGGATCTGTAGGTGTTGTTACGATCAACATGCCCAGAATCGCATATCTTTCGGCAAATGAGGACGAGTTTTATAAGCGTCTCGATCACATGATGGATATTGCCGCAAGGTCTCTTAAAGTTAAACGTGAGATCATTACAAAGCTTCTTGACGAGGGACTCTATCCTTATACAAAGAGATACCTCGGAACATTTAACAATCACTTCTCAACGATAGGCCTTGTCGGAATGAACGAGGTTGGTCTTAATGCCAAGTGGCTTGGTTGTGATATGACAGACAAGAGAACTCAGGACTTTACAATTAATGTTCTCAATCATATGCGTGAGAGACTTTCCGATTACCAGGAAGAGTACGGCGATCTTTATAACCTTGAGGCTACTCCCGCAGAGTCCACCAGTTACAGACTTGCAAAGCATGATCGTCAGCGTTGGCCCGATATCAGGACTGCAGGGGCTAAGGGAGATGCGCCTTATTATACAAATTCGAGTCATCTTCCAGTTGATTATACAGAAGATATTTTTGCGGCACTTGATATTCAGGACAGACTTCAGACACTTTATACATCGGGAACTGTATTCCATGCATTCCTCGGTGAGAAGATGCCTACCTGGGAGTCTGCTGCAAAGCTGGTTCGCAAGATAGCTACAAATTATAAGCTTCCTTATTATACAATTTCACCCACATATTCGATATGCGCTAAACACGGTTATCTTGACGGTGAGCAGAATGTATGTCCGATATGCGGTGGTGAGGCAGAGGTGTATTCGAGGATTACCGGATACTACAGACCGGTTAAGAACTGGAATATCGGAAAAACTCAGGAGTACAAGAACCGTACAACATATAAGCCTTTAGAGTGTGATCGTTTCAATCTTGATACGGATATCGAAAAAAAGGAAAATAGTGTACAGGAGTCGGAAACCTGTGATGACAGTGTTTCACAACTTGTCGGGGACGGTCTTTATCTCTTTACCAAAAAGACCTGTCCGAATTGCAGTCTTGCAAAACAGTATCTTAAGGGACTTGATTACAACCTGATAGATGCGGAAGAGAATCCCGATATGGCGAGGGAATTCGGAGTTATGAGTGCGCCTACTCTGGTTGTTATGCAGAACGGCAAGAAAACAAAGTATGCAAACGCAATGAATATCAAACGCTACGTTGAAATCTGACTATGATCGACAGCCGAAAATAACACAATCTTTTGAATATGAAACTCCTTACCGGGTAAGCAATTACCGGTAAGGAGTTTTTTGTGTGGAGGATAGATGAAATGTACTCTCAAAGCACTTTGTCTTTAAAAAAAGAGAAATAAAAAAAAGTTTTAAAATACGAAAAAATATGTTGCGAAATTATGAAAATAATAATATAATATTCGAAAACATAGACAGCGACAAAGCATATACTGAAATTGAATATGTAAAAGCTGGAAATTGTGAATATAAAAATAATACATTTGAGGGGGTTTTATATGAAAACAAGAAGATTAAGTCTCAGAACAAAAATAACCCTGATCATTGCAATATCGAGCGTACTTTGTCTCGGCATATTCGGATTTGTCTGTTATCAGAGAGTGAGTAAGGAACTTATAGAACAGATCAGAGCAGAGGCGTTACATATTGCGGAGATAGCTGCTTCGGAGATTGACGGTGACAGTTATGCAACTATTTCCGATTATGATGATGATGCATTTGTTGAAGTGTATGATGGCCTTATTAAATACAGAGAGAGTTCTGTTGTCGAGTATATTTATACGATGAGGCAGACGGGCCCTCAAAAATCGGTATTTGTGGTAGATACCGATCCGGACGAACCCGGCGAGATCGATGAAGAGTATGACTGGCTGGAGGTGTTTGACACTGTATATGGCGGAACGCCGGCATGGGATGAAGATTTGACCGTTGACGAGTGGGGTGTCTTCATTTCCGGATATGCGCCCATATTTGACAGTAACAATAAGGTAGTGGGACTTGTAGGCTGTGACGTTTCTCTTAATGAGATGAACAGAGATGTTGCTGTTGTCGGAGGCCTTGTTATAACACTTGTTGCTATATTCAGTATCGTTTTGATACTTTTGGCAGGAATTATCGGATTTAAACTCGGAAGGAACCTTAAGGCACTTTATCTTAAGGTACATGAAATTAACAGCGGAGATGCCGACCTCACAAAGCAAGTAACCATAAACAGCGGAGACGAGCTTGAAACAATTGCAGGAGAGGTCAATACATTTATAAGTCACATCAGAGAACAGATGGTTGGCGCAGCCGGTACATCCGAAATTGTGGCAGAAAACAGTGAGGCGATGGAAAGTCTTGTTGAGGAGTGCAGAGGCAGTTTGAGCGGTATAGCTTCCGATCTTCTCAGATTGAGCGAAAGCATGAAAGATACCTCAAGCGATACCTCGGCTATCCTTGACGGGATTAATAAATCGAGTGATATAGTTGAGCGTGCATATGAAAATTCTAATAGGAAGGCCGATGATGCGAACAGGATAAGCAGTGAAGCCGGAGAAATGGAGCGTAAGATAGCTCAGAAATCACAGAATACTACGGCAATGGTTGACAGCCTTAAGGAAAGACTTGAAGAAGCAGCACTTAAGTGCCAGGCTGTTCATGAGATAGAAGAACTTGCGGATAAGATATTGAAAGTTTCAAGTACAACAAAAATGCTTTCACTTAATGCGAGTATAGAAGCCGCCAGAGCGGGCGAGGCAGGAAGAGGCTTCTCTATCATAGCGGGTGATGTTCAGGATCTGAGCAGTCAGATTACAGAGCTTGTAGAAAATATTCGAGAAACAAATGAACAGGTCATTGTATCGGTAGAAGGACTCATAGATAATGTAAAAGAAACAACCGGATTCCTTAATGACGAAGTATTGCCCGACTACAGAGAGTTTAGCAAAATGGGTGCCGATTACAGTACAAATATGTCTGATATGTCGAATGCACTTAAAGAGATAAACGAAAATCTGGCAAAGGTAGATGGAAGCATGAATATGATCCGTGAAAGGGCTGATTCGATTAATTCGGTTATAACGGAGAGTTCGGAGAAGATTGAATCGGTTGCAAAGGGAAGTGCGGTACTCGAAGGAAATATGAATGATCTGACCGAAAAAGCAGTCAAAAATAATGATGAAGCTAAGAACTTAAATGATAATATTTCTGAATACAAATTATAAAATTTAGTATGCTTATTACAGGAAAAGCCGCTTTTTAAGCGGCTTTTCTTTACTTTAAAAATTTATACAAAAAAAAGACAATTTGTTGTTGACACACCCGAAAACGGGTGATATAATAGCCTTCGCTGACGCACAAAAGGGTAACAAAAATGAGTGCATAAGGCAAGCGGAATCCGGTACTTTAAAGGTCCGGTTCCGGAAAAAGTACCTTGATAATCGAATAATGAAACAACCTTGAAATTTCTTTAAAAATTTCTTGGACGTAGACATATGTCTACTACCCAAAACAGTAAAACGGGGAAAACAATCGCTTAAAAATTTAAGCCGCGTTTAATCCGAAA
>JAILKT010000022.1 GCA_024693545.1 Lachnospiraceae bacterium
AGCATCATGACGAAGTTGCGTATACCCGGTATGGAAGTCGCATCGGGATTGCATATCAGAAAATCCTTTTTGGGGAATGTGAGCATGGAAGGAGTAAAGGCATCAAGATCGTTGCCGGTATGATTGACATAAACAAAGTACCCTGTTTTTCTGAACGGGCGAAGTTTTTTCCTTCCGACAAAATGCTGATGAAATTTTATCTTTACCCAGACAAAGATAAGAGGGCGGACAATAAAATGATAGATCGTAAACTCAAAAAAGAGCCAGAACGGATTCTTATGTATATATTTAAAGTCTTTGGGCAGCTTTTTGGTTTCGATGTCAAGTGATGCAAAATCGTCATTTACCGGGTCGGAGTAGTATATTGTCTTTTTTTTCTTCATACCCGATCCTCCTTTTTCGGACAAATGTTTATGAAATATCGGTTATCCGGGGTTAATTACTGCTTTTCGGAAAGGATGGCGTCACTGAGCATTCTGCGCATCTTTATCATGCATTCCTTTTGACTCTCTGCGTAGGGAGAAGCGAGGTAACGCTTTGAGTATTCCTGTCTGACATCGTCGTGTTCAATAAAGAAGTCTATTTTATTTGCAAGATCTCTGTAATCGTTGCATTTAAAGAGTGAACGCTCATCAAGAGCGAAAGCTTTAGTTGCGCAGCGAGGCGAATTGTTTATTATCGGAACAAGACCGCAGCTGATGGCTTCGAGGCAGGCGATCGCTTCAATCTCGATCTCTGCGGGATGACAGTAAAGGTCTGAATAATTGATTACTCTGGCCAGTTGTTTTCTGGTAAAAAACTTCATGATCGGCATCGGAATATCGGCTTTCCTGACAGCCCTGAGTATCTGGGATCTTCTCGGGCCGCTGCCTGCAAATATGAGCTTTATCTTATCCTTATATTTACTGCAACCGACAGCTTTTACGAGAATTGTATGAGACTTCTCCTTGGCGTAACGGCCGGTGAAAAGGATGAGGAAGAAGTCTTTAAGTCTGTCGGGTTTCACGGTGGGAGCATATTTATATGCTTCGTTTACACCGTTTGATATAACAATACCGTTTGTTTTGTGACCTACGGTTTTTTCAAAGAGATCTCTGATAAACTGGGTGGGGTAGTGTATCATGGTCACATTGCTGTAAAGCTTCTTGTAAAAATGCTTATAAACCATTCTGTTAAAGAAATCCGAGTTCATAAACATCAAAATGTGGCTTGAGAAGTTCTCTGCCTGGCAATGAAACCCTGCGGTAACCGGGATACCGAGTTCATGAGCAATGGCAGCAGCGCAGTTACCGACGGGAAAAGGCATCATGATATGTACTACATCGGAGCCTTCTATTGCGGCCCTTATAATTCTTTTATCGGGTTTTGCTATTGTAACATTGTTTTTTTTGACAATTTTGTTTATTATGAATCCTAAATTAAGTGGCTTTACAATGTAAAAGCCATCCTGACCTTCACGGTTTTTATCGGGGCATATTACTTTGACTGTGTCGCCGCATGATTTCAGATATCTTATAAGGTTCATGCATGCGACTGTGGTTCCGTTGTTCTCCTCCCCGAGGACATCGGATACGATCGTTACTACCATTGGGGTATTCCTCCGAACTGCTTATTGTGCCCGATCTGTCAGGCTGATTATACATATAAATCAGTTTATCATAACAAAAAATAATTGCAAATTATTATGAACAATTCTTGACATCAACGCGTTAAAGTGCTATAGTGCCATAAAACGGAGAATATATAAGGAAATGATCATCAGGAGGATAAATAAATGATAGTAGTATTAAAGCCCAATGTCGCTGCGGAAAAGCAGGAGCGTCTTATTGACTGGCTGAAGAGTCTTTCTCTCAATGTAAATGTTTCACAGGGAGAATTTCAGACTGTACTCGGACTTGTCGGGGATACAAGTACCGTAGATACATCACTTCTTGAAAGTCTCGAGATAGTTGATACAGTAAAAAGAGTGACCGATCCTTTTAAAAGAGCAAACAGAAAATTCCACCCCGAAGATACTGTGATCGATGTAAACGGTGTAAAGATCGGCGGAGGCAATTTCTGTATCATGGCCGGTCCGTGCTCGGTAGAATACGAAGAGCAGATAATCGGCATCGCAAAAGCTGTCAAGGCTTCGGGTGCACAGATACTTCGAGGCGGAGCTTTTAAGCCCCGTACATCCCCGTATGATTTTCAGGGACTTAAAAAAGAAGGACTTCGTCTTCTTTCGCTTGCCAAAAAGGAGACCGGATTACCTATCATTTCAGAGGTAATGAATATCACCGACCTTCCGCTCTTCGATGATGTCGATATCCTTCAGGTAGGAGCAAGAAATACACAGAATTTCGACCTGCTCAAAGAACTCGGAAAAGTGGGTAAGCCTATACTTTTAAAGAGAGGTATCGCAGGCACACTCAAAGAACTTCTTATGAGCGCCGAGTACATTATGTCGAGCGGTAACGAAAAGGTCATCCTCTGTGAGAGAGGTATAAGAACATACAGTGATTATATGCGTAATACGCTTGATCTTGCGGCAGTTCCGATGCTTCATGAACTTTCGCATCTCCCCGTTATCGTGGATCCTTCACATGCAACGGGTATCGCAAGAATGGTTACGCCCATGGCACTTGCCGGAACGGCATGCGGAGCAGACGGGCTTGAGGTTGAAGTTCACCACGATCCCGAACATGCGCTCAGTGACGGTGCACAGTCGCTTCGTCCCAAGGATTTTGATACACTTGTCAGGAAGGTAACAGCGATCAGAAATGCGATCGTTTGATCCCAAAGCACTTAGTATCTGAATTTAGAGGAGGCATAATGATGCGAACAGGAGTTATAGGGCTCGGCCTTATCGGCGGTTCGTTTGCGAAGGCATATAAAAAAGGCGGACATGAGGTATATGCTTTCGATACCGATAAAACGATACTTGAATTTGCAAAGCTTTCAGGTGTTGTTGACGAAGAACTGACCGATGAAAACATCCCGGAATGCGACCTGATACTTATTTGCACATACCCGGAGGCAGCGATTGACTATATGGAGAAAAAAGGTCCTGTTTTCGGAAAAAAGCCGGTTGTAATGGATGCCTGCGGAACAAAGGAAGTAGTTACCGGGGCGGGAAGAAAGCTTGCGCAGAAGTTCGGATTTACATATGTGGGTGGTCATCCCATGGCGGGAACTCAGTATTCGGGCTTTAAATATGCGAAAGAAGATCTATTTGTTGGGGCACCGATGGTGATCGTGCCGCCGGTATATGACGATCCGGTTTTCCTCGATAATATCAAAAAACTACTTGCGCCCGCCGGTTTCGGAAGTGTTTCGGTGACAACAGCCGAGGAACATGACAAGGTCATAGCATTTACATCACAGCTGGCACACGTTGTTTCAAACGCCTATGTGAAAAGTCCTTCATCACGCAGACACAACGGCCTTTCTGCCGGTAGTTACAAAGATCTTACAAGAGTGGCATGGCTTAATCCGGGGATGTGGACACAGCTTTTCCTTGAAAACTCCGACAATCTGATCTTTGAGATCGATACGCTTATGGCAAATCTTAGGGAGTACAGGGATGCCATAGAAAAGGGTGACAGGGAAACACTCATACGACTTCTTGACGAAGGAAGGAAGATAAAAGAGGAGGTTGACGGCTGATGAATGTAGTTACTGTAAATGCAAGCAAAAAGTATGACGTGGTTATCGGAACGGGCTTTATAGATGTACTTGGTGACAAGGTTGCACCGTTTATGTCCGGAAAAAAGATCATGGTCGTTTCGGACGACAAGGTTTTCCCGCTTTACGGCGAACGTGCCGTCACTTCCCTGAAAAATGCGGGTTATATCGTTACAAGCTTTCTGTTTCCAAGCGGAGAAGAAAGCAAAAATATATCGACTTACAGCAAGATCGTAGAAGCCATGTTTGATGCGGAGATGACGAGAAAGGATATCGTTGTGGGCATAGGCGGAGGTGTTGTGACGGACATAGCGGGATTTGCAGCAGCCACATACCAGAGAGGTATAGGTCTTATTATGGTACCGACATCGCTGCTTGCAGCCGTTGATGCTTCTGTCGGAGGAAAGAACGGCATAAATCTTTCACGCGGTAAAAATCAGGTCGGATCTTTTTATCAGCCTTCCGCAGTTTTTTGCGATATCGAAACGTTATGGACACTTCCCGAAGAGGAATATACAAACGGATGCGCCGAGATCATAAAGTATTCTATGATCGTCGATAACGGTATGTTTGATCTTATCAGGGACAAGGATATTAAGGATCAGTACGAAGATATAATCACAAAATGTATTACGATCAAACGTGATTTTGTAGAGGCTGATGAGTTTGATAACGGAAAACGTATGATGCTGAATTTCGGGCATACTATAGGACATGCAGTTGAAGCATGCAGCGGATACACGGTGCCTCACGGAAGAGCTGTCGCAATCGGTATGTCGGCTATTACAAAAGCTGCCGTTGTCAACGGATACTGTACGGAAGATACAAGAATGCAGCTTGATGAGCTTCTTGAACAGTATAATCTTTTGGACGATCTTAAGTATTCGGCCGATGACCTTATGGATAAGATCAAGGTTGATAAGAAAAACAGTTCGGGTATGCTCAGGATAGTAATACCGAAACAGATCGGATCATGCTGGATAAAAGAAATCTATAAAGAGGAATGCCATAAGTGGATCGTACTCGGAGGAGCGAGATGACGGAAACTGTTGCTTGCGGACAGCGCTGCGGAAAGGTCAGAGTGCCGGCATCAAAGTCGGTCGTTCACAGACTTCTCATTTGCGCGGCTTTATCCGATAACCCCGTTCGTATCGGAGCCGAAAGCGTTTCTAAGGATATCGAGGCAACAACAGCCTGTCTTAAAGGCATGGGCGCCGATATTAAAATGTTCCCCGGTACCATAGAGCTTAGCGGCAAAGTTACGAAGGGCGGGGAATGTGAAGTGTGCTGCGGAGAAAGCGGATCCACGCTCAGATTCCTGATTCCTGTTGCCGCAGCCCTCGGAAAGAAAACACGTTTCAGGATGGAAGGCCTTCTTTCGAGGAGACCTCATAATGCGCTTACGGACGAACTTAAAAGACACGGGGCAGACATCACTCAGCAGGGTGATATCCTTTGTGTCGGCGGACAGATAGAGCCGGGAGAATATGTAATTCAGGGGAATATATCATCCCAGTTCATATCCGGGCTCCTTTTTGCACTTCCTCTTCTCAGTGGTGATTCAAATATAGTGATCACAGGAAAGAGGGAGTCGGTATCATATATAAATATGACTCTTGATGCCCTTAAGGAAAGTGGGATCGTGATAGAGGAAACACCAGGCGGATATTTTGTACCGGGCGGTCAGAACTATCAAAGACAGGGTTTTTACGAAGCTGAAAGAGACTGGTCGGGAGCAGCGTTTTATATGTGCATCGGTGCATTGTCCGAAGGCGGGATAACTCTTGAAGGCATGAACGTTTCATCACATCAGGGTGATATGAAGGTGATGGAGATACTTAAAGGCTTCGGCGCCGAAATAGAAGTAAGAGCAAATGAGAAAGCGTCCAAAGGTACACTTTCCGATATTACCGTAAAAAAAGGAAAGTGTCTTCCGCAGGTGATAGATGCGAGAGATATACCGGACCTTGTTCCCGTGCTGTCGGTTCTTATGTGCGGCGCAGAGGGAAAGAGCGTTATAAAAAACGCAGAAAGGCTCAGGTTTAAAGAATCTGACAGGCTTGAGACAACATCGGCAATGATAAAGGCTCTCGGCGGAAATGCCGTGATTACCGAAGACGGACTTATGATTTTCGGTGACGGGGCTTTGAACGGGGGGACGGTCGATGCGGCCAACGATCACAGGATCGCCATGTCGGCTGCCACGGCGGCAAGCATCTGCAAAGGGGATGTAGTCATACCGGGCGCCGAATGCTCTCAAAAATCTTATCCGGGTTTTTTTGAGGATCTGAACAGACTCACTCTTATATCTCAGTGAGAGAACCCCGCTTCCTTTAGTGCGGGATTATGACAAACTTGAAAAAGGGGTTATATTATGTCAAGTTCTTACGGGGAAAACTTAAAACTGACAATTTTCGGACAGTCGCATTCGCCTGCCATCGGCATGACTCTTGAGGGTATACCTGCCGGCAACTCGATCGACATGGAGGCACTTCAAAAGTTTATGACAAGACGTGCACCGGGAGGTGCATCATGGTCTACTCCGAGAAAAGAGGCGGATCTGCCTGAATTCCTCGGTGGTCTTGTCGGGGATACGACATGCGGGGCTCCGATCGCGGCGATCATTCGCAATACCAATACAAGATCGGCGGATTATGATGAGCTCAAAAGAGTGCCCAGACCCGGACATGCGGATCTAACGGCCGAAATCAAATACTTTGGTTTTCAGGATGCGAACGGTGGCGGTCATTTCTCAGGAAGGCTTACGGCGCCTATGTGTATAGCGGGCGGTATTTGCAGGCAGTTACTGGCCAAAGAGGGCATAAGCGTTATGGCGAGAGTCCTCTCTGTAGGGGACGTTTCCGATAACGGGGAGCTTACAGAGCCTTTAGATGATAAACTTTTTCCTGTTGTCAATGAAGAACAGGGTCTGAAGATGAAAGAACTGATCGACAGGGTGCGTTCGGAAAGCGACTCAGTGGGCGGTGTTGTGGAGTGTGTTGTTACCGGTCTTCCTGCCGGCATCGGAGATCCGATGTTTGACGGGATGGAGAACAGAATAGCCGGTATAATGTTCGGTATACCTGCCGTTAAAGGCCTTGAATTCGGAGCCGGTTTTGCATATGCGCAGATGAGAGGCAGTGAAAGCAATGACCCGTTCAGGATCAGGGACGGCAGGATCGTAACTGAAACAAATAACGCGGGAGGGATCCTCGGCGGTATAACAAACGGTATGCCTCTTATATTCAGGGCTGCATTTAAACCTACACCTTCGATAGCACGCGAACAAAACAGCGTCGATATGAAGAGTAAAAAGGACGAGAGCCTGATCGTTAAAGGTCGCCATGATCCCTGTATCGTAGTCAGGGCTGTACCTGTCGTTGAAGCGGCTGCATCGATCGCATGTTATGACGCGGTCCTTGGAAGACGAAAAGAAACAAATTACGAAAAATGACGCGTACGGAAATTACGGCATAGTTACAGAGAGGATTTTACAAGATGCTTAAATGCGGACTTCTGGGGAGAAAACTCGGACACAGCATGTCACCCAAAATACATTCGATGATGGCGGATTATTCGTATGAGCTCTTTGAGAGGGAAGAGGACGAAGTCGGTTCGTTTATTACGGGACGCGAATACGACGGACTTAATGTGACGATCCCTTACAAAAAGACTGTTTTTAGATATATGGATGAAGTCAGTGAAGTGGCCCGTGAGATCGGAAGTATAAATACGATAGTAAAACGTGCCGACGGATCGCTTTACGGCGACAACACCGATGTATTCGGTTTCAGCGAGCTGGTAAGGATATTTGGTGTAAATCCGCAAGGTAGGAAAGTTTTGGTGCTCGGCAGCGGAGGAGCATCCGTTTCGGTCAAATATGTCCTGGATAAGCTCGGCGCATATATTGTAACAGTGAGCAGAAGCGGAGAAGACAATTATTCAAATCTCGAAAAACATAATGATGCGTCTCTGATCGTCAATACAACCCCTGTCGGAATGTATCCGAACATTTATGAGGCGCCTCTTGATCCGAGGCTTTTCAGGGCTCTTGAGGGTGTTATTGACATTATATACAATCCTGCGGTCACAAAGCTTATGGAGATGGCGGAATCTGCGCGGATACCGTCGATTAACGGTCTATATATGCTGGTGGCTCAGGCGGCAAAAAGCTCTGCGCTTTTTAGAGGGGTGGCGGCTGATGATGCCGTTATAGACAAGATTTACCGAGAACTGAAATGATCATGTATAAAGGAGCGACTTATGAAGATACTGGTTATTAACGGACCTAACATTAATATGCTCGGGATAAGGGAACCCGGAATATACGGAACGCAGGATTATATGTCACTGCGAAAGCTCATTGAGGACACCGCGGCCGAATGTGACATAAATGTTGAGGAATATCAGTCAAATCACGAGGGAGACCTTGTCGATAAGATCCAGCATGCATACGGAAGAGCAGACGGCATAGTCATAAATCCCGCGGGATATACACATACGAGTGTGGCAATCCTTGACGCCCTTAAAGCAGTTGGGATACCGGCTGTCGAGGTGCATATTTCAAACGTTTCGTCACGTGAGGACTTCAGGCAGATATCATATGTAAGACAGTACTGTGTGAAGACGATCTCGGGACTCGGTATCGAAGGATACAGACAGGCGATACTATATCTTAAGGATCTTATTGAACTGAAACGCAAAAACTGATAAAAACAGTAACAGATTCACTCAGTTTTATGGAAAAATAATAAGTATTATGATAAAATAAAGGCCGGTATTCAATATTTGTTACCGGCCTTTATGTTTTGTGTAATGTATTAGATGATTATTGTAGATAGCGTTCTTTGCCAGAAGTGCAGTTAACGTAATAAATACGACCGGAAAGGAAGAAATCATGAATAATTTCGTTTATGATACGCCCACAAAAGTGTATTTCGGAAGGGATGAAGAACTTAAAGTCGGGAAACTGATTGCAAATTACAGACCTAAAAAGGTGCTGATCCATTACGGCTGTACGTCGGCCAAAAAATCGGGACTGCTCGACAGGGTCCGTGAATGCCTTAAAGTCGAAGACATACAATTTGTCGAGCTCGGCGGCGTTGTAGCCAATCCGGAACTCGGATTGGTTCGCGAAGGAATAAAGCTTTGCAAAGCCGAAGGTGTCGACTTTATCCTTGCCATCGGAGGAGGATCGGTTATGGATTCCGCAAAAGACATCGCAAACGGTGTTGCCAATCCGGCCGATGATGTATGGGATTTTTCGAGCGGAAAAGCCGTTCCTCAATATACACTTAATAAGGGATGTATTTTGACGATCGCGGCATCCGGATCCGAAATGTCAAATTCGTGCGTTATCACAAACGAAGAAACAGGTGAAAAGAGAGGATACGGCTGCCCTCAGAACAGAATGGATTTCGCTATTGAAAATCCCGAGCTTACATATACGGTAAGTGCTTATCAGACTGCTTGCGGTGCGGTTGATATAGCAATGCATACCATTGAGCGTTATTTTTGTCCCGGTGATGGAACTTATCTGACTGATGCGATAGCCGAGGCAGTTATTAAAAATGCCATTAAAGCAGGCAATGAGTGCCTGAGTAATCCTATGAGCTATGAAGCCAGAGCCAATATGATGTGGGCGTCGTCTCTCGCGCATAACGGCCTTACGCAGTGCGGAAGAAGATTTCAGCTTGTTGTTCATCAGCTTGAACATGAAGTGTCCGGGCTTTATCCGGGAGTTGCGCACGGTGCGGGTCTTGCAGCACTGTGGTGCAGCTGGGCACGCTATACATATTCGGCCAATATCGGCAGATGGATGCAGTATGCCGTAAAGGTATGGAATGTCGATCCGGATCTTGAGAATCCCGACAGAATGATCCTCGAAGCAATCCACAGGCAGGAAGAATGGTACAGGTCAATGGGGATGCCCACATCACTTCGGGAACTGTCGATCAAGGAAAGTGACCTTCCCACACTTGCGATGAGATGTTCGCGTGACAGGAAAAGAACACTTGACGGCTATATGAAGCTTGGGTATGACGAGATATTCGATATATACAAGATGGCATACGGAACTACGGAAAATGATCTGATATGATACGGTAAGAGTTTGAATGCCGGGGATCAATAAAAGCTTTGTAATACGGAGGTGGAAAATGGGGGCTGAATTTATTTGCGGTATTGTTTCAGGTGGAGACAAGGGATCTTTTGACGGAATAGATGAATGTGACCTTATCATTGCGTGTGACAGGGGATATACACATTTGTCGCATGAAGGCATAAAGGCAGATCTGTTTGTCGGGGATTTTGATTCATGTGAGGAAGTTACTCTTGACAACATTCCCAGGCTTGAGCTTGAAAAAGAGAAAGATGATACAGATACGCTTGCGGCGATAAGATTCGCGCTCGGGCAGGGTATAACACGACTGCGTTTATATTGCTGTTACGGAGGAAGAATGGATCATTTCCTCGGCAATATTCAGGCAGCGGCATATGCGGCTTCAAAAGGGGTAAAGGTCAGCATGTGTGACGAAAATAACGAGATGTATTTTATGAACTCCGGTTCTATCACGATCAAAAAAAGAGAAGGTTATTCTTTGTCGTTATTGTCGATCACCGATAATTCAACGGGTGTTTGGATAGAAGGAGCAAAATATCCGCTTAAAGAGCAAACTGTATCGAATATTTTTCCTATCGGTATAAGCAATGATTGGGTAGATGATATTACGATTTCGGTAAAGAGCGGAGTTATTGCGGTGATCTGCTGCAAGCTCTGACAAATATTCAGTATTGGAGACGGGACTATGAACTATTTTGAGAAGAGAGACAGACTTTCGGGGAGCAGCATATTCGTTAAATACGAAAGTCTTACACCTCAGGAAAAGAGAGCTGACGAAGCGATCAGAAAAATGCGCGCGGAGCTTATAGATCGATATAAAGGAAAAGACATTTACAGGGTTGATATGCTTTCGGATGAAGAGCTTATCGGAAGTCCTCTCCACAAGGTAATGCATGAACTTCCGAAAGCGTGTGATCTTCATGTCCACGGTTTATGCCTCATGCCGGTTCGGGAATTTGTTGATTTTCTGATCGGTAATGAGGATATTTTTATCGATGCGGACGGAAAGGACAGAGGAAAGCTTTTCACGGGCGGAAGCACAGAGGAATATCGCTCGAAGGGATATATGACTGTTCGTGAATGCACCGAAGGAGTAATCTCAAGAGATATTCTTGAGCGCATGTGGACGCTTAAAGGACTACCTGACGGTGAGCTTCCCTGGGATTATTTTGAATTGCTTTTTGCGCAGCACGGTGATCTCGATAAATCCTTTGATGTCTTTGAAGATTATTATTATCATGCCTTTATGTACTATGTTTCAGAAGGGATACTTCACGTTGAGCCCAGAGTGCTTCTTTTCGGTGATCATGATACTGTCATCAAGAAGGTCAAGGCCATTATGAACGCCTATCATCGTGTCAGGAGAGAAAACAAAGGCTTTACCTGTACTGTTGTCGGGACTGTATTAAAGCATATCAATCTTAGTATTGACGTAACAAAAATGCTGCTTGAGAATGCTTTGTTTGCATATAAAAACGTGACAGACGATTACGATCCGGACTGTAAGAGACCTTTTGTGGGAGCTATTGATTTTGTCAACGAAGAGGATCACAGCCGTGACCTTAAAGAGATCGCGGATCTTATTGAAAAAGCAACAGCGGATAATCCCGAACTGACGCTTCTTTTGCATGCCGGTGAAAGCAATATCCCCACAAATTCAAACGTTATCGATGCGGTGCTTCTCGGCGCAAAACGAATAGGTCATGCTTTCAATCTTTTCAGATATCCCGGTCTATATAAAGAAATACGTGAAAAGGATATATGTATCGAGGTATGTCCGATAAGTAACAGGATCCTTAATTATACTGCCGATCTCAGACTTCATCCCGCGGTCGGATATATAAATGCGGGACTTCCCGTCGTCATCGGTTCTGACGATCCCGGCTATCAGGAACATTCAACACTTACCGATGATTTCTTTGCGATCGTACTTTGCTGGAATTTCGGTATTGCAGAGATCAAAAAGCTTATCAAAACCTCGATCGGGCATGCGGTCATCACCGGGAAAGACAGAAAAGAGCTTGAAGAGGTCTGGAAAGAAAAATTCGACGCTTTCTGCAGTCGCTTCTGACGCACCGTGACGTATATGCAGGCGGCGGAATGAATTACGATAAAGATTGGAGAAACGTATGAAGATAATACATTGCGCGGACATACATCTCGACAGCGGACTTTCGTCGAACTTCGATAAAGAAAAAGCAAAAGAAAGAAAAGCGGAGCTGCTTCGCACGTTCGTAAGAATGACGGAATACGCCGGGGAGCATGGGATCGAAGCCGTCCTTATCGCAGGCGATCTGTTTGACAGAGATGTTATTTCAGCTACTTCGAGAAACGGAGTGATCGGGGCGATAGAATCGACACCCGGTATAAAATATTTTTATCTCAAAGGAAATCATGACCGTAAAGATGTTTTCGGTTCTCTTTCCGAAATACCCAAAAATCTTTATCTCTTTAACGAAACCTGGACTTCTTACGAACTTTCAGAAAAGATCAGGATTTACGGGCTTGAATTTAATTCCGTAAATTCAGCGTCGGCAGCCGATACACTCGTTACCGATCCTTCCGATATAAACATAGTTATGCTTCACGGACAAGAATCAATGTCTGCGTCGGACAAGACCGAGGTTATTAATTTAAAATCCTTCAGAAACAGAAATATCGATTATATGGCGCTCGGTCATATACATTCATATAAAAATGCCGAGCTTGACGGAAGAGGCAGATATTGCTATCCCGGTTGCCTTGAAGGAAGAGGATTTGATGAGAGCGGAGAACACGGCTTTGTCGTTCTTGATATAGATGAGGACAGAAGAAGCGTAGCCTCCGAATTTATCACATTTGCGTCAAGAAGGTTTATAAATGTAGATGTCGATATCACGGGACTTGACAAGACAAATACGATCATTAAGGCTGTCTCGGAAAAGACAGACGCATCCGGCGCGACCACAAACGATTGTGTCAGAGTTGTTTTGACCGGCAGAACGGACATAGAGGCCGAAAAAAACGATGCCGTGATATCAAAAACATTTGAGAACAGATACTGCCTTTTCAGACTTTACGATGAATCGGCATTTTCGATAGACTATGAAAGCTATTCGGCCGACAGATCGCTTAAGGGTGAGTTTATCCGCGCCGTAAAAAACGATCCGACAGTTTCGGAGGATAAGAAAGCAGAAGTTATCAGGTACGGAATTAAAGCATTACTGGGGGAGGAATTATGAGGCTGATCAGGTGTAATATCATGAATTTCGGTACACTCTGTGATTTTCATTATGATTTCTCAGAGGGTATAAACAGAATAGTACGCGGAAACGGATTCGGAAAAAGTACGCTTGCCGCCTTTATCAGAATAATGCTTTACGGTTTTGAGGGAGAGGGAAAACGTGATTCTCTCAGCAGGGAAAGAAAGTTTTACGAACCCTGGCAAGGCGGAAATTACGGTGGTGATATTGAATTTTCTGTAGGTGAAAAGTGTTACAGAGTTACCAGGACCTTCGGGAAAAAGGCTGATTCGGATACCTTCGAGCTCAGGGATATGCGTACAAACCTTGTGGTCGGAGATTACAGCGAGCGTCTCGGGATCGAGCTTTTTGACATGGATTCCGACACATTCAGACGTACCGTTTTTGTCGGACAGGACGGGATGGAGACATCGGTCAATGATACGATAAACGGAAGGATCGGAGCACTTGTAGATAATACGGACGATCTTGATGCTTATGAAAAAGCGAAAGCATCTCTTGAGGAAATGATAAATTCTTTGACGCCCAGAAGAAAAACAGGTGAGGTCAGCAAGCTTACGGAACGTATCACGAGTCTTGAAGCTGACATCTTGCCTGCCGGTGAACTCGAGAAGAGCATGGAAAGCATCCTCGAAAAAAGAAATGCCGAAGAAGAAAATCTCAGACAATTAAGAGAAGAGAAAGACAGGCTCGCAACGAAAGCCAAAGAACTCGGTGCATATATGGAAATAGAGACAGGCAAGGAAAGATATGAAAAGCTGCTTGCCGACAGGGATATAAAGGCCAAAGAACTTGAAGAATACAGAAAAGAACTGCCGAAGGGGGCAGATATCAACGCTTTTCCCGACTCGTCGGAGCTTAGGACACTTGCACAGAATCATATGAAAGCCGCATCGGAGCTTTCGGGAACAAGACTTATCGACCTTACCGACAGAGAAGAAGAGAGCCGTTTAAGACTGAGGGCGCTCTACGGAAATGATGATCCGACCGAAACGGCGGAAAAGTATATTGCTTTATGGCGTGATATAAAAGAAAGAGAAAGAGAAAAGATCGGAAAAGAAGAGATATACGGCAAAGCGGAAGACGAAATGTTACGCGAGACGGCGATCGGAAACAAATACAGAGGCATATGCCTTGCGATCGCATTGATATTTTTGATATCGGGTGTAGTTCTTTTTATGACTACGGATCCCATATGGCCCGGCTTGGCGGCGTGCGGAATTGCCCTCATATGCGTTATCTTTTCCGTAGTACTTACAGCCCCTCATCGCTCGGCTGCAAAACAGCGCAACAAGGAACGTGATATCTTGAAAAGAGATATAAATCTGATCAATGAACGTATAAGCTCCGTTAATTCCGAGATTGGAGATTTCCTTCGTAAATATGATAAGGATACGGATCCGGATATGATCCCCGTATCACTGCGGGATATCATTAACGAACGGGAGATGCTGCTCGGGCTCGAAAGCAAAAAAAACAGAGCTAAAGAGGCTGCAGATAAAGCAAAGGAGTCGATGGACGGAATAAACAGCTTTATCAGGGAAAAAGCAGGATATGTCAGTGAGGATCCCGCTGTTCAGCTTCAGCATTTGGCGGATGTTTCGGATAAAGCTAAAGGTGTTTTACGCTCATACGAGGAAATTCTGGTATCGATAAAGGAATTTGAGAGCGAGAACGATATTGAAGCGATCAGGAATACGGATGTTCCCAAAACAGATGAATCGCTGGCAGATATTACTTCCAGGCTTAAAGAAGTGACGGAGCTTGAGGAGGAATCATCAAAGCGTCTTTCATCTTTCGATAAGCGAAATGATGAGCTTGCGCAAAATCTGGATGAAATAGCCGAAAAACGCATCGAAAGAGACAGACTTAAGGATATTAGGGATGAAAAGCAGAAAGCTTATGATTGCTGTGTTATCGCAAAGGAACATCTTGTAAATGCAAAAGAAACTCTTTCTTCGAGATATATCAAGCCGATACTGGATAAATTCATGTATTATCATACTATGATCACCGGTCAGAATACTCGTGAATACATGGTTGATGCCAATATAGATGTTTCCGTCAGGGAACAGGGAATGAACCGGTCGGTAATGCAGCTCAGTAAAGGGCTCAGGGATGTTGTCGGTCTTTCTCTCAGAATGGCATTTATTGATGTTATGTTTCCGCAGGAAAAACCGGTACTGATCCTTGACGATCCGTTTGTAAACCTGGACAGGACCAATCTTGACGCAGCCGAAAAGCTTATGAGGATAATAGCTAAGGACTATCAGGTTATTTTCTTCGCCGCAAGAGAGGAGACCGAGCAGCAGATCGAGATATAAACATAGTGTGAGTTGAATTCTTTGGCCGCCGGAGAGGAGACCGAGCAGCAGATCGAGATATAAAGGAGAGAGATTTATGAATATGTTGTTTAATCAAAAGAAGGCACTGAATCCGTACCTCCCTTCGTGGGAATATGTACCCGACGGTGAACCCCATGTGTTTGGTGACAGAGTCTATGTTTACGGTTCGCACGACATCTTTAACGGATGGGTTTTTTGCCTCGGAGATTATGTTTGCTGGTCGGCACCGCTCTCCGACCTTTCGGACTGGAGATATGAGGGCGTTATCTATAAGAGAACGGACGATCCCATAAATGAAGACGGCAAGATGGTTCTTTATGCGCCGGATGTCTGCCGGGGACCCGATGGGCGTTATTATCTTTATTATTTCTATGATAAACGCTCATGCATAAGCGTTGCTGTATCAGATAAGCCGGAAGGACCTTTCGTATACTACGGTAAAGTTCATGACGATGAGGGCGGGCTTATCGGTGAAAGATACGGAGATGAGCCGTATTTCGATCCCACCGTACTTGTGGAAGGCAAATATGTATATCTTTACGGCGGTTTCTGCGGACACGGTGACAAATCCCGTACGGGATGTATGGTGACTGTCCTTGATGCGAGAGATATGCTCACAGCTATAGAAGAGCCGGCATTTGTTCTGCCCGGTTCCTGCATATCGAAGGGAACAGGATACGAGGACCATGCTTATTTTGAGGCTCCTTCGATCCGTAAGATCGGAAAGAAGTATTATCTCATTTATTCGTCGCAGCGTATGTGTGAGCTTTGTTATGCCGTGAGCGATTCGCCCGATGAGGACTTTGAGTACGGCGGATGTATCGTATGCAACAACGATACAGGGATAGATTCTTACAAACCTTCCGATATGGCTACGGCATACGGCGGAAATAATCACGGAGGTCTCGTAAAGCTCGGAGATGACTGGTATATTTTCTATCACAGACAGACAAACGGAACATGGTTCTCACGTCAGGGATGTGCGGAAAAGATCACGATAGATGATGACGGAAAGATCGCTCAGGTCGAGATGACCTCATGCGGACTTTCGGATTCGCCGCTTGAAGGGAAAGGCTTTATCCCCGCTTATATAGCCTGCAATCTTTTTAAGACCGAGGGGATGGAGCCCCTTGTAGATGCGGATTCTTCCACTACGATACCGAGGATCACTCAGGACGGACGCGACGGCGACGAAGAACTCGGATATATCTCAAATTTTAAGGACGGTGTTACAGCCGGATTTAAATATTTAAACATCAAAGGGATCACGAAATTTAAGGTGATCACCAGAGGATATATACACGGCTCGTTTGAAGTGTCGACCTCGATCGGAGGGCCTGTACTCGGAAGTGTTACACCCACTAATACCAATTTCTGGGAAGCATTCGAGGCGCCTCTCAATATAGAAGACGGAGTACACGCGATATATCTTACTTTCAGAGGAGGCGGATCGCCTTCACTGCTCGGATTTGTTCTTGAATAGATGCTTTCGGAAGTCTTCTCTGTCTCGGAAGATTTCTTAACCATTTATTTTTTATCGTGTAAGGTTTTTGACCCATTTGTATTTTCTGAGTCGTATCATTACCCACGGTATCTTTCCGACTTCGTCAAGACATGTGCACGCGAAAACGGCAAGCACCGGCCAGTCAAAGGCAAATGCACCGAGCAGTGCAAGGGGAAGAGCGATACCCCACATGCTGACGGCAAGGCTGTACATATCGAAAACCGTGTCACCGCCGCCGTCAAGAACGCCGTTGATCGTTATCGTATTGACGCAACGACCTATCATGTAAAGGACGGTTATGAGCATCATGCCCGTGAGATATTCACCTGCTTTGTCGGAAAGCTTTACCATATTCGCGATCAGAGGCGTAACGGCGAGAACAACTCCGGAGGATGCAAATCCGATGATCCATGACAGGTTTTTAAGCTTCAGACCATAGGCTTTGCCTTTTTCGAGATCGCCGGCTCCGAGCTCGTTGCCGACCATTATGGCTGCGGCACTGCCAATGCCGTTACATACACAGCATATAAGCTCACGGACAACCGCCACAACAGAATTTGCTGCAGACGCATCTTCGCCCATATGGCCGATTATAGCGGTATAGGCGGTAAAGCCGACGCCCCATAACAGAGATCCGCCCAAAAGCGGGAAGAGCTGTTTTAAAAAGTCTTTCGTAAGACCCTTTTCGCTCAGCCAGATCCTGATATTGGGTCTGATATGACCTTTTCCCGAAGCAACTATGAAACAAAGCGTCAGTTCGATCACTCGTGCCATAACTGTTGCTATAGCGGCTCCACGTGCATTCATGGCGGGAATACCGAACAGACCGAAAATAAATACGGCGTTTAAAAGTATGTTCCCGACAACCGCGGTGCTGCTGATGATAACGCTTGCAAGAACATGATCGCTGACCTTCATCATGGCGAGGTAGCTCTGTGAAAGACCCATGATGAGGTATGAGAATCCGGCTATCCGCAGATAATCGCTTCCTATGCCGATAAGGACGGGTTCGGACGTAAAAGCCATCATGAGTACTTCGGGGATAAACATACAGGAAAGAAAGAAGATGATCGATATGAGCGTTGTAAAGCGGATCATCAGATTGAAGATCTTTTTTAACGTTACCGTATCACCTTTGCCGAAATACTGTGCGCCAAGGATCGAACCGGCACCGGTAACAGCAAAAATAAACATATTCTGAACAAACTGAACCTGAGAGGCGAGTGAAACGGCTGTCATTTCGCTCTGCGCGATCCGGCCGAGCATAAATGCGTCTCCGGCCGCAACAGCGGACGCCATAAGGCTCTGAAAGGCTATGGGCAGGGCAAGCGTCCAAAGTTTTTTGTAGAAAACTCTTTTGTCTATAACATGATCCATGTCGTGGTTATTATCTCCCGTAAAAATTTTGAAAGGCTGCTATGTACCGGTTATTGTATGGGAACAGAATAGATAAAGCAAGCAAATATATGTTTTTCGTTTGCTCATTTTTTGAAATAAATTGTTATGGGACTTCTTAATTTTTGAGATAAAGCAATTGTAAATTGTAATTGAACGGTTTTATGGTATAATTACTCTCTGTAGTGTAATACAAGCACCTGTAGCGAAGAGGATAACGCGCAGTCTTCCGAAGTCTGAGATCACAGGTTCGAATCCTGCCAGGTGCGTTACAGTTAAGCCGCGGGTGAACACGGTGATGTGTTCACCCGTACTTTTTAGCTGAGTCGGAGGTTATTTATGCCGTTCTTTTTCTTTATGGTTGTAACACTTATGCTGATCTTTTTGGCTTTTTCGGCTACCTTCTATTTGAAGCTGATCCCGAAGAAACCGTTGTTGCGAATATTTGTTGTGGCCGGGCTGGTCATCATTAACATAGGAACGATCTATTATATGGTAAACGGAACGTCCGAAACTGATGGTTTTATATTCAGAACAGGAATGTTTTTTGCAACCGTTTGTTTTATAATCAATATATACAGCGCAATTTTTTATGTGCTTTCGCTTATAGTGAGACTTGTTTTCAGGATCATAAAAAAGAGAGAGGTTAAGTTTTATAAATACCTTGTAAGCAAGAGCTACAGGCTCAGCGTTCTCGGATTTACAATGCTTCTCGGAATTGCCGGTTATATCAGCATGTCGATAGTTAATGTCTATGACTATGAGGTTTACACCGACAAGCTTCAAACGGGAGAGGTATATTCCTTCGCAGTGATCACGGATATGCATATGTCAACCGGGGTATATGCCGGCAGGGTAGACGATCTTTTTGAAAAGATCAACGATACGAATGCGGATGCAGTACTTTTTGTCGGCGATATTGCGGATAATAAAACGTCAAAAGGAGCATTCGATGAGCTCAGAAAAGCTCTCGGAACTCTGAAAGCTCCGCTTGGGGCATTTTATGTGGACGGTAATCATGACGGTTCGGGTAAGCAGAATATGCGTGTACTTATGAGGAATGCCGGAGTTAATGTTCTTTCTGACGAAAAATACGAACTGACTCCTGAAATTACGATATACGGAAGAAATGATCCTCACTCGTTCAGAAGCATAAAAACAAAGATACCTGACGATCTTTCTGAAGAGAAGTTTAACCTTATCATGACTCATCAGCCCGTAAATCTCGCTGATTTTGCGGCTGCCGGCGGAGATCTTTCCGTCAGCGGACATACACACGGAGAGCAGTTTCCGCTTATGTACCCGGTCATAGCATCTTCAAACGATGCAGTTATGGGACATACGCAGATAGATGGAATGGATGTTATTGTCAGCCGAGGTGTCGGAGGCTGGGGACTTCATTTCTCGCTTCCTTCGCCAAAGGAGATAGCGCTTGTACATGTGATCGGAAAATGATATGTTGAAGTCGGATATTTGAA
>JAILKT010000070.1 GCA_024693545.1 Lachnospiraceae bacterium
TGCGGCAATTTCGCGTCTTGGGACGGAAGCTACACCTGAAAAGATAGAGGCGCTTTCCAAAAGCTATGGTCTCGACAAGAGTATCCCCGAACGTTTTATATCCTGGCTCGGAGACGCAGTGACAGGTGATTTTGGCATGTCAAGCGTTTATCCGACCAGAACGGTATCTGAACTTATCGGCAAGCGCCTGCCTATCACGGCAGGTCTTGCCGTTATTTCTTTATTGATGATAATCGTTATTAGCATACCGGTCGGGCTTTGGGGATCAAAGCACCCGGGAGGAGCGGTGGACAAGATCACGGATATCTCGGCACTTGTCTGTATGTCCGTTCCGTCATTTATTCTCGGCATTCTTATAACGGTTATTTTCGGAGTGGGATTACATCTGTTTTTCCCTGGACAATATACGGCACCCTCAGAAAGCTTTTTCGGCTATCTGGGATCACTTTGCTTCCCTGCGCTCAGTATAGCCATCCCCAAAACTGCGATGACCGTCAGATTCCTTAAGGCTTCCGTCAGACGTGAACTTACAAAAGACTACGTACGTACGGCGCGGGCAAAGGGAAATACAAGGGAAGAAGTTCTTGCTCATCATGTTCTTAAAAACTCGCTTTTGCCGGTCATAACGTTCATAGGCCTTATCGTGGCCGAAATAATGGCAGGCAGTATCGTTACGGAAAAGGTGTTCGACCTTGACGGGATAGGCTTGTTACTTGTTTCGTCAATCCAAAAGCGCGACATGAATGTCGTGCAGGCAGTCGTGATGTACATCGCGGCTACCGTTGTGACTGTGAATTTTATTGTTGATATCATATACAGAAAAGCCGACCCGCGAACCGGAGCGGGAGACTGAGACACGCCCTAAGAACGGACTAATGGACGGACGGGAACAGGGGACGAAAGAACCTGAGACCGGCCAAAGGAACGGGAACAGGGGACGAAAGAACCTGAGACCGGATAAGAACCCGGAGTGGGAGACTGAAAAGATTTTGAGAAAGGAGGAAGAAAAATGGATGTCAGGGATATTAAGTACAATAAATTAAATATAAAGTTAATTATTTCAATAATCCTGTTGGCTCTAGTTTCTACTCCTGTCGTACTCAGCCTGTTCTGGCAGCCGTGGGACCCGAACTTCATGAATTATGAAGAGATTCTATCGGCTCCTTCGGCCTCTCATATATTCGGAACGGACAATTACGGAAGAGATATTTACTCAAGAATAACAGACGGTGCATTGCTTACATTCGGTATAGCGATCATAACCGTGACGATCGGTGCCGTTGTCGGAACGATCGTCGGAGCTGTGACCGGATATTTCGGCGGAAGGATCGATGAGCTTTTTATGAGAATAAACGATGCTCTCGCATCTTTCCCGAGTATCCTTCTCGCACTTGTGGTTGTGAGTGTACTTGATCTTGGAACTCTCAATGTCTGCATTGCGCTCGGAATTGTCTTTATACCGAGCTTCGCCCGCGTTATGAGAGCGGAATTCCTTGCCGGACGCGAACGCGACCATGTTCAGAATGCGAGACTTATGGGGGCGAGCATACCGAGGATATTGTTCCTGCATATATTCCCCGGAACTCTTCCTGTTTTTATACCAACCGTGATGCTTGGCTTCAACAATGCAATACTTGCTGAAGCCGGACTCGGATTCCTGGGACTGGGTGTTCAGCCGCCCGATCCGAGCCTCGGACGAATGCTTTCGGAATCGAAGACTTATCTGATCTCGGCACCGTGGTATGCATTTTTTTCCTGCCTCTTTATGGTAGTTTCAATACTGGCCATAACAATGCTGGCAGAAAGTATAGGCGCTCAAAGCATAAATTACCGCTCTGTGAGAAAACGCATCAGCAGCATTATCATAGGAAATCTCAGAAAAATAGTTCCGGACCCCTTGAAGCTTCTTGAGGTTCGTGACCTCAGGGTCGGTTATATAGAAAAAGAAGGTATTGACGAAGTCATAAAGGGTATTTCGTTTACACTCGACAAGGGCGAGATCCTCGGGATTGTCGGTGAATCAGGTTCCGGAAAGAGCCTTTCTTCTTACAGTATCATGGGCATTATCCCGGAAAAAGCGTGTATGACGGGTGGCGGAGTATACTTAAGCGGCAAGCCTCTCAATATGTCTTCCTCTAAAGCAAATTGCCGTATCCGCGGAGGTCGTATCGCTATGATCTTCCAGGAACCGCAGACATGTCTTAATCCTGTTCTCACGGTGGAACAGCAGATCATGGAGATGATCGATCTTCATGCGCCGGAGCTCGGACGCCAATCCCTTCGGAGCAGGCTTGGCGACATAATATTTCATAAAAAAGAAACTCAGAAAAGAAGAGAGAACAATAAAGCCGGTATGACGGCCGGCAGTAACGAAAGTATGATGATCAGGAGAAACCGCGTTGTCAGGGCTATGGAAGATGCCGGGCTTGAGGATTGTGAGATGCTGCTCAAAAAGTATCCTCATGAGCTTTCGGGTGGCATGCGTCAGCGTGTCATGATAGCGATGGCACTTGTGAGCCGTGCAGAAGTAATTATAGCGGATGAGCCTACGACGGCCCTTGATGCAAAAATAGCCGACGAGGTACTTGATTCTTTTACGCACATAAATAAAAAATTTGGTACGTCGATCATACTGATATCCCATGACCTTAAGGTAATTGAAAAAGTATGCAACCGTGTGCTCATCATGAAAGACGGACTGATCACCGAGGAACTGCACGTTGAAAACAGAGAATTCTCAAAACCGGTTTCGGAATATGGTAAGAACCTCCTGAACGCAGCTTTTTCGACAACACGTTATGATTCGGATGCTGTGGCAAATAATGTGATATGTTCGCTTAAAGATGTTGATATTTCATATCCTCTTCAGGCCGGCAATATAATCCGGAGGGGAAAACTGCGTGAAGTTGTGCATAAAGTAAATCTCAACGTATATGAGGGCGAAACTCTCGGCCTTGCGGGAGAGAGCGGCTGCGGAAAATCGACTCTTGTAAAGGCTGTCGCGGGACTTTTGCGGCACGTTAAGGGGGAGATAAAACTTTACTGTGATACACCCGCTATGGTATTTCAGGATCCTCATGCAAGTCTTTGCCCGACTATGACGGTTCGCAAGATACTTGAGGAGCCGCTTAAGCTCTCGGGAGTCCGATCAAAGAAGGAAAGACTGGAAAGGATCAGAAAGATCCTCGAAGATACGGACCTGTCCGAGGAGCTGCTTTCAAGACGCGTTTCGGGACTTTCCGGAGGTCAGAAACAGCGAATTTCCATAGCTTCGGCACTGTTATTAAATCGAAAATTAATTATTCTTGATGAGCCCGTTTCGGCCATAGATGTCACCCTCAGAGAGCAGCTCCTTGAATTGCTCTGCAAGCTAAAAAACAAGCACGGCCTCACATACATTTTGATCTCTCACGACGAAACACTCCTCGACAGATTTTGCACGAGGGTTGTGAGGATGAGAGATGGAAGGATCATAAATTGAGGAATATACGACCGAGCTGTCAATTCACATCATTAATAATGTCATTTCACATCATCTCTTGGCACTGACTGCTTTATTTGGATTATGTCATTGGGCTGATGGGTGAAAACAGCGATGAATATCACGGAAAATATGACGGAATGACAGTTGACCTTTGGAAAGACTGCAACATGGTCGAGTTCTAAAAAACGGATGGGGATTCGGAACAGTACCGGCATCGACATACAGAGGATTCTAATATCACCCGGTAATATGTTGCACATGGAATACCATAAAAATCATGCATAAGAAGAAAAAGTAGTTGACACGGACCGAAATCTGTTGTAAGATGTCTTTTGCGTGTGGCGTTGTGTTGCACGCGGAACAATCATCAAGCAGAGTGTCCGCTCTCACCTCAGGCGCACCGGAGTGCAGCTAAAAGGTTCATATGATACAAAGATTTGTTATATTTGTATATTTGCGGACTGCTTTGCGGTCCTTTTTTAATTATTTGGAGGTAACGACCATTAGCGAGTATTTGATTAATGATCAGATCAGAGATAAGGAAATCCGCCTTATCGGAGAGCAGGGTGAGCAGCTTGGGATCATGTCCGTAAGAGATGCTCAGAATATGGCGAAAGAAGCAGGCCTCGATCTTATTAAGATCGCCCCTACAGCTAAACCGCCCGTCTGCAAGATTGCTGACTACGGTAAATTCCGTTATGAGCAGATACGCAGAGAAAAAGAAGCAAAGAAGAAGCAGAAAATCACTGAAATTAAGGAGATAAGACTTACTCCGAACATCGATGTCAACGATCTTAAGACGAAAGCCAACCAGGCTCGGAAGTTCCTGACACATGGTGATAAGGTTAAGGCAACTCTTAAATTCAGAGGTCGTGAGATGGCTCATATGACTGCGGGCAAGGAGATTCTTGATATGTTTGCAAGCAATCTTGAGGATTGCGCCGTTATCGAGAAACCTGCGAAGGTAGAAGGCAGAAATATGATCATGGTTCTTACGGAAAAGAAGTGATGCATCTGATGCAACTGTGCTTAAAACCTCTGGACCAAAGGGCAGTTTGATGAAAAAAAATACGATGCGTTAATGCATCTGTTATTGAGGAGGAAACACATATGCCGAAGTTAAAGACTAACAGAGCAGCTGCAAAGCGTTTTAAGGCTACCGGAACAGGTAAGATCAAGAGAATGAAATGCGGTAAGCAGCACATTTTGACAAAGAAGACAACAAAGATGAAGAGAAGACTCAGAAAAGCAGCCATGATGGATTCTGCAAACCTTGTAGCAACCAAGAAGATGCTGCCTTATCTGTAATTCGCAGCGATGCTGAACGGACCCTTCACCATAGAGTGCAGGGCAAGGAAACTGATGCGACAAAAATGGCCGCATCTAAACAGGAGGAATGAACAATGGCTAGAATTAAAGGTGGCTTAAATGCCAAGAAGAAACATAACAGAATCTTAAAGCTCGCTAAAGGTTACAGAGGAGCTCGTTCAAATCAGTACAGAACAGCTAAGCAGGCTGTAATGAGAGCTCTTGCTGCATCATTTGCAGGCCGTAAGCAGAAGAAGAGAGACTTCCGTAGGCTTTGGATCGCTCGTATCAACGCAGCATGCCGTATGAACGATATCTCTTACAGCAAGTTCATGTACGGACTTAAGCTTGCAGAGGTTGATATCAACAGAAAGATGCTTTCCGAGATCGCAATCAACGATGCTGAAGGATTCAAGAGTCTTTGCGATACAGCAAAGAGCAAGCTTGCTTAATTGCAGAAACATAATTTCATAAAATACAGAGACAGGACCCTCGGGTTCTGTCTTTTTTTGAATTTCTTAACCTTTGGTGTAAAAACATCTTGAAGTGCCTGAACATGTTATTCTTTGATACAAACGACTATCCGAAGGATTTTCTTGATAATTATTGTCAGATAAAGATAATACGATTCAAAGAAAACACGATTCAAAGAAAACATGAATCAGAATCATATTATTACCGGATATATAGCTGCTTCGGATCGGAGTAAAATGTTATCCGAAGAGTTATGACAATTTTCTTAAATAATGACACACACTACACCGTGGGAAAAATCTGCGGTGTAGTCTTTTATAGGGGAAAAATCTGCGGTGTAGTCTTTTATAGGGGAAAAATCCGCGGTGTAGTCTTTTATAGGGGAAAAATCCACGGTGTAGTCTTTTATAGGGGTGAGAGTGAAATGCATGCTAAGTAAACAAGAATTTAGCAAAAATGCGTCCTATATGAAATTGATGCGCTCTGTGGACGTAAAAATCGACGTGTTTTTGCCCAAAAAGAAGGTCCGTTACGTATTGGACGTAATATGCTGATTTTATCATGTTTTTCATAAAAAAATGCGTCCACAGATACAAAGGATTTTCTATTGGACGCAAATTCTAGAATCAATGAGTGGAAACAGTCAAAAGAGCGGAAATCAAGAGCAAAAGAGAGTAAATCAAGAGCAAAAGAGAGTAAATCAAGAGCACAAGAGAGCAAATCAAGAGCGCAAGAGAGGAAATCAAGAGCAAAAGAGAGGAAATCAAGAGCAAAAGAGCGGAAATCAAGAGCAGGCAAGTCTGAGATGAGATAGGAAAAGACAAAAAGTGATATAGGTGTTTACGGTTCATAAGAAGAATTGTTTTGTTTGCAGATGATAAATTATAATTACGTTGGTAATTGAACACAGGGACGGAAAACAGCATTTGTGTATCGTGAGAGGTTGACCTGTGTTCCAGGACTATAAGCGGGAATTCTCGGTAATTCAATTGACGAGTAGTTCACGACAATGTGTCAATGCGGCGTAGGACAAGCCGCGGATACTGTTTGCCCGTGTGGCAGAAA
>JAILKT010000082.1 GCA_024693545.1 Lachnospiraceae bacterium
CAACGATTTCATGAGCGAGTTTGAAAGGATTTTTACGATTTCATGAGCGAGTTTTTGCGAATTGGCACAATTTCATGAGTGAGACTCGTCGTCGATGTGGGGATCAAGCGCAGCCGCCTTGCGTTTCCGGTAGCGGTTGTATATCACGAGTCCGATACCGCTCACAAGCAGCGTGATGCTGAAGATTATGATCGCGAAGGTGTAGTCACCGTTGCCGACAGCGTCGCCACCGATGATGGAAGTGACAATGGACGGGATACGTCCGAAGGATGTGATGAGAATGAGCACGAGAAGAGGAATATCAGTAATTCCTCCGAAGTAACAAAGCAGATCCTTCGGGGTTCCGGGGAGTATGAAAGCGATGGCAAAGATAAGGATCTTGGCCTTGCTTGAGTGAAGAAATTTGAGGGAGTCGATCTTATCCTTGGAAAAAAATACTTCGAGGAGCTTGTGACCGAACTTCCTTACGAGAAGCAGAACAAGAATGCTTCCTATTGCCTCTGCGATAAAACACAGAATTGTACCGTAGACAGGGCCGAACGCAAAGCCGGCGGCAATCTCAAACGGCTCACCGGGAACAAAGGCGGCGACGATCTGGAAAGTAACCATCCCGATATATATGAGTGCGCTCAGAATATAATGATCGTCAACCCAGTCTCTGAATAATATCGGATCTTTTGCAAACGATAACATCGGTATCGCAATCGCTGCGGTAAGCGCAGAAAGTACGAGTACAGCAACGATAAGGGCGGTTATCTTGATCGCTTTCTGCTGTCGTGGTGTAAGATCTTTTTTCTTGTGCATGTTTTCTCCTGCCTGTTGCCTTCTAAAGTCTTTTTATATAGTACAGGAACAAAGCGGAATAATCCATTATAAATTTATAAAAACCTCTGAAAAGAGTATAAAAACGAACGCCTGACAGTTTTACTTTGTACCGGAAAGGGCTTTTTTGTAAGAATACTTGATTTTTCCCATAACCCATGATAAACTCGCATTATTACAGGCGAAAAGCGTTGAAGAGAAGAGTACACGGACGGCAGTCACACAGAGAGCCCCGTCAGCTGAAAAGGGGCAGGCATGTATCCGCGGAAGATGGTCTCGGAGCAGACGATGTGAACCGGCCCCGGTGGTTTTGACCGCTTGCACAGAAAGCATCGTACGGGAGTACCCGTTACAGTACGGACTGTTGTTGGACAGCCTTAAAGGACCCTGCCGTGAGGCCGGGCCGAAATAAAGTGGTACCACGTGGATATGTTCCCCGTCTTTATTATGAAGACGGGGTTTTTGTTTTTTTGAGGAGGAAATGATTATGGAAAAGAAACCCTATTACATCACAACGGCGATCGCCTATGCTTCAGGCAAGCCACACATCGGAAACACATATGAGATCGTTCTCGCGGACTGTATCGCAAGATACAAGAAGCTTGAGGGGTTTGATGTGCGTTTTCAGACCGGTACCGATGAGCATGGTATCAAAGTAGAGGAGAAGGCCGCTGCGATCGGAAAAACACCCAAGGAATTTGTAGATGACGTCGCAGCCGAGATCAAGAGGATATTTGACCTCGTCGGAGCAAAGTATGACCGTTTCATCCGTACTACCGATGAAGATCATGTCGTTCAGATTCAGAAGATCTTTAAGAAGCTTTACGATCAGGGTGATATTTATAAGGATGAGTATGAAGGAATGTACTGCAAGCCCTGTGAGTCGTTCTTTACACCGTCTCAGCTTAAGGACGGCAAGTGCCCCGACTGCGGAAGAGAGTGTGTGCCCGCAAAGGAAGAAGCTTATTTCTTTAAACTCAGTAAATATGCCGACAAGTTAATAGAGCACATCAACACACATCCCGAATTTATTCAGCCCGAATCCCGTAAGAACGAAATGATGAAGAATTTCCTGCTTCCGGGACTGAAGGATCTGTGTGTATCACGTACATCCGTCAAGTGGGGTATTCCTGTTGATTTTGACCCGAAGCATACAGTTTATGTGTGGATAGATGCGCTCAGTAACTATATCACGGGACTCGGATACGATGCTGACGGCAACCATGGTGACCTATATAAAAAGTATTGGCCTTGCGATCTGCATCTTATCGGAAAAGATATCATCAGATTCCATACGATCTATTGGCCGATCATGCTTCTTGCACTCGGTGAGCCGCTCCCGAAGCAGGTTTTCGGTCATCCCTGGCTGCTCACGGGTGGAGAAAAGATGAGCAAGAGTAAGGGAAATGTTCTTTACGCAGACGACCTTGTCAACCTGTTCGGAGTCGATGCCGTAAGATACTTCGTTGTTCATGAGATGCCTTTCGAGAATGACGGTGTTATCACATGGGATCTCCTGATCGAGCGTATCAACTCGGATCTTGCAAATGTCCTCGGAAACCTTGTAAATCGTACTGTTTCCATGTGCAATAAGTACTTCGGAGGAGTAGTGAAGAATGCGGGTGTGAGCGCAGATGTTGACAGTGAGCTCATCGAACTTGCAAAGACCACTTCAGGGGCAGTACATGCAAAGATGGACGAACTCAGGGTTGCCGATGCACTTACGGAAATCTTTAATCTCTTTAAGAGATGCAATAAATATATTGATGAGACAACTCCCTGGGTTCTCGCGAAGAACGAGGCGGATAAGGACAGGCTCGCGACAGTAATGTACAACCTTGTCGAGAGCATCGCGATCGGAGCGAGCCTTCTTGCGCCGTTCCTTCCGGAAACCGCTGAAAAGATCCTTGCGCAGCTCGGAACTAAGGCAAGAAGCTATGAAGAGCTCGGAGAGTTCGGCCTTTACCCCGACGGTGGCAAGGTAGTTGAGACGCCCACCATTCTTTTTGCGAGACTTGAAGCAGACAAAGTTATGGAGCAGGTTGCAGTCATCAAAGAGAAGCAGATCAAAGAATACGAAGAGGAACAGAGACGCGAGGCGATCCTTGCCGGCAAGGCTCCCGAGCAGAACGCTGATGGATCCGGAGCGTCTGAGAGCGGAGCATTTGCCGATCTTCATGTCCCCGTAAAGCCCGAAGTTACGTATGATGATTTCGCAAAGCTCGAGTTCAGAGTGGGTCAGATCATTAAGTGTGAAGAAGTAAAGGGATCAAGGAAACTTCTTTGCTCACAGGTCAGGATCGGCGGCGAAGTAAAGCAGATCGTTTCCGGAATCAAGGCATATTACTCACCCGAGCAGATGGTCGGTAAGAAGGTAATGGTGATCGTTAACCTTAAACCCGCAACACTTGCGGGTCTCAAGAGTGAAGGAATGCTCCTCTGTGCAGAAGACGCAGACGGAAAGCTGGCGCTCATGGTCCCCGACAAGGATGTTTCGGATGGGTCGGAGGTGTGCTGATAAGCGAATATCATCAGTGCGAAAAGTAGATTCATGCTGCAGTTTTCAGATCTTTTTGACGATCAAAATTGTTCAAAAACAGTAAACAGAAAAACAGTGTACGAAAAGACAGGAAACCCTTGTAAAATAAGGGTTTCCGCGAGCCCAGTGTTTTCAAGGGGTGTGTACAAATTGCACAATTTTGAGTCCGAAAAATTGTAAATAATTACAATAACTTAGAGCATTGACGTGAGGCGATTTTTAATATATGATGTTCTCACATCTGAAAGAGCTCTTCACTTTAGGGTAAAGAGTTCGTCTTACAGAAATCGTTTTGACGGAATCGTCCGTGTATCTTTTGGTTTTTTGGCAGAATAGGCTGCCGGTTGTCAGTTGTTTGTTGTTACCACGTTAATCTTCGTTTCCAGATTTAGGTCCGGGGCTCTTTTTTTCTCACTTTTTCCAGGAGTTCTGGCGGAAATGCTCTCTTTGAGAGATAACCGGTCTGTTAAATCTATTTTTCGGATCTAGAGGATGGAGGAAGTATTTGGGGAGGCATAGGCGGATAGAATCTATTATCCGCCTATGGGGTATCATATGATCAGTTTTGCAGTATTAGTCAGTGATGAAGATTATGCGGAAGGACTTGAGAAGTACCTTTCCGCAAAAGTATCGGGAGATGTCAAATTTGGGGTTTATACCCGATACGAAAGCTTTGAAGAGTTTATCAGAGAGCAGAAACCACAAGTACTGGTTGTGGAAGACGGTTTGAAAGCAGAACAGTTGCAGACTCCGATAATTTGGCTTACAGGAAATCAGGAATCGGCCGGGGTAAAAGGTATTGGGATGTACCGGAACCTTGAATCGGTAGCTAATGACATCACTGAAGAGACTAAGGCGCTCATTGAACAGGGATATGTAAAAGAAACAGATGTGGGATTCATATCAGAGATGATCGATGAGAAACCTAGCAAGGCAGATCAGAACAATGACTTTTCAAAAAAGATTGCGGACGTGGATGTCAGACGATCAATTAATGGAGTTCCTTCACAGATCATCTGTGTTTGCTCCCCGTTCGGAGGAACGTATGCCTCCACTTACGCATACGCACTTGCATCCTATTACAGCAAAGGAGCAAGAACATTGTTTGTAAGCCTTGATCCGTTTTTTAATCCGGATCCCGAAACCTTCACAAGGAGTCGTGGGGGACTGGGAAAGTTTATTTATCTGCTCGACGCTTCCGACAATCTTGCGATTGAAAAATGTACACAGAGAATAGGAGCGCTTGACTGCATATGCGGCTCAGACCATTGGAGTGATTTATTCGACATCACACCGGAGCATATAATGAAGCTCATTGGTCTTATCCAAAAAGAAGGATACAGGTATATCGTTTTGGACATAAAACTCTTCGGCGCGGCATCCGTACCGCTTCTCAAATCTGCAGATAAGATATGGGTGCCCTGTCCGACAGAGTGGAAGGAATCAGATCGGATCACTGAATGGAAAAGACAGTTGAGCTCGATCGGAGTTGACTTATCAGGTGATTCATGCATAACGGTTCCCTATGACGGTCTTATAAAAAGTGGCTGCGAGAACGGGATGCTCCTTAAAGGAAGGTTAGGTAGGTTCATAGAGGAGATGGAGGGGAAGCGATATGTTAGGTAAAAAGGTCAGAAGCGAAATGGCTTCCCTTGTTCAACAGATAGCCGGCGGAGACCCTGACATGACCGAGGCCCGACTGAAAGAGATAATAGATGATGTGATAATGGAGCGCTCATCAAGGGAACACATGACTTTGGCTGAAAAGAAGGAAGCCGCGTCGGCGCTTTATGCAAGCGTCAGGGGAATGGATGAGCTGGAAGAACTCATAGCGGATCCGAAAATAACAGAGATCATGGTCAACGGTCCGGATGATATATTTGTTGAAAGAGAGGGAAGAATATTAAGGCATGAAGGTTCGTTTGAGAGCCGGGAAAAGCTTGAGGATGTGATCCAAAAGATTGCGGCGGGCTCGAACAGACTGATAAATGAAAGCAGCCCGATAGTAGATGCCAGACTAAAGGACGGAAGCAGAGTGAATCTTATACTTCCGCCGGTATCGGTTCGGGAACCTGTGATAACTATAAGAAAGTTTCCCGAAGATGTAATGACCATTAATAAATTGATCGAACTGGGAAGTGTATCGGCTGAAGCAGCCCAATTTCTTGAAAAACTGGTTAAGGCCGGTTACAACATCTTTGTAAGCGGAGGAACAGGCAGTGGAAAAACCACATTCCTCAATGCTTTGTCTAATTTTGTACCGAAGGATCAAAGAATAATCACTATCGAAGATTCTGCGGAATTACAGATCAAAGAAATACCAAATCTTGTCAGTCTTGAAGTCAGAAATGCCAATGTTGAGGGAAAAAACGAGATTACAATAAGGGATCTGATAAAAACATCTCTTAGAATGCGGCCCGATAGAATAATCGTCGGGGAAGTAAGAGACGGGGCATGCATTGATATGCTTCAGGCTCTCAATACCGGCCATTGCGGAATGAGCACGGGACATGCAAATTCAACAGCGGATGCTTTATCAAGGCTGGAAACAATGGTTTTGCTGGGCGGAGTAGATATTCCGCTGCAGGCGGTAAGAAGACAGATAGCCTCTGCGATCGATATAATAATCCAACTCGGAAGATTTAGGGATAGAAGCAGGAGAGTTCTTGAAATTACAGAGGTTGCCGGATATAAGGAGGACGAAATAATCCTTAATCCGCTATATGTATTTAACGAGGAAGGTGAAAATGAGGGACGCGTTTTCGGCAACCTTCAAAGAACACAAAACCCGCTCGTTAGAACGGCAAAACTCAGGAGTGCGGGTTTATGAAGGGTATCTGCCAACACGAAAAGAGTCGGCATTCCTTTTCTTTAAAGGCGTTGTATTTGCGATAATAACAGGAATCTTATTCTATAACAGTATTCTTTCTTCTTTGATATTCCTGCCTTTCTGGCATATTTACCATAAAAAAGAAAAAGAAGCAATTTTACAAAAAAAGAAATTTGAACTGAATATGGATTTTTCGGATGCGATAAGTTGTCTGGCCGGAGTTCTTGAAGGCGGGTCATCCATAGAAAATGCGGTAAGCCAAACCTATAAAGATATGTTGATATCGCATAGCAGGGAAAGCTCTATCATGCAGGAACTAAAAGTCATAAACACACAGGTGGGTAATAATATCAGGATTGAAGACGCATTTATTGATATGGCACGCAGAACGGATATTGAAGACGTGAGGAGTTTTGCCGATGTATTCGCTACTGCAAAAAGGACAGGCGGAAATATTATGGCCATTATAAGAGAAACATCCGGAACGATCCGGACAAAGACAGAGGTGTCCAGGGAACTGAGGACTATGATGGCTTCAAAGAAGTTTGAGAGCGATATCATGAGAGTGATTCCGTATCTTATGCTTGGTTATCTGAGGCTGAGCTCTCCGAGCTTGCTCGAACCGCTTTACGGAAACATTACGGGAATAATGTTTATGAGTGCCATGCTTGTTATGTACATAGCCATGAGTTTTATGGCAGCGAGGATCGTGAAAATTAAAATATGAGTCATACGGGGGGGGAGAGTCATGTGAAGCTTTTATCAAAGACTGCCGGAAAAATATACGATCGAATCGAGGCGCACGGACACGATGATTTATTTGTGCGAAAAGAGACAGCGAGTCATTTATACATTAATGAGGACGTTAAAAAGAGTGTAAGAGAGAAAGCCTGTCTTCTGATAGAAAGGATTATATTGATAGTCCTGTTAACCGGTATAATATGCGGACTTGTTGCGATCGCAGGGAAAAAAGTTATCGGTGAGGATAATACATTACAAAGAACCGGATCGGGGGAAGGTGACAAGACATATCAGCTGGAGGTGTCCGTCGCTGACGGGGAACACGAAAAAGTAGATATTCTGGTGACGGAACAAGAGGTACGTGGGGATGAGATCGCACTTGTTTTTAAAAACGCTGAAAAAAGCCTTTTGACTCTTTTGTGCGGGGATAATCCATCTCTTGGAGAGGTCAGCACGTCCCTTGATATGATCAAAAAAATAGAAGGATCAAAGGTGTCGGTAATGTGGGAGGCAGATGAGGAGGGTTTTATTTCTGAGACGGGAAGGTTAAGGATCACACCATCCGAACCGGTACAGGTAACGATATATGCAACGCTCCGATATTTTGAGCATTCTCAAAAGCTTCCGATCCGTATTACTATCGTTCCACCCGGCAAAAAAGAACTGAGCGAATATGAAAAAAGAGTTATGGCAGTGGATGAAGCGGTTCGTGAAGCAAACGAGGAAAATCCCGGATCGAATACTGTCAGTTTACCGGTTGAGGCAGGCGGAGAAAGACTGTCCTGGCGTGAACCAAAAGACGCAAGACCATTGGCGATAGCATTATTGGGACTGTTGTTGGCGATCATGGTAATTCCGAGGGCAAGGTCTTCGATGAAAGATGCGGATAAGAAAAGAAACGAGCAGATGGAAAGAGATTATCCGGAGATCATTTCAAAATTGATCCTTTTACTTACCGCAGGGATGACATGCTCGGGAGCATGGAAAAGGATATGTAATGATTATTTGGCTGCGAAACCCAGACTTGGAAGAAAATTTGCTTATGAAGAGATGGTGTTTTCCATGAGGGAACTTGAACTGGGCAAAAGTGAGTCGGCTGTTTATGAGAGTTTTGGCAACAGAGCCGGAATACTATGTTACAAACGGCTTTCGGCCATGCTTGCAAGGAATCTTCGAAGAGGAAGCAGAGAAATACTTTCAATGCTTGATCTTGAATCCCGAGACGCTTATGCGGCAAGATTTGAGGCTGTCAGAAAAAAAGGTGAGGAGACCTCGACAAAACTGTTGCTTCCGATGATGGGAATGCTTGTCATAGTCATAGCGATAATTGTTGTACCTGCATTTATGGGGATGGGAATTTAGAAAGAAAGGAAAAGGAAAAATGAAGATCATCAAGAAATTCGTAAACGATAACAGAGCGTTCGGAGTGGTGGAAATTGTGTTGATAATAATCGTCATAGTAGCGCTTGTTATCATTTTCAGAGATGAAATAATGTCTCTCGTTACAAAGGCATTTGGGACTATCAGTGAAAAAACGGGTGAGATTGTTAATTCATGAGAGAAAAGGGAGCCATAACTGTTTTTCTTTCTTTTACGTTCCTTCTTATCACATCACTGATCATGGTGCTTTTGGAGGGAGCGAGAATGAGGGCTGCTGCTACGATAGCCGATATGCAGCTTACTACATGCGTAGAATCTTTGCTGGGAGAGTTTTATCGACCGCTTTACGAAAAGTATGGTGTATTCGGAATTGACACGGCATTTGGCGGTAAGGTCCCTGATATGGAGGAATTGACAAATGTGTTTAAGGGCTTTTTGGGAGAAAGTTCATTTGGTCTTACTCCGGAGGAAGGGAAGATAACCGCGACCAGGCCTTTTGTGACAAAAGATGGAAAAACGTTTTTGAAACAAGTTGAAGAATATGAAAAATACTGTGCCGCAATTGATACATTAGGACCGCTGCTTGAAAGAATCGGAATCCTTTCAAAAGAAAATGAAGTGTACAAGATATATGAGCGTCAAATGGAGATAGAGGACAGTTTGGCGATGATCGATCGGAATACTTTGATTTTGATGGATAAAATTGACGGATTGGTCTGCAATGGGAGCACCATAGGAGAAGTTCATGAGTTGTTCGTCAAGTCGTTTATGACCCGTGGAATCGATCCGGTAAGCGCGGGAATCAACAATACGGATGTATGGATGCTTCTTGAGGACAGATATTTCAATCCTGAGATTTATGTTGATAATGCTGTACAAAAAATAAAAATGGCGATTCCGGAAGTTGAAAGAAGAGACGAGCTTAAAAAACAGCTGTCTGACCTTTTGGAAAACAGAAGGGTATTAAGCGATGATATTTCCGCCAAAAGGGAAAACCTTAATATCCTTATCGAAAAGAATACAGCGGACGAAGATGGGGAAAAAGGAAAAGATAATAAAAAAGGTGAGCCGGCGGAAATAACCGACCTTCGGGCAGAAATCGATAAACTGCTTGAGAGCGCCGATGAAACGGATGCCGATATAAGAGAATTGTCACAAGAAGTTAATGATCTCAATGAAAGTATAAATGATCTTGTTTTGTCGGCAACGGCACATACAGATGAGCTGATGAGGAAGGTCAGCGGATGTCTTCTGGAAGCAAAAGAAGCAGTTGAAATCATTGAAGAAGATCGTGAGATCGCAAACAATGCACGTCCTATGATCGAGATGTTTGAAAAACTGTTGGAGAACAGCAGAGATATCCTGTCGAAGGAGTCGTACAGCGCGTTTCGGGTTTCGCTGTCCAGGATGCGCAGATATACGGGAATGGACGGCAAGATGCCGGATTTTGAGATAATGGAGGATACTCTCAGAAAAGATGTGAGCGTATTGTCAAGCATAGAGAGAGAGGCAAATATCAGCACTGATGTTTCGAGAGCTGCCGTTTCGGAAGTCTCACTCACCAATCTTCTGGGCTGGAACGAGAAAATGAACGGGGTAAGAAACAGTATAGCGGAATTCAGCTATGATAAATTGGTTTTTGACTACAGCGAAATGAAGCCTGACAGGATTCTGTGTGAGCTGTCCGATGGCCTTAAAAGAACGGTGGCAAAGGGTTTCCTCGGACTTTTGGTTGATGAGGATAAGCTTTCCGAAAAACGACTTGATGTCAGAAACCGACCTTCAGATCTGTCAGAAGCGGAACCGGAAGGATTCAGGGATGCGGGAGATATACTTACGGATGAGCTTGGAAAAGAATCCGGTGCTGAAAGCTTTTGCGGTGTTGATGCTGCAAATATGATGTCCGAGGTAGGGAGGAATATTGAAGAAAAGGAACCGGGGTTTGCGGAAAAAATGCTTTTGCTTCTGTATATCCGGGAACATTTCGGGGATAACATTGACAGGGTGACTTCGTCTCAAGGGGCGCTTGCATATGAGCAGGAATACATACTTTTTGGCGGAAGATCGGATGTTGAAAATCTGGCCGAAATGGCAACAATGATCATGCTTGTAAGGATGGTTACATCCGGCGCCTATGTCATGTCCAATACAGCACTTCATATGAGAGCGGCGGAAATAGCGTCTTCTATGGTTGGTTTTACCGGGCTTTATTTTCTTACAGCGATCGTCAAATACATGATCTTATTTGTATGGAGCGCAGAACAGGCAATCGTGGAAACGGCCGCCATTATAGCCGGAAAAAAAGTACCGATCATAACAACGTCTTCAAGTTACTGTATTGACAGTTTTGATCCGGCGGCATTAACACACGAAGGAATAAAGAGTAAGGTCAAGACCTTTAGAGAATCGGAAGTATCTCTTGTCTATGGGGATTATCTTTTTATCTTTATGATCACGGTTCCCGGCGAAGAGTTATGCCTAAGGACGATGGATTTGATCGAAGAAAATATGAGGTGGGGATATGATGAGAGTTTTCTTCTTGAAAATTGTATTACCGGATTTGATGCGAATCTTGTTTTTTCGTGTCCAAGCCGTTATATCAGTATTTTTGACGGTCTGTTTACGGATATTCAAACGCCTTCCGGATACGGATTTGTCAGAAGTGACAGTGTAAATTATTAAAACCGTTGCAGACATTGGCTCCGGATCCGCATGTCTGTCCCTGATGAGAACTACCGGACCACTAGGCAGGTCCGGATGACAATGATATCACACACTCTAAAGGAACAACTGGACACATCTCACATCGTGCGATTTTGTCGCACAACCATCAGGAACAGACATGCTGACCCGGGGGAAAGAAAAATGAAAAAACGGAAGTCCGGCAAATTCAGAAAAAAAGTTCGTGGATCGCTTACAGTCGAAGCGTCGCTATCGTTTCCCATATTTTTGTTCGCTCTTTTTACATTCATAAGTATTTTTAGGCTTATTGGCGCCGAATATGAAGTTGAACAGGCGGTTTTTTCCGCAGCAAGAAGGATCACGTCATTTGGAAGTCTGGCAGATGCAGCGGAAGATCTTTTCCCGGATGTTGACGGGATCGCCGGGAAAATTATTGATGAAACAGTTATAGGAACGGCTGTCAGGCAGGAACTTGAAGACGATGTTCTGGATTTGGTTGATGGAAATATATGGGGGATGTCATTTTCGGGGTCAGAACTGTTTGGGGATGACAAGATAACGATCAGGTGCAGTTATGATCTCAAGGTTCCGATACTGTTCCTCGGCGAATCTTTCGGCGTTCCCGTATGCCATTCGGTAACATACAGATACTTTAACGGACATGATGTACCGTTGATCCTTACGGAGGTATCCGATGAAGGCGGAGAAGAGGATAATGATGACGATTCGGAATATGTCTATGTTACAAAAACCGGAAGCGTTTATCATACCGGCAACAATTGTCCGGCCTTAAAGATATCGCGTCATGAAATGATATACGGATCGATTGAGAGTGCGCGTAATAATAATGGAGGAAAATATAAGCCGTGTGAGAGATGTGCGTCGGGAAAGCCTCCGGGAGTTGTTTATGTCACGGAAAACGGCGATAAGTACCATTTTAAAAAAGATTGTTCAAGTTTGAAAAGAACGGTTACCCGTATAAAAAAGGAGGAGGCATTGGAAAAAGGATACAGGGAGTGCAAGAGATGTGCCGGAAAAGGAGCAACTGAATGATCATAATCGGAACGGGGGTTATGGGAGTGTATCTGGTGGCAGCGGCTTTTTCGGATATAAAGACCGGGTATATACAGCGATGGTTTTTGGCGCTGGGGGTTGTTCCGTCGATCATTCTGAGAATTGGCATGGGGAGTCTTTCTTTTACAGATACGATAGGTGGGATAGCGGTCGGTCTGTTTTTCCTGGCAACTTCGATGTTTTCGGGAGGGAAACTTGGAAAGGCTGACGGAATCATACTTATGTATCTGGGTGCAGCGCTTGGTTTTTCTTGTGCAGCCGGACTTGCGCTAATTGCTTTTTTGCTTTCGGCTGTTATTATGGCAGTCTTGCTCATGTTAAAAAAAATTGCATTTAAAAGCAGTATTCCTTTTATTCCTTTTCTTTTGGCAGCATATACGATCGTTATGTTTTACGTTTTCAAACAGTAGGAGGAGGTGCGATATGGGAAGAGATGTATCTGAACGGAACGGTTTTGTGACAATCGAAGCGGCGTTTATTTTCCCGTTTGTTATCGGTTTGATAATAGCTATGATATGGCTTTCCTTCTATATGTATGCAAAAATTTCCGCATTGTGTGAATGCGACAGGCTGCTTTTGCAGGAGGAACGTGTTTACCGCGATACGGGAGAGACAGATAACATTGGTTTTTACAGAAAAGCAAGAAATACATTGACAGGATATCCGCTTGCCGCCTGCAGTGTTTCAAGGTGTTACGGAGATTACGGGGAGCTGGTCGTTGAATACGTTTTGGGAGCGGCTGCTGACGGAGGTATTATCCCGGAAAAATTATCGGAAATCCTTTTGGGAGAAAAGAAGATAAGATCGTTAAAAGCAGATAACAGATTAACAAAAGCAAGGTATTTTGCAGTCGGAAAGAGTATATACACAAAGGTAAAGGGATATGCGCGGGGTTGGAGAAATGGCAGTGAAGATTGAGAAAAAAAGAGAGTTTGGATCACAAAGTTTAATTTTATCTCTTGAGAGCGCTACAAAAATAATCGACAATAATATTGCTCACGCTGCAGGTGAGACCAAAGACATCGGCACCGCGGAAGATTTTAGGGAAAGAATGATGCTTGAAAACGAAATCCGCGGTCATCTTCCGTTTACCATTCGGAGGATTAACGGGAAGAAGATTTATGAATATAGCATCGAGGGATTATCTTCACTTGAAGAAGAGTCGGAAAGAAAACTGGGTTTTGAAAAGATCAGGTCATTGGCACGGGGGCTTTCCGATGTGGTTGAAGCGGGAATACCGTTTCTGCTGAAAGAAGAAGATTATGTGATCACGCCTGAAACAGTTTTTTTTGACAAAAAGAATAGGGATGTAAAACTTGTTTATTGTCCGGGTTATGGAGAGAATTTCAAAAAACACCTGGGGGATTTAATGGAATACTGTTTGGATATGATAGATTACAATGACGGACTTGCTGTAAGAAGTTCTTACGGTTTGTATATGAAAGTTCGTGACGGTTGTTCCTTGAAGCAGATGAAGGAATTTGTGGATGAGGCAGACGATGATCGCGAAACGGAAGAGGAACCGGAACCGGAAACAGAAGAGGAGACGAAACCGGTCAACAACAGGGAAACCGTAAGGTGGAATATGTCAAAATATCCGATTGATGTTCCCGAAAAATTGGACGAAAAAAGATCTCCGATAGAATGGATCCGCGATTTTTTGATTATTGCGGACAAACAAACAAAGATGACCATTGTTATGTGTACGGGGGCTTATCTGATCCTTACGGTTGCTGTAATATCCGGAAAAATAAGGGCTTTTCACCGGACTTTTGCGGGGATTCCGTTGTGGGTGCCTTTAATGATAGTTATGGCAGTGATCTGCGTCGTTTTGATGATACGTTCGGTGAGACCCATAATTAAGATTTTGAAACATACAGATATTAAGGATGGATCAGCAGATGATAATGAAACGGTTTTACTGATGGGAAATGGAAAACAGGAAAGTCTGGTACTCGTTTCGGATGGAATGCCGGGCCTTTGCACCGACAGATTTCCGTGTGTGATCGGGAAAGATAAGGCATCCTGTGATCTGATAGTGGATGCGAAGGGAGTCAGCCGGAAACACCTGAAACTTGACAGAAATCGAGAGGGTGGTGTAACAATAGAGGATCTTAATACGATAAACGGTACATTTCTAAACGGACATAAACTTGCGCCCAATATGATGTTTGAGGTAAGGGAAGGAGATGAGATTTCTTTCGGAAGCGTATCGTATTATATAAATCATTTGAATTGACCATTAACCGCCGTATGCTTGTGATTTTAGGATTATAATCGGGAATCCTCGGTTGTTCACTTCCCGAGGATATGATAAAATACATCTTGGTACTTCTGCTTAATGCAGCAGACAATCCCGATCGTTTGCAGATCGTCTGATGACATGTGAAGATCGGATAAGGTGTGTTCTCACTATATATCCTTGAAGAGAAGAGGACTAGGACTATGAATATCAACATTTACTACGGCGGAAGAGGCTTGATAGAAGACCCTTCACTTTATGTGATGGATAAGCTTACGGGAGTGCTTGATGACGTCCGCGCTCATGTTGAGAGGTATAACCTCTATGAGAACAAGAGCGGAATCGCCATGCAGGTCAATACTCTCAAAGAAGCCGACGGAGTTATCCTGGTGGCGAGCGTCGAATGGCTCGGGATTGGCGGACTCCTTCAGCAGTTCCTTGATGCATGCTGGCTTTATGCAGATCGCAATATCCTCAGTAAGATTTATATGTTCCCGGTTGTTATTTCTACATCGGGAGGAGAGCGGGAAGCGCAGTGCATGCTCACAAGAGCATGGGAACTTCTGGGTGGCAAGGTGTGTGAAGGCATTTGCGCCTATGTTGACGATCAGACAGACTTTGAGACCGATCCCCAGATATTAAGCCTCATTGAGAAAAAAGGTGAGGATATTTACAGGATAGTTCATCAGGGAGCGCCTACATTTAAATCAAGTGCACGTACTGAACCGGGGAGATTCTCGCAGGCTCCGGCAGCGGGGCTCACACCTCAGGAAAGCGAGCAACTCTCTGAATATGTATCAAATGATTCATATGTTCAGAAGCAGAAAAAAGATGTGGAACTTCTTTCGCAGAGATACAGAAATATTCTTGATACAGGAAGGGATGAATCAAAACAGGAATTCATCAAAGAGATAAAAGACGGATTCGTGAAAACGGGTGAAAGGCTTGAAGCGGTATTCTCGATTGAGATGACCGATACGGGCAGAACACTTGTGATCGAGATTAAAGACGATGACCTCAAAGTATATTACGGTGAGGCGTCGGCACCTGATGTTGAAGCAAAGACAACACGTGACGTCGTTAATAAACTGGTGAGAGGAAAGCAGACATTTCAGGGTGCATTTATGTCGGGCGTACTCAGCAGCAAAGGAGACTTTAAGCTTCTAAGATCATTTGATCAGTTCTTTCGTTTTTCGTCGATTATATAATGAAATAAGATAACCTTATAATAATTTATGCACTGCCGATACAGCAGTGCATTTTTTAATCTTCTTCGATGACTCTGAAATCCATAAAGTCAAAAGCAATCTCTTCGTGAAAGCAGTCCGGACCGAATCTTGTTCTGGCGTGATTTTGGAAGTCCCGGATATTAAGATCGAGCCATGTAGGAACCGCAAGATCAAACTCATGACAGGCGGCTTCCAAAGATGAAGTCACTTTTTTGGTCCGTGATACGGAGCGGGTGTCTTCAATAACGGTATCGCGGATAAGATGGTTTTCTTTAAAAAGTCTGACCCAAATTCGCACAAGAGATCTCCTTTCAAGTATCGTCTTTCAGAATTTTATCACATAGGCGTTGAGAAAAAAATATAGTATTTACATCCTGATGAAGTAAAAGCTCTGAACGGGACATAACAATCTGTACGGAAATATAGACCTTAAGCAGAGTTTGCTTGAAAAAAGAGGACTGTTCTATTATAATTTTTTCTGTAGGTGTTTTTGGCTATAAAAGCATTTATTTAAACGCTTTTTGTCCGGAAACCATGCAACAGTAAAGATGAAATGCGGGAATAATCATGTCATACCTTGCGCTATACAGAAAATACAGACCATCGACTTTTGATGAGGTCAAAGGTCAGGATCATATAGTCACGACCCTCAAAAATCAGCTTAAGACGGGTCGTGTTGGTCATGCGTATCTTTTCTGCGGCACGAGAGGTACCGGCAAGACATCCATCGCAAAGATATTTGCCAAAGCCGTTAACTGTGAATCACCGGTAGAAGGCAGTCCGTGCGGTAAATGTAATGTCTGCAAAAGCATCGAAGACGGAAGCTTTATGAATGTCATCGAAATAGATGCAGCTTCAAACAATGGCGTGGACAGCGTAAGACAGATTGTTGACGAGATCAAGTATTCGCCTTCGGAAGGTAAGTACCGGGTTTATATCATTGACGAGGTTCATATGCTTTCCACCGGCGCATTCAATGCGCTGCTTAAGACACTGGAAGAGCCACCGTCGTATGTGATATTTATCCTTGCAACCACAGAGGCTCATAAAATACCGATCACCATACTTTCGAGATGTCAGAAGTACAGTTTCAGGCGTATAAGCGTTGAAACCATAGCTGAGCATCTTGGCTCGATCCTTAAGTCGGAGGGCATAGAAGCAGAAGAAAAAGCACTTCAGTATGTAGCAAGGCTTGCCGATGGTTCGATGCGTGATGCAGAAAGCCTTCTGGATCAGTGTATAGCATTCTATCTCGGACAGGATCTTACGTATGAGAAAGTTCTTCAGATACTTGGCGGGCTTGATAACGAGACTTATGCGGGGCTCCTCAGATATATCGTCAAGAACGATGTCGCCAGAGCTCTCGGAGTGTTTGACGAGGCAATGATAGAAGGAAAGGATTCGGCCAGGTTTGTTACCGAATTCATCACATATATCAGGAATGTCCTGATAGTAAAGACAACGCCGCGACCCGAAAGAGTGCTTGAATACTCAAACGAACAGATTGAACTGCTTCGGAACGAAGCGCGGCATTACGAAGTAAGTACGATCATCAAATACATCAACAGCCTTTCCGAATTGTCAAATAAACTGCGGTTTGCAACTCAGAAAAGAGTGTTAACCGAAGTGGAGATCATAAAGTTATGCGTTCCCGAAACGGAGAGAAACGATGGAGCGGTGCTCGAAAGAGTGAGAAAACTTGAGATGCGTCTTGAAGAGATAGCTCAAAACGGTGTCGTTCGGGTTCACGAAAATATGACATTACCCGAAACTCAGAAAGACGATCGGGAAGATGAAGAGGAAATACCGATACCGGTTCTTGATGAAGAGATGAAGAAGATCGGTGCCGCATGGGACAGGATCATAGATGTAAACAGGGGAGCGATAATACGCACCGAGCTTAAAGGCGTTGTTCCGACATCGGGAGCGGACGGAAAACTGGTACTGAATTTTTTCGAGAAAGAATTGCCAGACGGAACGGAAGATATAATTCACAACGAAACAAGCGGGAAAGCCTTTCTGGAACGCCTATGTGATATCGTTAAAGAATCCGTTAAAAGTGTTCTTAACATGAGCGTTGAAGTCACTTTTAGGGTTGAGAAAGAAAGAAAATTCCAAAAATTAAAGAAGGTGGACATTTCGGATCTTGTTGCGGCAGGCGTCCCCATCGATACAGGAAACGGATGACGGCCGGCAATGGGCGTGAGGCCCGGAACACACAGAATTGTATTACAATAAGAGAAGCGCAGACAGCTTCTTTAGAGGAGGATAAATATGGCCAAAAGAGGCGGATTCCCCGGAGCATCGATGCCCGGAAACATGAACAATCTGATGAAGCAGGCACAGAGAATGCAGCGTCAGATGGAAGAGAAACAAAAGGAGCTTGAAGAGAAGGAATGGGAGGCTTCGGCAGGCGGCGGAGCCGTTACGGTTAAGGTTTCCGGCAAGAGAGAGGTTACGGCTATCAATATCAGCCCGGAAGTTGTTGACCCGGAAGATATCGAAATGCTCGCCGACCTCATTATGGCTGCCACAAATGAAGCTCTTCGTAAAGTGGACGAAAGTAAGAACGATATGTTCAGTGATCTCGCGGGAGGTCTTGGCGGCGGCTTGCCGGGACTCTTCTGATCCGTTGTTTAGCCTGATACGACAGAAGAGAAAGCGTGCAGACAGCTTAATTCAGAGGAGAAACTCCGCAGATGAACTATTATAGTGAAAAGATTGACCGCCTTATCGAACAGCTTGGCGGACTTCCCGGTATCGGAAACAAATCAGCACAACGCCTGGCGTTTCATATATTGAATATGCCGAAGGAAAGAGTAAAAGCTCTGACTGACACGATCAATGACGCAAGGGAAAACGTAAGATACTGCAAAGAATGTTTTACCCTGACCGACAGGGAAATCTGTCCTATATGCAGTAATCCCGGGCGTGATAAGACAACCATAATGGTGGTTGAAACGACGAGGGACCTTGCGGCTTATGAAAAAACGGGAAAGTATAACGGCGTATATCATGTGCTTCAGGGAGCTATTTCTCCGATGCTCGGCATAGGACCGGGAGACATAAGGCTCAAGGAATTGATGGCCAGACTTCAGGGAGATGTTAAGGAAGTTATCATTGCCACAAACTCGAGCCTTGAGGGTGAAGCTACCGCGATGTATATCAGCAAGCTGGTTAAGCCTGCGGGCATAAAGGTAACAAGGATCGCAAGCGGGATACCGGTAGGCGGAGACCTCGAATATATTGATGAAGTGACATTGCTGAGGGCACTTGAAGGACGGAAGGCACTGTAGAAGAAAAAAGACTCTGTATTTCTGAAAGAATATTCCTGAGAGGAGGAATTGTTATATGAGTGATTCAAATATCTTGAACGGTGGAGCTGAGGTTTTGAGAGAAATAAGAGGAAGTCTGTTGCATCTTGATACCTTGAAGAAGACTTCTACAGAACAGGAGACCCTGAGGCAGACATACGATAAGGAAATGGCTGCCAAGCAAAAGGCTATGGACAAAGAGATTGAGACGACCGTTTCAAAGAGGGTCGATGAATTGGAACAATCTTTTGACAGCCAGATTGATAAGACGAGAAACAGGATTAAGGCTGAAAAGTCCAGAAGAGATAAGACGAAGGATGAAAAAGTTACTCAGCGAATTGGCGCAGAGACAGCGGATCAGCATGAAACAATCCGAAGCATCAAACAGGAGATCAAGGGAACATTCACGAAGGACCATATATGGAGAATATTTAATACAAGATATTTCTTCGCACTGTTCCTTCCAAGTTCGATAAGCGATTATTTAATTATTCTTCTTACAGTTATTATTCTGGCCGGACTTCCGCTCGGTATATATTGGGCGCTGGGATTGGAGAACATTTGGATCTTGCTTGCCATGTACGCATGTGAGCTTGTTTTGTTCGGAGCGTCATTTTTCTTCATATTTAAAAAAGTACGCAACAAACATCTTACAGCGCTCAGAGAAGCAACTTCCCTCAGAGAGCAGATCAGAGATACAAAGAAGAGCATCAAGGCTAAAGCAAACAGTATTCGTAAGGATCGCGATGAGTCGGTATATGGACTTGAGAGTTTTGACCAGAGCATTGGAGAGCTTGAAACGACGCTTGAAGGAATTGTTGAGCAGAAGAAACAGGCGCTTACTTCTTTTGAAAATACAACCAAGCAGGATATTGTAAATGAGATCCGTGTGAAATATGTTGATGACATCGAATTGCTTAAGAAACAGAGCGAAGAGTCTGTACGGATTCAAAAAGAAACCGATGACGAGATAAGCGCCATTACAATGGATGTGTCTCAGAATTACGAAGCTTACCTCGGAAAAGAGAATCTTAAGGTTTCTGTTATTGACAGTCTTATTGAGATAATCGATAACGGAGGAGCACTCAATATTTCCGAAGCTCTTGAGGCATATAAGAAACAGTTGGAGGCTGCAAAGTCGGCAAAGTGATCACGATAAGAAGGAAAGCTGCATTGAGATGATATGATAGAAAATGACAAGCGCAATTATGATCATGAGAATTCACAGGGACCCCGCCGAGGGCGGGGCTCTGTTTTTGCGTGTATCTTTCTGGGAATTACTATCCTTTTGCTTGTGATTGTTACGCTTATAAAAGTGAGAGGAGAGTATAACAGAGCAGAACTGATTTCCGAACTTGAAATATTATCTTCTTCGAAAGTTATGGAAACTCAAAACGGATTCAGTGCATACAATCGCGACGGTGCCGAGGGTTATAGCAACAGTCTGAAAACAATATGGAACATTTCTTATGATTTTATAGATCCGATAGGACGAACAAGTGGTGACAAGTGCGTTTTTGCAGACCGGGGAGGAATCGAAGCCTGCGTTGCTGATGAAGAAGGTAATGTTACAATGCTCAGGATGCCCGGTCAGATCCGTGAGGCATGTATTTCCGAAGATGGTATCAGTGCCTTTTTGTGCGACGGAGGAGAGCAGGATTACATATACCTTTATGATTTTAAGGGAGAAAAACTCCTTGAGATCAGAACTGATGTAAGAACTATGGGTTTTCCGGTCACGATCGCGTTATCTCCCGACGGAAAAAGACTGGTTACTTCTTATGTAGAAATAGAGGAAGAACAGAGCTGCCGTTTGACATTCTATAATTTTGGCGAAGTCGGTCAAAATTATTCCGATAAGATTGTCGGTTCCTTTACTTATGATGATGAGATAGTTCCGTATATCAAATTTGTAGACAACGAGCATGTGTGCATATGCGCTGAATACAGTGCCATAATTTTCAGGTTCAGTGAGATACCGGAGGAAATCGCCCGGATTGAATACGAGGGAAGTATAGAGGGAATCAATGTCGGAGATGAAACAATTGCCATCGCTTCGCGAGATGAAAGCAAGGGAATGGAGATCAGGATCTACGACAAAGACGGAAGTGACTTATCGCATATCAGGACTAACGTGGATTTTGACGAGATAAGCGTTAGGAATGATGAAGTGATCGTCACTTGCAGTGATGCATTTATAATTTATGATGAAGACGGCGAAGAAAAAATCAAGACATCCATTCCTTACAGAATAGAAGCTGTGATCCCGACGGATAAAAGTGATAAATATATAATTGCGGTACCCGGGAAGGCTTTTATGGCTCAGCTTGTACGGGGACAAAAAGAAGATCCGGAAGAAAACGAAGGCGTCGAAAACGAGGTCAGCGAGACTTTAGAAAACGCATCGGAAAATGAACTCACAGAAGATGAGGAAATTCGGGACGAATCTTTCATTGGTGAAACGGAATAATACATAGGGAAAAACGTGTTGGGGAAAACTGAAGAAGGGCTATAAGACGGCCGGAAAGGAGTATGCTTATGAGTGATTTCATGAAGAAGGCTCTTGAGGAAGCTTATGAAGGAATTCGTAACGGACATGGAGGACCTTTTGGATGTGTTATAGTCAAAGACGGAAAGGTTGTAGGCAAAGGTCATAATCGTGTACTCCTCAAACATGACCCTACATGTCACGGTGAAATGGAAGCAATCAGAGATGCTTGCGCAAATCTGGGAACGCATGATCTTTCAGGGTGTGAGCTGTATACGACTGCTCAACCTTGTCCGATGTGTTTGGGAGGAATCCTTTGGGCCAACATATCACATGTATATTATGGATGTAACATAAATGATACGGATAAGATCGGTTTCAGAGATGAGACGTTTTATAACAACTGGAACAACAGTGATGATCCATCGTTTATGGAGGAGCATCAAAGAGCGGAGTGCTTGAAACTCTTTGATGATTATGCTAAAGGAGATGCAAAGAGGTATTGAATTGCTGCAAGTCCCTCGTTTTAACGCTAAAGCGTTAAATGAGGGACTGTTTTGATGAAACAAGCGAATTCTCTTTCTAATTGTCCGAAAATGCAGAAAAAACAAGCGAAAAATCTCACATTTCAAAACTAAATATTGTTGTTGACATGGCGAAAAACGGGTGATATAATACCCTTTGCTGACGCGCTAAAGGGGAAACCCAAACAGAGTGCTTAAGGCAAGCGGAATTCGGTACTTTAAAGGTCCGGTTCCGAAAAAAGTACCTTGATAATCGAATAATGAAACAACCTTGAAATTTCTTTAAAAATTTCTTGGACGTAGACATATGTCTACTACCCAAAACAGTAAAACGGGGAAAACAATCGCTTAAAAATTTTAAGCCGCGTTTAATCCGAAAAAGAACCAAACTTTAACATGAGAGTTTGATCCTGGCTCAGGATGAACGCTGGCGGCGTGCTTAACACATGCAAGTCGAACGGAGACTGCAATTGAAACTGAAGTAGCTTGCTATGGAGGCGGAAATTGTATTCTTAGTGGCGGACGGGTGAGTAACGCGTGGGCAACCTACCTCATACAGGGGAATAGCAGTTGGAAACGACTGATAAAACCGCATAAAACGGCAGTACCGCATGGTACAACCGTCAAATATTTATAGGTATGAGATG
>JAILKT010000088.1 GCA_024693545.1 Lachnospiraceae bacterium
GTAGTTGCCGGTGATAAAAAGGCTGTCTCTGGCCCTTGTCATGGCAACATACAGGAGTCGTCTACGCTCCTCAATGTTCGACTCAGATTTCCCCTTGTGGAGGTATTCATTGTCAAACGAGCTTACTGAAACAATGGCCATAGGCCACTCCAACCCTTTAGATGAGTGTGCCGTTGTCAGAACCACACCTCTGTAGTTCTGATTAAGCTTTCTTGCTACGGTTTCACCGAACTTTCTGAACTTTACGATGTACTCAAGTTCCGACTGTATGTCTTCCTTTTCGTAAAGGAGTTCCAGGAAGGCATCATAAAGTTCGTCGGTCCCCCGAAGTTCCTCAAGCCTTTCATGAAAGAGCTTACGCTGATACGGAAGTTCATATTCGTTCATGTCTAACCACTCGTCCTTGAGAGCGAACACCTCTTCCTTAATCTCAGCGTTTGTTTTGTCTTCAAAAATCTGCCCATCGTTACGGCATATTACAAAGTCAAAATAAAGCTCTTCTGCCTCAGGCTGGTAAAAAGCAAGTCCAAGCTTTATCGCGGCCTGAACACGGCTGTTCTCAATAAGCGGCATCGGATACTTAGTGATCCAGGGGATCCCTTTTTCCGAAAGCGCTTGGGCGAATTTTGTAAGGTCTGTCCTTTTAAAAGCCATGATAGCCATGTCTTCATAGGGCGTTCCTTCCTCATACGCCTTCTCAATCACCTCACAGACGAACTTCGTTTCGTCCTTCGGATCCCAAAACGCCTGTACATTCGGTCTGTGACCGTTTGCTCTTACTGCAGTCATGATCGTCTCATCACGTTCTTTATTTAGTGCTATGTACTCATTGGCGAATGTTAGGATCTGCGGTGTCGAACGATGATTATCGGTAAGACGGAAGTCCGTTCCAACAACCCCGAGCTTGTCCCAAAAATGAAGGAACATCTCCTGGGATGTGTTCCTGAAGCCATAAATGCTCTGGTTGTCGTCTCCGACTACCATAAGGCTCACAAAGCAGCTCGTGCTTATGAGTGCTTTGATCGTCCTCATCTGAGCATCGTTACTGTCCTGGAACTCATCTACCGTGATAAACCGGTAGCCAAGCTCTTCTGCCTGTTCGGGATGCGTCTCAAGGATCTTATTCATCATCGGTTCGATATCTGAATATGTGATCCAGGAATTTCTTTTCAAGGTCTCGTCGTACTCATCATACATAATGTATATCTTCTGTACATCTGCCTGTGATAAGAAATTCCCCCAGCCGCAATCAGCTGTTGAGAGTGCATCATATAACGCTCTTGTTTCTCCGCTTGTATCAAGCTCATTTTCCTTAATGAGCGAGAAGCACTTAAGCGTCCAGTCAAGGGCGTTATACTGGTTCTCAAGAGTGTAAAAACCATGTTCCCTTAAGATCCTATCGACGGTGTCTTTTTTGAGGACGTCATCCTTATCGATGACTACGGGAACCTTAGAGAACCCAAGTTCCTCGTAATTACGACAGATGAGCCTAAATCCAAGAGAATGGAACGTCATAACCTCCACATCCTCTTCGGTAACGCTCAGGCCTTCAGCCATGCATTTGGCAACGATTCGTTCCCTCATTTCGCCTGCTGCAGCGTCTGTGAAAGTCACATGCAGCATACATTTCGGATCCGTTCCGCTCGCGATGATGCGCTTTGATCTTTCTGTCAGAACCTCCGTTTTTCCTGTTCCGGCTTTTGCGATGACACGAATAAATGGATCCTGGCAGTCGATGATAGCGCTCTGGACAGGCGAGTATTCAAACTTCTCACCTTTTTTCTTCGCTTTTACCTCATGTCTTTCAGGCGACTTCTGATACTTACAAGCAGCTTTGTTTGAGCAGCTCTTGCAGTCGTCTTCCGTGCACTGTTCTGCCGGGATTCCCTCAAGGAACCCGGATAACTGCGCCAGATACGCCTCGTCCGACTTGGAGTAAAGCGAGTCACCGCCTTTATGCCAGCCGCCGTTTAGGGTTACCACGTTGCCGTCTGCAGGTGATCCATAGAAATTGCTGTCATAGTGCGAAGAAATTCCACCTTTGTCCGTATTCTTACGAAGGAAGTGGAAGCTTGCCTTTACGATCTTCTTTTCCCCGCTCTTCACAAGGCTTCTTGCATAGATGAGGTTAAAGAACATCTCAAGACTACTCTCTACGGATGCATCTCGCTTTTTACCGCGCTGCATGACGGTTGGCTTCCCTGTACGCACTGTCACGACTTCAATCTCGTTATCCCGCTCAAACACAAGTGTCGGGGATACCTTTACTCGTTCTCCATTCACAACGAAGTAACGTGTTTCCGGTACCGAGATCTTGTCATTCTTACTTTGGCCTGTGAGATATCTTAAGAGATCCCTTACGGCTTTCTTTTGCTCCAGAGGATTTTCTATTCCCTGGCTCATGAGGTCCGTCGAGATCTCCTCGATCTCCAGCTCTCCCGCAAAGAAGAGTCTGATAACGTCAAGCTTTGACACTGCGTTATCAAAGATCTCGTTCTTCTCGGTCGTGAAACCAAGGTCGTGCGCCCTGGCCGTCTGACACCTTCCTGCCCCTCGATACTGGGAAGCAGGTCGATAGTTGCTTTCCATGCCCTTGACATAGGGCATCTCGATGATTTTCTCCATTTTAGTTCTCCTTTGTTTTTATTTGCCTACTTTCATAGGTATAAAAGAAGTATGGAGAAAAGATTGGAGATCAAAAAATCATATAGGCCACATATCAATACATCCTTAACTACATTGTATCAGTGCAAATTTGCCGTTAATCCTCGACAAACCCCGTTCCATTTGAGATAATGTGAGTAGAAAAACGAAGGACAACAAGTCCTAAAAAAGAAAGGACACATAGACATGAAGAAAAGGATTATAGGAATCATCTTAACAATCGCATTACTGTGTGGTGTGCTTATCGTACCGACAAGCGAGAAGGCAGAGGCGAAGTCAAAATACCAGAAACTCGAAAATGCAGTTCTTGACATAAAGAAAGGTACTGACACAAAGTACACAACAGGTGTCAAGACCTTGAATAAGTATTTTGTTCAACCGATGTCGAAGTTCAACATTAAGATTAAAAACCTTCCCAAAGGTGCAAAGACCGAGTTTAGGTGGCGGAGGGATGAAGATGGGTTTACAACATCTGTGTGTGAATTATCCTACGTAGGTGGGGGCGGTTCCGCTGACTTATATCACACGTATATAGACATGCCCGAGCAAATGCCTCAACAGGGTTGGATTAAGTACAAGAAGAACAGTAACAAGTCCTATACCGTTTATATCAAGGATGTAATTGGAAACGTCAATGATTATTACAAAAATCACATCTATTGGAATCAGGCTTATTGGAAAAGCGTAGAAACCGCAATAGCCATATACCCTTACGAAATCGTTGTTACCTTAAAGGATGGTACTCAAAATGTATACACTGGTGGCATTTTTATCAATCCTGTCAAAGCACAGTTAGATTATTGTCAGGATAGACCGTTGGGTTTATACGGACAGGACTACGATTGGTGGGGTGGCAAAAAGGCTCATTATCATCAGTATGAAGATTGGTTCACTATCAATTATGATGAAAATGACCGACGTTATTGTTTGTCAAAGTAGTATCCGTAACGAACAAAACAGTTTTCATAGCAATTTCCTTTCAAAAGAGCGTCTTGTTTAAGCAAGGCGTTCTTTTTTCTTATTTTTACCCAAAACGTGAGTAGCGATAATTATGCTACTTACAAAGATATTTTATCATACGGAAAGGAAAGGGCTTATGAAGAACAATATAAGGAAAGTTATTGCGTTTGTTATCTTTGGGCTTACGTTCTGTTTAGCCCTCGGTTTTGCTTCGCCTGATGTAGAAGTCTATGCCAAAAAGAAAAAAGACCCGACACCTGCGCCTGTAGGTGTATACGCTTGATGGGAGTCTGTACTCTCTGATTGAGAAAATTTCAACATCCGAGTTTAACCCTAATTGCAATGCTTCGAAATAGAAAACGGACTCTTAGCGGAGTCCGTTTTTCCCTTCTTCAAGGAAAGAGCTAAACAATTGTCTGCTTCTAAAGTAAAAGAAGAATCCCGTTGTTAATGACACTTCTCCCAGATCAAGCAGATTCTTCTCAAGTACCGCCTTTCGTATGAACCCCGCGAAATAGAGCAATGTATCTACTTCGACCTCGTAGTATTCTCGCCAGTCTTCTTTCTTCATTCCATAGCCAGGTTTTTCTCCGTCTACTTTTTCAAGCGGCATCTCAACCATAGGCGTGATTTTTCTTTGAAACTCCTCGTTGCTGTAAGAAACGTATTTAGGATCTTCTTTGTCCGGAATCATTTCTGCCGCATCGTTCATAAGTAGACTCCAAATTACATATAGCTTTTTTTCAAGGTCAATTAATGATTGAAAACCTGCCTCTGTAAATCCGTACTTTTCAATGGAGTCTTTGATCTGTTCAGAAATCTCTTCTATCCTGTCTGTGCATTCTATTATTCTTTCCTCCGGTTCCGAATGCGGAATCGTGTCAAATGTACCGGCATACTTCTTAATTGTATTTTCTTTGACTTTTGCTGGATCGAAACCTTCGTGGATTGTCCCGCCCAGTAACTCCAGGACATGCGCATATTCCATGTCGGTATTTAGTCCGGACGCTTCCTTAAGGTCAATCTTTCGAATGGTTTTTTCTAGATCATCCATGTGTTCTTCCTCATATTGCTTCGCATACACCGATCAAGTCCACTATAGAATCTATTACATGCTCAGCTCCGGTCTCAAGAAGCTTTTCACTGCTAGAGTTTCCGTAGGTTACACCGCATGTATGGACACCTGCACGCTTTCCCATCAGAATGTCATACGGCATGTCCCCGATGACAAGTGTTTCCCCCTTGTTAGCACCTAAATCCTCGATGGTCTTTAATACAGGATCGGGATTTGGCTTTAACCGCTCCGTATCTTCTGCCGCTAGGAGATATGAAAAGAAGTCACTCAGACCATATTTTTCAAGAAATTCAATAAGCGACTTTCTGTTTCTCGACGTTGCGATCGTTTGAGTGATCCCTTTTTCCTTGAGTTTTACGAGAACCTCTATAACCCCCGGAAAGAGCTCCGGAGGGATCGAAAGCTTTGCCTCGTCGAAGTGCGCTCTGTATCTTTCAACACATTTCTCGAGCATCTCTTCAGAAAGATCCGGATACATGAGGGCAAACCCGATCCTCGACGAAAGACCGATCGTGTCCGCACACGCTTGTTCGTCCGCTACGGGTAGCCCCAGCTCCCTCATAGTCTCCTGCTTTGCAAACACTATTGCCTTTTTGGTGTCCAGGATCGTTCCATCAAAATCCCATATGATCAGCTTTATATCACTCATTTTTCTTACGCCTGCAATTTGTTTTTAATATCCCTTTTTTCTGTCCACAAGGTATTTTAGCGGTTTTCCACTCGCATAGTTTAAAAGATCTTCGCAGAACATATCGACGTTCTTAACAAGCGTATGATGAAGTGTCTGATTCCCCGCAACGTGAGGAGTGATAAGAAGATTCTTAGTCTTCCAGAGTTTACTCTCTTTTGGAAGCGGTTCGGTAGAAAAAACATCAAGTGCCGCTCCTGCGAGATGCTCCCTTTCAAGCATTTCTATAAGGGCTTCTTCGTCGACTGCGGATCCTCGTCCGACGTTCACAACAAAAGCTCCGTCAGCGAGAAGCTCCATTCTC
>JAILKT010000096.1 GCA_024693545.1 Lachnospiraceae bacterium
TCGCATGGGAAGGTCACGGTAGCTGTGCTGCTCGTTCATGTATACGTAATACTGGAAAGGACATGTCATGGGACGAAGCGCCATTACTTCCTTGCCGTCCTTAGTTCCCTCAGATTCCTTATTGAGAACGAACATGCCTTCCTTGTAATGATCCCAGTGACCGCTGATCTTGTAAAGGTCTGACTTTGCAAGAAGAGGTGTACGGGTACGTACATATCCCCACTCATCATCCTCAAGATCCTCGATCCAGCGCTGAAGGATCTGGATCATCTTTGTTCCCTTAGGTGTAAAGAGCGGAAGTCCCTGTCCGATAACGTCTGCCGTGCAGAAAAGCTTCATCTCGCGGCCGAGTCTGTTGTGATCGCGCATCTTGATATCCTCAAGATGTGCAAGATAAGCGTCCATATCGGCGTTCTTCGTAAATGCAGTTCCGTAGATACGGGTAAGCATCTTGTTCTTCTCGTTTCCTCTCCAGTAAGCTCCCGATGAAGAAATAAGCTTCACGCTCTTGAGCTGGCCGGTCGTCATAAGATGAGGTCCTGCGCACAGATCGACGAAGCCGACCTGATCGTAGAATGAAAGCTCAGCGTCCTCGGGAAGGTCATTGATGAGTTCAACCTTGTAAGGCTCGCCCTTCTCTTCCATAAGCTTGATAGCCTCTGCGCGGGGAAGCGTAAATCTTGTGATAGGCTTGTTTTCCTTGATGATCTTCTTGATCTCAACCTCGATCTTGTCAAGGTCTTCTCTTGTGAAAGGCGGAATATCGAAGTCATAGTAGAAGCCTTCCTCAATAGCGGGACCGATCGTAAGCTTTGCTTCGGGATAAAGGCGCTTAACAGCCTCTGCCGTGACGTGCGAAGCCGTGTGGCGGTATGCTGCACGTCCCTTTTCGTCATCAAATGTAAGAATGTTCAGTGAACAATCCTTGTCGATAACTGTTCTTAAATCAACTACCTTTCCGTCAACCTCGCCGACACAAGCAACTCTTGCAAGGCCTTCGGAAAGGTCTTTAGCGATGTCGATAACGGACATCGGCGATCCGTACTCTTTTACGGATGAATCTTTAAGCGTGATCTTCATGATTTTTCCTCCTAAAATATCTTTGTTTTCTCTGTATTGTCTTAACGCCTATGTAATGCGGTTTTCTTTCCCGTCTTTCATTAAACACCTTAAACTTTGACGCCCATGCGGCCGGGTTTTTCTTTCCCGTCTTTCATTAAACACTTTAGACTTTGACGCCCATGCAGTCCGGTTTTTTCCCCGTCTTTCATTAAATACCTTAAACTTTGACGCCCATGCGGTCCCGGCTCGGTTTCCCGGCTGCCTCTTACAGTGACTTTACGAGTGACCTCGCGTTGTCGTCCGCAAGAACCTTCTTTATCACATTCGCACAATCCTCAAGCGAATACTTTTCCTGTACGCCGTCAGTCATATTTTTCAGGCTGACATTTCCTTCTTTGATCTCATCCTCTCCGATGAAGATACAGAAAGGAATTGAAAGCTTGTCAGCATAGCCGATACGTGCCTTAAACTTCTTCTTTTCATAGTATATCTGGCTGCTGATGCCTTGTCCGCGAAGGAATTCAGATACTTCTATCGCCCTCGAGAAATCGTCACCCATGGGAATAACGAGAACTTCCGAAGGATACTTGCGATCTTCGCTAAGCCACCCGTTCTCATTAAGTACATAGAAGAGACGGGTAAGTCCGATCGAGATACCGACTCCGGGAAGCTTGCGGTTTGTATAGAATCCCGCGAGATTCTCATATCTTCCGCCGCTGCAAACGCTTCCGATCTCGGGATGACTGTTTATCATCGTCTCATAAACGGTTCCCGTATAGTAATCAAGACCTCTTGCGATCGTAAGGTCAATGCGGAAATTCTTTTCGGGAACTCCGAATCCGGTCAGATACTCTGTTACGATTGCAAGTTCATTTACGCCTTCATCGAGAAGCTCCGACTTTCCGCTCATGCCGCGAAGTGTCTCTATCGTCTCCCTGCTCGTGCACTTACGTGTCAACAGTTCAAGAAGTTCCTCTGCTGCTTTCATATCGATACCAAGCGTGCTGAGTTCTTCTTTAACGGCCTCCCCGCCGATCTTCTCGATCTTGTCGATAATACGAAGGACTTCGGCTTCATTTCCGCCGAGGCCGAAGAGCCCAAACAGTCCGCCAAGTACCTTACGGTTGTTAACTCTGATCGTAAAATCGGTGATTCCGAGTTCTGTGAAAATCCTGTAGATTATTCCGGGTATTTCAGCGTCGTTTACGAGTGAGAGCTCACCGTCCCCGATGATATCGATATCGGACTGATAGAACTCCCTGAAACGACCTTTCTGAGCGCGTTCTCCGCGGTAAACCTTACCAATCTGGTAACGTTTAAACGGAAATGTGAGCTCACCGGCATTTTTTGCAACATATTTTGCAAGCGGAACCGTAAGGTCAAACCTCATACTGAGGTCCGTATCTCCTTTGTTGAAACGGTAGATCTGTTTCTCCGTTTCTCCGCCTGCTTTGGCAAGGAGCACTTCACTGTATTCAAGCACCGGAGTATCAAGGGGATAAAAACCGTAAAGGCTGTAAATATCCTCCAGTTTTCTCCTTATCTTGTTAAAGATCACCTGACGATCCGGAAGAAGTTCCATAAAACCGGATAGCGTTCTGGGTTCTGTAATGTTTGCCATGTATGTACTCCTTTCATTTTAGACAAAAAAATCCCCTTGAAAACAATTCTGCTTTCAAGGGGACGAATATACTTTATCCGCGGTTCCACCCCATTTGGTCATCCGTAAGTCACACTGGCATCATCTGCCGGCTTACTGCATAACCCTACTTAAGGTAACGATCGTAACGTGATCGGGACGTGCCTGATTGGGGCCACTCGGGAGGCGGTAACACATTGACTCGTAATACCTCAGCACCCTTCCAGCAAATGGGTGTCCTCTCTGTCAGGTTTCGAAGAGTCGCGTCTTCTCCTTCAACGTTTTCCTCATTTTAACACGGCTTTTGTTTTTGTCAAGCCGTATTATCCAAAAACAGTCTCAATAAAGTGTCAGCTCATAATGAGCGGCTATTCCGAGAGCGTCTGCCTCGGCAATGGCGATCAGATCTTCCTCACTGTCAATAAAGCATCTGTCATCGGCATTGTCCATAAATGCGTGTTCTACTATGATCCCGGGGATATCGCGTTTTGCGCAATGCCTGTTTATTGCATAGTAATCATACGGGTTGCCGTTTGAATCCATAAGGTCATTGCTGTCACGGGTCTTGATACCGTTATTTCCGATTCCGAGGTCTTCGAGTTTTTTAAGGATCTCTTCTCCGAGAAGCGCGGATTCTTCATGTACGTTGTCACTCTTTGAAACATACACAACCGCTCCGCTCTGATCATGATCTTCGGATGCATTGAAATGAATGCTTATGAGCGAATCTGCATTTGCACGTTCCGCAATATTAGCTCTTTCCTCAAGATCTACTCTGAGTGTGGGATCAAGTTCCCTGTCATTGTTTCTGGTTAAATATACGGCCACATCACTGTAATGTGTAACAAGATAGTTTCTGCAGTAAAGTGCAACCCTGAGATTAATGTCCTGCTCATTGATCCCGTCACTGGAAGCTCCGCTGTGAACTCCGCCGTGTCCCGCGTCAAGAACGATCTTGATGCGTGCTCCGGGATCGGGAATATATTTCGAAGGATTGACAAGGCTTCCGCCGATCACTTCATCCTTCTCCTCTGAGGTTTTATCTTTTGAACTGTCGGGTGTTTTGATCGCTTCGTCCTTAACTTTTGTATCCGAAGCGGCCGGAAGAGTCAGCGTATCTCTCGAAACATCGGGAACGGCGATCTTGCCGTTAGACATCGTCTTCGACATATCTTTTGAAGAATCGGTCGTCGAACTGTTCGTACTTACGCATCCCGTCAGGATGCCTACTACGGCAGTAACGCATAACAGCAATTCAAATGTTCTTCTGATACGTCCGGACATTTACGAGCGGCCTCTCTTCCTTAATAGTCTTCCTTCCGCGATTTATCGACCCGCGGTGTCGTACCCCGTCAAAGCAGATGTGCTCTGGCATAATCGGGATCATCCTTGAGGAGCATAATGGGCGGTACATCAAACACCGTCATCGCTCCGCTCATCCCCTTCTGATTCATCCTGTGAGCCGCTCTCGCAAATGCAACGATAACGCTCGATGTGAATTCAGGATTTGAATCAAGCTTTAAGCTGTACTCAATTGTATGGGTATGTGCGTTTCCCGCTCCCGTCCTGCCGGTACGGATAACGCTTCCGCCATGAGGCAGACCCTTATGGTCACGATCCATCTCCTCCTGAGTTATAAAATGAACCGTTGTGTTGTAATCAGCGAAATAATTAGGCATCGTCTTGATCTCATTTTCGATCCTTGCCTTGTCAGCGCCTTCTTTAGCGACAACATAGCACTCACGTGTATGTTTCTGCCCCGTCGTAAGCTCAGGCATCTCACCGTTTCTGACCGAAGCTACAGCCTCAGGAACCGGTACAGTGTACTGACGCGCATCCTGTACGCCTTCAATGCGTCGAACCGCATCCGAATGGCCCTGGCTTACACCTCTGCCCCAAAATGTATAATCTGCGCCGTCAACAAGGATGGCGTTTGAATACAATCTTGCGATCGAGAACATACCGGGATCCCAGCCGACCGAGATAAATCCTATCTTTCCGGATTTCTTTGCTGCTTCGTCAACATTCTTGAAATGTTCGGGGATCCTTGCATGAGTGTCAAAACTGTCAACGACGTTGAAATATTTAACCGCTTCGGGTGTCTGCACCGGAAGGTCCGTTGCGCTGCCGCCGCACATGATCAGGACATCTATCTCGTCCTTATGTGCCGCAAGATCTGCCGCACTGTACACTGCTGCGCTGCTGTTTATCTTAAGCGTTTCAGGGTCACGCCTTGTAAAGACTGCCTTAAGTTCCATATCACTGTTCTGGGCGGCCGCAAATTCCACACCGCGTCCAAGATTTCCATATCCGAAAATACCGAGCCTGGTCATATATTATCTCCCTATATCTCTTATGTAGTACTCCCAAATCCCCCAACGCGTATGCCGTCTGCCTCATCATCAACCGTGATACCGTACGGCATAAAAACCCCCTGCATAAATCCTTTTCCGGATTCGATAACGAGAGTTTTGTCGCTTGAACCGTTTGTGATCTTTGCTATAATATGTCCTTCATTCTCGGAATCGTAATAGTCACTGTCTATTACACCAACCGTGTTGCACAGCCTCATGCCGAATTTAAATCCGAGGCCGCTCCTTGGGTACAGCATAAGGACCCAGCCTTCACCGATCTTTGCCCTGATTCCTGTAGGTACACTGACGGATTGTCCGGGTGCAAGCTCAATTCGCACGGGTGCAAAGAAATCATATCCCGCGCTGCCTCTTGTCGCCCTGATCGGAAGAACGATCGATTCGTATGCACGCACTGCTTCAGCTTCCGAAAGCCCCAGCTTCTCAGTCGCCTGACCGACAAACTGCCCGGATGAAACCTTCTGAAACTGTGCCATCCTTTCCATGAAAACATCCCCCGTAAAGATCAACTAAAAATATCATAAACTTTTTCATATTGACTTACAAGTTTTTTTCATGAGTAAATATATTTTTTGTCGATAATATTTTTATTGTGCCACAATACCGCGCAATTTTTCAGCAAGTGCTTCGCCGTCCTTTACCGCATATATGTACGTTGTAGCATAGGCAAAATCATATAACACACACTTGTCCTTAAAGACCTGAACGCATACATCAAGATCGGCTTCTTCATCACGATCATATATTATGATCAGCGCCGCCACATCTTCAAAGGATTGGTCCGATGCATCAACGATATCTGTCCAGTAGGGATTCTTTTCGGGCGCAGGCTCAAAATCGGGAACAGTCTCGCCGTTTATCTCATAGGACTCAATGATCTCATTGGCATTTTCCGAAGGTTGTCCTCCCGTTTCTTCCAGCATCTTTTTTGATTCCGAAAGGGCCTGTGCAAGCTGAGCAGGATCATTTATATCAAATTCTTCCTCCCCGGCATCGGTAGTAACACCGCTTTCCTTACCATCCACGGTTTCCGCAGTTGTTTCGGTCCCGGCAGCATACCCTAAATCGTCGTCTGTTGCATTTTCATCCTCTTTTGATACGACAGGCTCACCGTCCGAAGCAGCTCTTACCGCATCATAGATCGGCTTGTAGAGTTCCTTGTCATAAAGCTGATAAACATCCGAGAGAAGTGCCGACCTTTCTTCTTCCTCCACATAGTCAGCCTCATCCTCAAAATAATACAATCCGTCTTCCGCAGGAGCAGTCATATCCGATCCGGCGCTGCCGCCTTCTTCCGCTTCACTAAACACTATTCCTGACGAAAGATTGATTTCTGCCTTGGGGGTATCCGTTTCAGCTGCGGATTTTTCCGGCATAGACGTCTTACTGTCAAACGTAGTGGTGGAATACTGCGCTTCACTGCTGCTAAAAGCATCTTTTATCGGAGAATTATTGATAAATACCGCAATGACAACCACCGCAGCAATTCCCGCCACAATACCGACAATGCTTATTATGCTGCCTTTTGAAACAGATTTCTTCCGGGCTTTTTTCACTTCTTCTGTTTTGCCGCCGGCTTCGATCACATTCTCTGCCGTCTTGTCGCCGGCATTGATATCACTTTCTTCTTCCGCGCCGACATTCACTGCAACGCTCATATCATATGCAGCTCTGATCTCATCCTTTCTCGGAGCTGCATCATCTATCGCCTTCATGGTAGAAGCAACGAGGTCATCGGAAACAGTGAGGCCGTTTAGATCACTGTCATTATTCAGAGCATTTTTCAATAATTCATCAAACTCTTTATAAAAATCGTTCATGACTACAGCCTCCCTTCCAATTTGGATTTCAACACTTCCCGTGCACGCGAAAGGCGGCTTTTAACCGTACCTTCAGGCACGCCAAGCGCAGCCGATGTGTCGGCTACACTCATATCACGGTAGTAAATACACAAAACAACTTCACGATAATTATCGGGCAGTGTGTTTACGGCTCTTCTGATCTGTTCATCACGATCTGCATTTTCGATCTGCTCATAATCATCCTCATATCTAAGACTGTCCTCTTCGATCTGTGTCATGGGAACAACCTTTTTCTGGTATGCGCTCTTAAGATAATCCTTGCATACGTTGACGGTAATTCTGATAAGCCAGGTTTTTATCGAACTGTCACCCCTGAATTTATCAAGGTTATAATTGGCCTTTATAAAAGCTTCCTGAAACAGATCCTGCGCCGCATCTCTGTCGCGCACGAATGAGTAAGCCGTTCTGAGGACATCATTGCCATACTCTTTTATAAGAGTTTCTATATCATAAGCGTTATCTGTTTTTCCGGCAGTGAACTCCGCTCCGTAGTCTCTCCCTTGCTCCGACTCCGACCGGGCACCGTTCCTCGTCTCTGTACCCATTAGACGATCCCCCTTCCTTTTCGGTTCCCTTAAATTTCATTTAAAAATGCTTCATATCCCTTTGTCGCTTCGTAGATGTCCGCCTTGCTGGACACTTCCCAAGGTGCGTGCATATTATGGAGTCCGACTCCGCTGTCGATGACCTCCATTCCGTACTCAGCGAGTATATATGCTATGGTTCCGCCTCCGCCCAGATCAACCTTGCCGAGTTCAGCCATTTGGTACGAAACATTATTCTTATCAAGAGCCGCACGAAGCTGTGCGATGAACTCGGGATTTGCATCATTGGAGCCCGATTTTCCTCTTGATCCCGTAAATTTGCTGAAGGCCATTCCTCTTCCGAAATATGCGCAGTTCTTTTTCTCCATGACAGAGGGATAATTCGGGTCGAATGCAGCATTTACATCGGATGAAAGCATGTGAGATGCGGCAAGCGCCCTTCGAAGATCAAGCTCATTGTAGCAACCGAGCCTGTCCATAAGCTCCGCTACCGAATTCTCAAAGAATCTCGACGTCATGCCCGTAGCGCCGACGCTTCCGATCTCTTCCTTGTCGGTAAGAATGCAGATTGCCGTGCGGTCAACATTTTGAACATTAAACATTGCCTGTGCCGACGTATATGCGCAGACTCTGTCATCCTGCCCATATCCGATGATCATGCTCGAGTCAAGGCCGTAATTTCTGGCTCTTCCCGCAGGCACGATCTCAAGCTCAGCCGACATAAAATCATCCTCGGTCATCCCATATTTGTTTTTTAATATCTTAAGGATCCCCGCCTTTACCGCATCCTTTTCTTCACCTTTGACCGGTATGCTGCCGACAAGAACATTAAGATCCTCACCTTCAACAACCTTGGGCGCGTCTTTCTTCATCTGCTCCTGAGCAAGATGTATAAGGAGATCCGAAATTCCGACAACCGGATCCTCGGGATCCTCTCCGAAAACAACCTTCACCGTTGTTCCGTCTTTTTTGCAGATAACTCCGTGAATGGCCATAGGCAGTGTAACCCACTGGTATTTCTTGATCCCGCCGTAATAATGAGTATCAAGAAGTGCAAGCTGCGAGTCTTCATAAAGCGGGTTCTGCTTAACGTCAAGCCTCGGCGAATCGATATGTGCGCCGAGTATTTTAAACCCTTCTTTTACAGGTTTTGTTCCCACATTAAAGAGAATAACCGCTTTTCCCTTGTTTACCCGGTAAACCTTATCGCCGGCTTTAAGTTTCTTTACTTTGTCCAGATCCTTATAGCCGTGTGCGCGTGCCTGTCTGACTATCTCCTCCGTGCACTCACGCTCCGTTTTGCAGTCGGAAATAAAATCTATATATCCCTTACAAAGTTCTTCAAGTTTCTTTCTATCATTTGCGTTATATTTAAGCCACGCATTCTTCTTGTCCTGTTCATTTCCCTTTGCTTTTGTTTCTTTGGTTGCCATATCTGTCCTCCTGTTTATCATGGATAAGACCCCCGCATTACGTGGGGATCTTTCTTAACAATAATGTGTATTTTAACGCCTATGTCAGCCTTTCAGTATCTCACGCACCTCATCAAGGCAGGCTGCGACTTCGGTATAACTGTAGTCAAGCATATGCTGTTCCGCGTTGTGAATAAGCTCCATAACATGCGGATCGGGGTAAGAGCACTGTGCGAGAGTGAAGAAAAGCTCCTCAACCTCATCAAGCTGGTATTCGTCAAGGTAATTTCTGAGTTCGTTTATAATGCTTATGAGATCTTCCCTGTCAATCTCACCCATTATGGTTTCGCCGGGCTCCGTAGAGAGAACCGTCTTGATCGACGCCAAAAGCTTATCAAAATACTCGCTGAGGACACCGGTTTCTTTTTCGATTATACCGTAAACGCCCTGCTTTGCCGCTTTCTCAAGTTCCCTGGATTTTGTTGCGAGCCAATCGGCTCCGATCACCCTTGCGACTCCGAGTATGCCGTGCATCGCAACGATGTAATTCTTATAATCATGCGTCTCGATATAATGACTGAGAAGCTTCCCTTTCGTGTCACTGCTGCGGCAAAGAGTAAGGAGAACTTCTTTATATTCATCCTCATCACCGTTGAAGTTTGCGAGCGCTCCCTTCGTATCGAGTCCAAGACTTTCGAGTGCCGCAAGTCCGTTCCCCGAATACTGCGTCTTGCTGACAATGTTGATCTTTTCCGCAGGTATATATTTTTTCAGGAATTCTTTTTGCTGCTCCGGTGTGCCTTGCGGATCAAAAACATCATCAAAGCCTTCCTGCTTCGAGGCATACGCCAATATCTCGAGTCGTTCTGTCCCGTCAATCGACTTCAGCGAATTCCGGAGCGTCACCGGATCAAAGTCCTTCATTCCTTTTCCAATCAGGACTATATCGTACTTTATCTGTTTGCAAAGCTCGATCGCTCCGTCGCCGTTATCTACGATATCCGCTTCGATAAGATATTTCTTAAGCAGCTTAAGAACATCTTTGTTTTGGGCTATGTCGCCGTCCACGATAAGTATCCTTGCCGTAGGCGCTCCGAATACCTCCGTTTCGTCCTCATCTTGCCATTCTTCCCGGTCGGGCACTTCATAATCGGAGTTCATTCCGATACCCACCGTCTTTTGAGCTATAAGCAGCGAAAGCACATTTGATCCTGTTGCGGTGCTGATCGCCGTAAGCTTACCGCCCATCATGGTCGCCAGATTTTTAACAAGAAAGATTCTGACCGCGTTGCCATCCGATGTGGCTATGTTGTCGTTTTCATTGATCTCGATCCCGGATACGATCTTCACGATCTCTTCGGGAAGCTCTCTGTCCGATCCGTCAACTATATCAAATTTGATAAAGCACTTTCCCGGACCCCCGTTCATGATCTTGACTGCGAATTTCATCTTGCCCGACGACGTGAGTGCGAGCGCGTTGGAGATCAGCTTCTCGACCATCATCCTGATCCTCTCGCGATCGCCGATAAGTCTATACGGAAGATCTCCGTCAATAGAAATATCGACATCGATTTCTGCAGACAGCGCACGGCCTTCCAGATTGCTCCTGATCTCCACGAGTAACTCTTCCAGTTTATACTCCGCCTCACTTACAGAAAGGCTGGCGTTACTCATGCGAATAAGATCTATGATATCCTCCGTCATCCCCATAAGCATATCTGCCGCCTGGCGAATATTGTTGACACTATCATGGATCTTCTTGTTTATGTTCTCATGCGAAATAAGATCCGCACTCCCAAGTATCATGTTCATGGGTATGCGAATTTCATGACCAATGTTAGTTAAAAAGCCCGAAACATCGATTCTGGATATATTGACATTGTAAGGGATATCTTGCATACACACCTCTTTTCTCAAGCATATCCGACGAGTTGACCTCTATATAATAACATATTAATCAGAATAAAGAAATATAATTCATCGCGCAGATTCGTGATATGGTGGCGCGCCGTGTATATATTATATATATGGTGGCTGCCGGGTTTATATTATATATATGGCGGCTGCCGGGTATATATTATATATATGGTGGCGCGCCGGGTATATATTATATATATGGTGGCTGCCGGGTATATTTCTCCGCAAACACGCTTCGCTATCGTTTGCCGGAGAAACACACCGGCGCGCCACCATGTCCATACTATCTCCTCACGGCGCGCCACCATATCCATACTTACATCCTCACGGCGCGCCACCATATCCATACTTACATCCTCACGGCGTGCCACCATATCCATACTTATACCTCACGGGCGTTCGCCGCAGCGAAGTTAAACATGAGTTCAGCGAAATTACGTCCAATAGAAAATGAATGTCCTCTGTGGACCACATTTTAGAGGTGTTTTTGCCAAAATTACGCATTGATTTCGTATTGGACGCAATTTTCCTATTTTTATCGGAAAGAGTAAAAAAAATGCGTCCACACGAACGATTGATTTCGTATTGGACGCATTCTACCATATAAGCACTCCTGAAGTGTTCGCCACAGCGAAGGCTTCTGACACGTAGTAAAAGTTGCCACGCTTCAAGGCATCTTTTGCGGAGGGCAGCGACCGGACGCCGGTTCTGCGTCCGGTTGCCAGCGAATGCCGGCACTCGACAAAAAAGGACATCCATCGGATGTCCTTTTGAGTCAGGGTAACCGGACTTGAACCGAATGGGCATTTCAAAAATACAGTAAATAAGCGCATTTCAGGGCTTAAAAAATACAGGTCACGCAAAAGGTCACGCAAATTATTAATGAAAGGAGCAACGCAATTTCCTCATTATTTTGTGCTATTCTCAGCTTTTCACACCCTCTTATGATCGCTTATTGATAAGTATTTCCATATACAGTCCGACTTTTTCCAGCAAACCGCTGATCCGTTCTGAATCCGTTTTCTTATCCATCTTCTGAAGAGATGCAATATAGAACATGAACCGTTCTGCTGAAAATCCCGGATAGAACGCCTGCTGCTGCGGCATATAGCCGATCTTTCCGCAAATTGACGACCGGCTTTGCAGATATCGATACCGTCAGCAAGGATCCGCCCTGATGTGGCGGACAGATTCCCGGTTATGATATTCATGAGGGTGGACTTACCGGCGCCGTTAGGCCCCAGAAGGCCGTATATTCCTTCTGTAAGGTCAAAGGAGATGCCCTTCAACGCTTCTTTACTACCATAGTTTTTCCTAACATTTTCAAAAGTCAGATGCATATTTTTCTCCCGGGTAGACGCTGTACATGATTCTAATAATACAAACGTATATACATGCAAAAAGGTGACAAATGTAGAGTTAGACTTAGACTAAGCTACGGTGCAAGAAAAAACCATTTTAGGTA
>JAILKT010000097.1 GCA_024693545.1 Lachnospiraceae bacterium
CCTATAATTCCTTCCATTTTCTATACCTCCTTATAATATATTTATCATTCTACCAAGTTTTTAGTATCTCTTCAAAACCGTTATTTTCATATAATAGTTAGTCTATTCAATCGAAGCTGCTATTTCTTCCACCGTCTTAAGCATCTTTTCAGCTACTTCCTTAAATCCCTCGTTTGAAATCTCTGTTTTTTCGCCTTCTTTCACGGTTATGGTCATGGCGTTTTCCTTAATCACTTTGGAATCCTTAAAATCTTCCGTTACCACCCATCCATCCTTTCCAAGGATTGCGAACCTTTTGATCTCTCCGGATTCGTCCGAAACCCCGGCAAGAACATAGTAATCTCCCACAGGAAGACTTGCTTCAGCAACTGTTGTGTCCGATGCAGGCCAGGTCGGCACACGGTAATTCGGATCAGCATCAGGAACGGCTTTCCTGCATCTTCGGCAATAAGCCATGCACCTTCTTCATCTTCGCCTTCCATCTGCATCTCTATAAGGTTGTCCATGATATCACTGTAGCCCTCGTTGATGGCACCCGGATCGTTCATGTAGAGATTGTATGTCATAGTCCTGGTGGTAACGCAATGCGTATACTCATGTCCCACAACATCTATGCAGCCGCCAAAGTTTGCGGCTCTTGTCCAGGCAAATACCTGGAATCCCTGGAGCTTGGTCACATAGCAGGCATTTAATTCGGGCTTGCCTTCCGCAAGTACTATCTCGTAATCATTATAGAAGAACGGGTACTGTTCGGCGCAGAGTATCTTCCTCTTTGCATCAGCGAGATAGGTCTTTCCGGTTTTACTGTCTTTAAGAACCGGTACGGATACCTCCTGCTTTCCGCTCTTAAGCTCTACCGTTACCTTTAACTCATCCGGCTCGTAGGCATCAAAATCAAATGAACTCTTTGCGCTCTGTCCTCCGACAGACTCCGAATCACCGGGTTCTGCTACAGGGATAGAATACATATATTCGCCCTCTGCAGTTACATAATGGGCTGTATATGCCTGATCATCCTTGTCCTTATTGATATTCAACCCATACACAGATATAACGTCCCAAATTGACAGGATTGGGGATTATGGCCTTTTCTGTGGTATTTTCAACAATTGATTCATCTGAACCACTTTCCTTCAGCGTATCAGCCACTATTTTCTCAGCTTCTTTATCATCAACAGCCCACTCGCTCACATCACGGATATCCACGTGGGGCATTATGGAACTTACAACACCGATTGGTTCATCATCCTGGTTTAAGATAAGCTTGACTACCGCGCCGTAAGCCAGCACCTGCCCTGCCCGCTGCGATAACGTCACGATCTTCATCCCGTTCTCATTAGGCGTCATGGATTCAAAAACGAACTTCGTTGTCTCATCTCCGCCTATGCGGTCAAGCACTTCATTAACGCAATCCATTGCCGATTCTTCATCGGTAACCTTATGATCGCAGAACTTTTCACCGATGAAAGTGTTAACGATACCTTCCCCTGTTTCAGCCTGGGCATATACCGCCTGCTCTTCTTCCGTAAATTTGGTGTCCGTTGCAGCCGCCTCTCGATCATGTTGTTTTTTTGCCACTTTATTCAAAAAAGAAAAACCGCCAGAAAGAGAATCATGAACTCTATTCCTGACGGCATAAAAAAACTATTGTATTGTTGAGCCCGCAACTAATGTGCTGTGCTTAAGCAGTCTGGTCCGATTATCATAGATATCAATTCCCTTCTGTAAAAACCTATGTATGACGAAAACCATTATATCATGTATTATCCTTGTTATCTGTCTTTCTAATCGGATTTCTGATAACTGTCTTCAGCTTACCTCCCTGCATCCTTCTCTTCAAAAGGTTTATTCCAGGAGCCTATCTCTATCATATTTCCTTCCGGATCGGCAATATAGCATGTTCTCTGGCCCCACGGTTCCAGCTCAGGCGGGAGTACCGGTGTCGCTCCATTTTCTACCGCGTTCTTAAATGCAGCATCAACTTCATCAAAGGTATCAACATAAAGAGCGATCTCGCAATGCCCATTCAGTCCCTTAACGTATTCATACCTGTGTTTTGTCATCTTTTCAAAATCCTTCCGTCCATACAGAAGGAACAGGGTTCCGTCCTTCACAAGGTAAACATTGGATGTGTCCTCGGTTTCCCTGATATCAAATCCAAGCACATCCCTGTAAAACCGGATCATCCTTCCCATGTCTTCAACCAGTATCCCGAAACCGTCTAATCTCATAAAATCTCGTCCTCCTTAATTATCTGATGTTGTTTTCTGCACCGTGCATCCTATACCTTCATATGATCATATGATCAACTTCCATGTATATTCTATCAGGTGTAACATGTCATCTATATGTCATGTTTAAAATATAAAAATCGAGTCACACCCCCTTAAAAGAATTATGAATTGCAAAACAAAGAACTGATCAACAACATAATATTTTATCATAAGTCAACGAGAACCATCCCCACTGACTCAAAACAAGTCAACGAGAACCGTCCCCAATGACTCCTTCATAAAATCAAATATACTCATTTGTGGATATCTGTCCGGCATCTCATTCATATAACCAAAACAATCATCCGGGTCAGACATGATCCCGTTATCTTTGCAGATTCTTTTGAGCAGCCTCACCAATTCTTTTGCATTCGGACTTGGCAGTTCATATGCGTTCCCATATCGCTTAATATACCGCTCTTTCATTCCCGGAAAATACTTGTCCAGTGCTGCATAATAATACTCCCTGTCGCCTTCCCTCAGAGTAAGTCCCATACCAAAATCAATAACGCCCTTTACACCTGTCCGAATGCATTCATTCAGGATCGCGGTAATGTTTTCTTCCGTGTCATTGATGAACGGAAGTATGGGAGTCAGCCATACTACAGTCGGAATTCCCCTTTCCTTCATCTTATCCAGTACCTCGATACGGCGCTTTGTATTACATACATTCGGTTCCAGTATCCGGCACAGATCATCATCATAGGTTGTAAGAGTCATCTGAACTACGCATTTTGTATTACGGTTGATCTCATCCAGCAGATCAATATCCCGGAGAATAAGATCGGATTTTGTCTGTATAGCAAGCCCGAATTCATTATCACGGATGATTTCCAGGCATTTCCTTGTAAGTCCCAGTTTTTCTTCGCAATGCATATA
>JAILKT010000111.1 GCA_024693545.1 Lachnospiraceae bacterium
GAGGAGGCAGATATGGGTTTTTTCAAGGATATTAACGGAGAGATCGATAACGGTGCGGACGATCTTGTGAATGTTACTACGGATGAGGATGTGGATGCGTCTTTATTGCAGAGTCTTTTTGACGAAAGCAGTGATACGGACGATATCGCTGTTGTAGATGAAAAGTATGACATTGAAGATATTACGGCAGATTCTCAAAACAAGGTTTCGGAATCAGCAGAGGCTCCGGAGAAAGAAGAAGTGCCGGAAACTTCGGTTGTTGAGGAAACACCGAGTGATATTGATGAACCTGTTATTGAGAAAAAGACGGTTATCGAAGAGAAAGTCAAGGAAGAAACCCCGGCTCCGGCAGAATCATTCAAGAGTTTGGAAGAAAGCGCGTCAAAGACTGTTGCAAAAAGTTCTTCCAATGATGATCAGGTTACCGTTATTACCAAGGGAACGACCATTAACGGCTCGATCATTTCGGATTGCTCATTAAATGTAATGGGTACCATAAACGGCGATATAGAGTGTGTCGGAAAACTTACGATATCGGGTAATGTAGCAGGTAATTCCACAGCATCGGATGTTTTCGTAAGTTCTAAGAGACTGAACGGTAACATTGACTCTGATGGGACTGTTAAGATAGGTCTCGGTACGGTTGTTGTCGGAGATATAAAGGCGGGTTCTGCTGTTATTGCGGGTGCTGTTAAGGGCGAACTTGATATTCAGGGTCCCATCGTCATCGACTCAACGGCGATCATCAAGGGTAATGTTAAGGCTAAATCGGTTCAGATGAATAACGGAGCTATACTTGAGGGCTTCTGCTCACTTCTTTACTCATCTGTCAGCGTGGACGATATTTTTGAATGATCTGACCCGGCGGGAACCAAGCTCAGCGAGAGAAGAACCCTGCTTTATTAAGTGGTGATTATGACATATTTTGAGCTGAGTGAGAGAAGAACCCGGTTTCTATAATATTTACCGGACGGAGAATAAAATGGTACGTTATAAAAGAATTTTGCTTAAATTAAGCGGAGAAGCTCTCGCAGGTGATAAAAAGAGCGGATTTGACGATGAAGTATGTAAGGCTGTTGCAGAGCAGATAAAGACAGTCGTGAAGTCGGGAACGGAAGTTGCGATCGTTATCGGTGGCGGAAATTTCTGGAGAGGAAGAACGGGAGGCGGTATCGATCGTCTCAGATCCGATCAGATCGGCATGCTCGGTACCGTTATGAACTGCATATACATGTCCGAAATACTTAAGCTGACGGGCATATCGTCGCAGGTATATACACCTTTCATGTGCGGTGATATGACAAAATTGTTCTATAAAGACGATGTCATGGAAGATCTGAGTAAAGGACGGGTTGTATTTTTTGCGGGAGGAACGGGACATCCTTTCTTCTCGACAGATACACCTGCGGCTATACGTGCGATTGAGCTCGGATGCGATGCGATCTTCATGGCTAAATCGATCGACGGAGTTTATTCCGCGGATCCTAAAGTCGATCCCTCGGCCGTTAAGTACGATAAGATCACGCTGAAAGAAGTTATAGCAAAGGGTCTCGGTGTTATCGATCAGGCTTCGGCAGTTCTTTGCAGCGAACATTCAATGCCGCTTGTACTTTTTGGCCTCGATGAAAAGGATTCGATCATCAGGAATGCATCGGGTGAACATACCGGCACGGTGATCACCGCGCAATGAGGACACAAGAGCATAAAACGGCAAACATAATAAAGCATATGTGCACACGTTTTACAGCAATGCGGTAATAATTGAGGAGGAATACTTATGGATGAAAGATTCAAGGTTTACGAAGAAAAAATGAAGAAAACTATTGATGTGCTTACGGAGGAATATGCTTCGGTCAGAGCAGGCCGTGCCAATCCCCATCTGATCGACAAGATCAAGGTTGATTATTACGGAACTCCTTCGCCCATCAATGCGGTGGCAAACGTTTCTGTTCCGGAAGCAAGGATTATTCAGATCCAGCCTTGGGAGTCAAAGATGATCAAGGAGATCGAGAAAGCCATCAACATGGCGGAAATCGGGATCAATCCCACAAACGACGGAAAGGTCATCAGACTTGTTTTCCCCGAACTTACCGAGGACAGACGTAAGGATCTTGTTAAGGATATAAAGAAGAAGGGCGAAGACGCCAAGGTTGCCATCAGAAATATCAGACGTGATGCCAACGATCTTGCAAAAAAACTCGGTAAATCCTCCGAGATATCCGAGGATGTTCAGAAACAGATCGAAGATGACATCAATAAGCTTACGGAGAAGAATGTCGGAGACATTGACAAGATGATCGAAGTCAAGAGCAAAGAAATCATGACGGTATGATACCCCGTAAAAGGTGATAAAGCGGTCGGGAGTGAAAGCATTCCCGACTCGTTTTGTGTAATAAAACAGAACAAGGAGATCGCTTTGCCAAAGAAAAAAATCACTGAACTCAAAGATCTTAAGATACCTGTGCATGTGGCTATTATAATGGACGGGAACGGAAGATGGGCAAAAAAGAGATTTCTTCCGAGGAGCGCCGGACATTCGGCCGGCAGCAAAACAGTTGAACAGATTTGTGACGATGCATGGTCGCTCGGGATCAAATATCTCACTGTATATGCGTTTTCCACCGAAAACTGGAAACGCTCGGAAAGTGAGGTCGCAACGCTTATGGACCTCCTTCGCAAATACATGAAAAACTGCCTTGAACGCAGCAAAAAGAACAATATGAGGGTAAGAGTCATCGGAGACATTTCGAGACTTGACGATGATCTGCGTGACAGTATCGTCAGACTTGTAAGTGAATCTTCCGTCAATACGGGGCTTTGCTTTACCGTCGCTCTCAATTACGGAGGAAGAGATGAACTTGTAAGGGCATTTAAAGAGATGCTTGCCGAATGTAAGGACGGAAAGCTTTCCCCTGATGATATCAGCGAGGAAACGATCTCTTCTCATCTCGACACAGCTGATATACCCGATCCGGACCTTCTTATAAGGACAAGCGGAGAAATCCGTCTCTCCAATTTCCTTCCGTGGCAATCGGCATATTCGGAACTGTATTTTACAGATGTATTGTGGCCCGATTTCGATAAGAATGAATTGATAAAAGCAATCGAGTATTATAACACCAGGGACAGAAGATTCGGCGGAGTTTAGGAACATAAGATTCGGCGGAGTTTAGGAACAGAAGACGTAAGCTTCGGTAATTTGCTTGCAGGGCAGCTTACGGTAACAGGCAAAGCATGATTTTGCCGGAACGGTGATCGCTCCGGATTAAACAGGAGGAATAAATGGGCAATAAGGACAGCGGTATAAAGCATTCGTTTTGGGTACGCTTCGGGAGTTCGATCATACTGATGATCGTTACGATCCTTTCGATGGTTTTGGGAGGATATGTTTTATTCGGAGTATTACTTGCGATAACGCTCATCGGGTTGATGGAACTTTACAGGATCATGGGCGTACATAAAAAGTCTGTCGGTATAACAGGTTATCTGGCTGCAATCGCACTTTATTTCTCTGTTATGGAATGCAGCGCAGACTTACCGGTAATAACGGGCTGTGACGTTGTCGGAGGAACTCTTCCGGTGATCATCGGGGCATTTTTGGTTGCTCTGCTTGCCATTTATGTGCTTGCATTCCCGCGATATGATTCGGAACAGATAAGCATGGTCTTTTTCGGTTTCTTTTATGTTGCGCTTACAATATCGTACATTTACAGATTACGGATCTCCGACGGTGGAGCTTACAGCGTATGGCTGATCTTTATAGCTTCGTGGGGAGCCGACACAATGGCTTATCTTACGGGCATTCTCTTCGGAAAGCATAAGATAGCGCCCATACTTTCACCGAAAAAAACCGTTGAGGGCTGTATCGGCGGAGTACTCGGCTCAACGCTGATAGGGCTTATTTACTCACTCATTTTTGTGGATGAGCTTTCAGCTGTTTATTCAAATCCGGTATTACTCTTTGTTATTGTAAGCGCGGTCGCTTCAATCGTTTCCATGATCGGTGATATGGCGGCGTCTGCGATCAAGAGAAATAAGAACATAAAGGATTACGGCAAGCTTATCCCGGGTCACGGAGGAATCCTCGACAGATTTGACAGCGTGATCTTTGTGGCGCCTATCATATATTTCTTGTTGAAGTTTATCGGATGACCGTTTCAGGGGATTAAAGATGAAAGATATTATCATATTGGGGTCAACGGGTTCCATAGGAACGCAGACCATGGATATACTTGAAAAACGCGGCGGTTACAGGATAAAAGGTCTTGCCGCGTGTAAAAACGTTGATGTCATGGAGGCGCAGGTAAGAAAATACAGACCGGAAATCTGCTGCATGTATGACGAAGAAGCCGCGGCGGAACTGAAAGTTCGACTCGGAGACATATCCGTTAAGATCCTGACAGGGATGAGCGGTTTGTGCGAGACAGCCGTATGCGGAGGACCGGGCTCACTGACTGTGACCGCAATCGTGGGAATGATAGGGATCGAGCCGACTCTTGCGGCGATGGATGCCGGATGCGACATTGCGCTTGCAAATAAAGAAACGATGGTTTGTGCCGGACATTTGATCACGTCACATAAGTGGAACAACTCACATTTTATCAGGCCGATAGACAGTGAGCATTGTGCTATATGGCAGTGCCTGGAATGCGGCAGGAAAGAAGAGGTATCCAAAATACTGCTTACTGCTTCGGGAGGACCGTTCAGGGGAAAAAGCAGGATGGAACTTGAAAATGTAACGGCAGCCGATGCACTTCGTCATCCGAATTGGGCAATGGGGAAAAAAATCACCATCGACTCTGCTACAATGGTGAACAAAGCATTGGAGGTAATGGAGGCACGCTGGCTTTTTGACGTACCCGTAGACAGCATTGAGGTTGTGATCCAGCCGGAAAGTATTATTCATTCGGCGGTGGAATTCAGAGACGGTTCGATCATAGCACAGATAGCGCCGCCCGATATGAGGATCCCTATCCAGCACGCGCTCTATTATCCCGACAGATTTGATTCACCGGTTGAACGGATGAGCCTTTCAAAACTCGGAAGCATCCACTTTGAAGCACCGGATATGGAGGTGCTCAGAGGACTTCCGCTAGGTATGGAAGCGGCTTCGAACGGATGCGGTATGTGTACGGTATTCAATGCGGCCAACGAATTTGCCGTCGCTGCATTTTTGGAGGGAAAGATAGGTTTTCTTAAGATATATGATATAATAGAAAATTGTATGAGGGAAATCCCCGCACCGAGAGAGCCTTCACTCTCGAAGATATTTGAGCTTAAAGAAAACACTTGTGAGCTGGTACAGCGACTTGTCGATTCTTTATGATCTTTGAACGTATCCGTAGCTGAAGCTAAATCCAACCGGATACGTAACGTGGTTTGGATATGAATACAGTAATCAGCATAATCGTCGGTATTCTTTTATTGGGTGTGATAATCGTTTTTCACGAATTCGGTCACTTCCTGATGTGTAAAATGTATAATGTCGCCGTTCCGCAGTTTTTTGTCGGATTCGGACCAAAGCTTTGCAGTTTTAAGAAAGGAGAAACTCTTTTTTCGATAAGGCTTTTGCCTTTCGGCGGAGCTTGTCAGATGGCTTCGATCGAAAATGATGACGTTGACCCGGAAAGAACGATCAATAACAAGAAACCGCTCGTAAAGCTATGCATATACGTAGCAGGACCGATTTTTAATTTTATAATGGCATTTCTTGTGAGTCTGATAGTTATCGGTTTTGTCGGATACGATTCACCCAGTGTAACGGGGGTGATCGAAAACAGCCCGGCATATGAGGCCGGACTGCGCCCCGGAGATGTGATAACCCGGTACAACGATATGGACGTTCATCTCGGAAGAGAGCTTGCCGTAGAACTTCGTTACAATCCGATTGACGGCAGTCCTGTCGAGATCGCCTACGAGAGAGACGGGGAAGAATTCAGTACCGTGTTCACACCCACATATAATAGGGTTTACAGGCTGGGATTTCAATATATGCTTGACGACAGTTTTGCCACCGTTATCAATTTGGATGAAGACGGTGCCTTCTATAAAGCGGGCGTCAGAAAAAATGATATCATTACCGAGATAAACGGAGAAAAGATCGGGACGGGTAATGATCTGAAAGGATATTTTGACCGTAATCCGGTCGATAAAAATCCCATATCGGTTACGGCGGAGCGAAACGGATCGGAATTCAGCTTTAACGTGCTCCCCATTGCAATAGAAGATTATGATGCGGGTCTGTATTTTAACAGTAACTACCGGACGGAGATCGACGGACTTTCGGTGATAGGGTATTCTTTCTACGAACTCAGATACAATATAGTCGGAACGTTTAAGAGCATTGTGATGCTTTTTACGGGGAAACTTTCGTCGGATGAAGTCGGAGGACCTGTAAGAATAGTGGAGGCACTCGGTGAGACGATCGAAGCAACAGAAGATGAAGGTACCTTTATTGTTGTGATGAACATACTGAACTGGATCATTTTACTCAGTGCCAATCTCGGAGTTATGAATCTTTTACCGATACCGGGACTGGACGGGGGCAAGATAGTGCTTGCTTTGGTAGAAATGGTGAGACGTAAACGGATCCCGCCGGAAAAGGAAGGGATCATAACCCTTGCGGGGATGATACTGCTTGTGATAGTTGCTGTGATCGTATTCTTTAAAGATATTGTGGGCTTGTTTACGTAACGGTCAAAGCATGGAAGATTTCGGGTGAAGACTAAAGGTCACGCCATAGAGAACATATATACGGACGGAAGCAGACTGATGCTTCCGAAAGGAGGAAACATGGACAGGATGAAGACTCATGAAGTAAAGATCGGACGCGTCAGGATAGGCGCCGACAATCCCATTGCCATCCAATCCATGACAAATACCCGGACAGATGACGTTAAGGCAACGATCGCTCAGATAAAGGAACTCGAAAAAGCAGGCTGTGACATAATAAGATGTGCCGTGCCGGATGAGGAAGCGGCTAAAGCAATAGATAAGATAAAAGAGGGAATAGATATCCCGCTTGTTGCTGATATACATTTTGACTACAGGCTTGCGATCAAAGCGATGGAACACGGAGCCGATAAGATCAGGATCAATCCGGGAAATATCGGTTCTGTCGAAAACGTCAAGGCAGTTGTAAAGGAAGCGGCGAGAAGATCTGTTCCGATAAGAGTTGGCGTGAACAGCGGCTCACTCGAAAAAGAACTTGTTCAAAAATACGGCGGTGTAACGGCGGAAGGACTTGCGGAAAGCGCACTTCGCAACGTCAGGATACTGGAGGATCTTGACTTTACAAACATCGTTATCAGCATAAAATCATCAAACACCATGATGTCGGTAAAAGCACATGAGCTTTTGAGGGGGATGACGGACCATCCGATCCATGTGGGAATAACAGAAACAGGAACTCCTGCCTGTGGGATCATTAAATCATCGGTTGGTATCGGTATGATCCTCGGAGGCGGTATCGGTGACACTATAAGAGTGAGTCTTACTGCGGACCCGGTTCTTGAAGTGATCACGGCAAAAAGGATACTTAAAGTACTGGGACTGCGAAAAGGCGGGATCGATGTTGTGGCCTGTCCTACATGCGGGAGAACAAGGATAGACCTTGTCGGTCTTGCTACAAAGGTTGAAAAGCTTTGCGACAATTATGACCTTGATATTAAAGTGGCTGTTATGGGATGTCCCGTCAACGGTCCGGGTGAAGCGAGGGAAGCCGATCTCGGTGTTGCGGGAGGTAATGGTATGGGTCTTCTCTTCAGACATGGTGAAATTCTCAGAAAGGTACCGGAAGACATGATCCTAAGCGAACTAAAAAAGGAGCTTGATTCTTATGCTGTTCTTTGATGCATTTCCTACACTTGAAACTGAAACCGAATTAAAAAACGTCTTTTCCAAGGCCGAGGTGAGCAGTGTTACTGCGTTACCCGATAAAGATGATGTGATCGTTAATGCTTTAAGCAAAAAATATATCACAGGTCTGCAGATAGAAAGAATGGAAAAGGCGCTTTTTACATCTGTTTTTTCAAAGGCCGAAAGACTTGTAACATTAAAAGTAAAATTCGAATTTGATGATAATACCGGCTTTGAAGCAATGTGGGACAAATACAGACTGTATATGCCGGAAGAAATAGGAACAAAGAGCGGTTTACTTGCGTCACTATACAGAAATGCACGCGTGTCGGGCGAAGACGGAGTTATCACCATCGATATGGAGGACAGCTTTATTGCACATGAGAGACAGGGGCATCTCGCATCTGTCATAATCGACTATTGGAAGGATCGTTTCGGTATCGATGTTAAAGTCGATTTTAAATACCACGAAATCGAGAGCAGAGATACATCCGGGCGGGATGAAATTATTCGTGTCATCAAGGAGAAGGAGATATACGAAAGCAAAGAGAACAGAAATGATACTGCGGACTATCCCGGCTCGGAAGACGATTGGTTTAACGATCTGGAACCCGATATAGAAGATGAAAACGACCGGGATCAAATTGCATCCGATCACGGCAGCAATGCGGAAGAGATGCCGGGAGAAACAGAAAAGAAAGAAGCGGAAGTGCCGCAGACAGCAAAGGAAGAGCCGGCAGTTGCCAGGAAAAAGCAGAGCAAGGCATCAAAGGATGAAAAAACAAAAGGAACGTACGGAAAACGCTCCAAGAGGAAAAACGAAAAAGAACAGCAGGTCGATCCTGATATATTTTACGGCAAAAACTTTGAGGCTGAGCCTGTATCCATACAGCGCGCAGAGGAAGAAGTGGGCAATATAATTTGCGTTCGCGGTATGGTCATCAAGTTCGATACAAGAATAACAAAAACAGGTAAGTGTATCGTAATGTTCTGCATCACAGATTTTACCGATTCGATAGCCGGGAAGTTTTTCTGTGATCCCGAAGAACTTGATAATTATTCTTCAGGACTTGAGCGGGGTAAGTTTGTTATGGTCAACGGTCTTGTTGAACATGATATTTACGAACAGGAAATTATTCTTAAGAGAATTAACGGCATAAGGGCTATAAAAGATTTCAGAGTCAAGAGACGTGACGATGCCGAAGTTAAGCGTATCGAGCTCCATGCACATACAATGATGAGTGATATGGACGGCGTCATTCCGGTAGAAAAACTGATCAGGCGCGCTCTTGAGTGGGGGCATCGCGGGATAGCGATCACAGACCACGGAGTTGTTCAGGCTTTCCCTGTAGCTTTCCATGAGATAAAACAAGGTAAGTTTTCGGATGAGCTTGCCGAGAGATTAAAAGATTTTAAGATTGTATACGGATGTGAAGGATATATCGTTGACGACGAGCTTGATGAAGTTACAGACGAAAAGGGCAGGACATATAAGCGTGAAAGTGACGGAAAATACAGTGTCGAATCGATACGTCATATGCCGTCGCACCATATTATTCTGTTATGCAAAAATGACATAGGCAGGATCAATCTTTATAAGCTTGTGTCGTATGCTCATCTTTACTACTTCGGAAGATATCCGAGGATACCCAAGAGCCTTTTGCGCGAAAACAGAGAGGGGATAATTGTCGGTTCCGCGTGTGAGGCGGGCGAACTGTTCCGCACGATAGTAAACGGAAAGCCGCAGGAGGAGATTGACAGGATTGCGTCGTTTTACGATTACTATGAGATACAGCAGGTCGGCAACAACGCCTATATGATCAACGATCGCAGATTCCCCGACGTGAATTCGATTGAAGACCTCAAGCGTATAAATATGAAGATTTCGGACCTTGCGATCAGGGATAATAAGCCTTGTGTCGCAACCTGCGATGTCCATTTTCTTGATCCGGAGGATGAAATATACAGAAGGATACTCATGGCATCAAAGGGCTTTAAGGATGCCGACGAGCAGGCACCTCTTTATCTTCATACAACAGATGAAATGCTTGCCGAGTGTGCTTATCTCGGAGAAAACCGCGCTTATGAAGTGGTTGTTAAATATCCGAATGAGATATTTGATTCGATTGAGAAGATAGAGCCCGTGCGTCCGGATAAATGTCCTCCTGTCATAGAGGATTCGGATAAAACACTTCGTGAGATATGTGAAAACAAGGCACATTCCATGTACGGAGATAATCTTCCGGAGGCTGTTTCGAGCCGTCTTGAGCACGAGCTGGATTCCATTATAAAAAACGGATTTGCCGTTATGTATATAATCGCGCAGAAGCTTGTCTGGAAGTCGAATGAGGACGGATACCTTGTCGGGTCCCGTGGATCTGTCGGTTCGTCTTTTGTTGCGACCATGGCAGGAATTTCCGAGATAAATCCTTTGCCACCGCATTATTATTGTCCGTCATGTCACTACAGTGAGTTTGATTCCGACATATGTAAAGAGTATTCAAGTAAATCAGGATTTGATCTTCCCGATAAGGTTTGCCCGGTATGCGGAAAACAACTCGTAAAAGAAGGACAGAACATACCTTTTGAAACGTTCCTCGGCTTTTATGGCGACAAAGAGCCCGATATTGACCTTAATTTTTCCGGGGAGTACCAGAGTAAGGCGCATGATTACACTGAAGTTATTTTCGGAAAAGGACAGACCTTCCGTGCGGGAACGATCGGAACCCTCGCCGAAAAAACAGCGTTTGGGATTGTTTCAAAGTATTATGAAGAACGCAATATAAGTTTGAGACGCTGCGAGAAAGAAAGGATCGCGGAGGGATGCGTCGGAGTAAGACGTACATCGGGACAACATCCCGGTGGTATTGTTGTGCTTCCTCACGGCGAAAACATATTTTCGTTTACGCCCTTACAGCATCCGGCAAATGACATTGACAGCCCGATCATAACAACACATTTTGAATATCATTCGATAGATCACAATCTTTTGAAACTTGATATTCTCGGACACGACGATCCTACCATGGTGCGTATGCTTGAGGATCTTACCGGTGTGGACGTTAAAACGATACGGATGGATGATCCGAAGGTACTGTCGCTTTTCGCATCGACCGAAGCGATAGGAGCCAATCCAAACGACATTGACGGTATCGACCTCGGATGTCTGGGACTTCCGGAACTTGGAACCAATTTTGTTATGCAGATGCTTAAAGAGGCGAAACCGAAGACTTTCTCCGACATGGTTAAGATATCCGGGCTTTCACACGGAACAGATGTATGGACAAATAATGCAAGTGATTATATCAAGAACGGAGACTGTACGATTGAGACCGCCATATGCACACGTGACGATATAATGATCTATCTTATCTCAAAAGGGATAGAACCGGGACTTGCTTTCAAGACTATGGAGTCGGTTCGAAAGGGAAAAGGTCTCAAACCGGAGATGGAGCAGGCGATGATAGAACATGATGTTCCCGAGTGGTACAGAGATTCCTGCAAGAAGATAAAATATATGTTCCCGAAGGCGCATGCATGTGCTTATATGGTTATGGCTTTCAGGATCGCACATTTTAAAGTTTATTATCCTCTGGCATATTATGCGGCATATTTCAGCATAAGAGCAACCGGTTTTGATTATGAAAAGATGGCACTCGGAAAGACCGATCTTATGGGTTACCTTGCCATCAACAAGACCAAGCCAAAGAATGCCAGAACGGCCAAGGATGATAAGGAACTGGATGATATGCATCTTGTTTTGGAATATTATGCAAGGGGCTTTAATTTCGTGCCTATAGACATCTATAAAGCTAAAGCACGTCATTTTACGATAGTTGACGGAGCTCTTATGCCTTCGCTTGTCACGCTTTCGGGACTCGGAGAAAAAGCTGCCGAAATGATAGAAGATGTCGCCTCACGAAAGAGATTCCTCTCAAAGGATGATTTCAAGAGAAGCTGTAAAGTAAGTGATACCATTGTACAGCTTATGTCAAAACTCGGTCTTCTTGACGAACTTCCCGATTCCGAGCAGATTTCGTTTGCCGATATGTTTGGTATGTAAAAGGAGAAAAAAGTTCTTGCATTCCTTTTTAGGGTATGATAATATACTATTCGCTGACGCAAGAAACGCGTCACAAGATGTGATGGCGAATTGGTCAAGAGGCTAAGACGCCGCCCTCTCACGGCGGAAACAGGGGTTCGATTCCCCTATTCGTCATTTGAAACTTCCCGAATTGTTTCGGGAAGTTTTTTTTATTTTTTTAATTATTCCTTGACACCCCTTGAGAATAACTATAGAATAAAAATGTTGTAGTGGTGGAATCACTATGATGACAAATAAATATTTCCAGGAGGGACTTGTTCTTGATTTACGCTATTTGCAGCGTTGGCGGTCTCATCATCGGAGCGATTGCAGCATGGATAATTGCATCCAAAGTCGTTATAGCCCGTAAAAACAGGGAAGACGAAGCAACTATAGGTTCGGCGAAAACGAGAGCCAAGGAAATTATCGATGAAGCTACCAAAACCGGTGAAGCCAAAAAACGCGAGGCTTTGGTTGAAGTCAAGGAAGAATCTATCCGCGCCAGAAAAGAACTCGATAAAGAGATCAGAGCACGAAACGGAGAACTTCAGCACTATGAGCAACGTGTGCTGAAGAAGGAAGAAAACCTTGACCGCAAGCTCGAAGCCGTGGAAAAGAAAGAAGCGAAGATTGCTGCTAAAGAACTGGAACTTGAAAGGATCATGAGTGAACAGGAAGAAGCTCGTGATAAACAGATTCAGGAATTAGAGAAAATCTCGTCAATGACCTCCGAACAAGCTAAGGAATATCTTATTAAGACAGTCGAAGATGATGTAAAACACGAAACAGCGATTCTTATTAAGGATCTTGAGCAGAAAGCTAAGGATGAGGCAGATAAAAAGGCTAAGGATTTAGTTGTAAATGCGATCCAGAAAACTGCTGTCGATCATGTCGCTGAAGCTACCATCTCGGTTGTACAGTTACCAAGCGATGAGATGAAGGGTCGTATTATCGGTCGTGAAGGCCGCAACATTCGTACTCTCGAAACGCTTACGGGTATTGATCTTATCATTGATGATACCCCTGAGGCTGTAGTTATTTCAGGCTTCGATCCCATCAGAAGAGAGGTCGCAAGGATCGCACTCGAAAAACTTATTGTGGACGGTCGCATACACCCCACAAGAATTGAAGAGATGGTTGAAAAAGCCAGAAAAGAAGTTGAACAGTCTATCAGAGAAGCAGGTGAAAATGCCGCTCTTGAAGCAGGTGTTCATAATATTCATCCCGAACTCATTAAGCTGCTTGGTAAGATGAAATTTCGTACCAGCTACGGTCAGAACGCTCTCAAGCATTCGGTTGAGGTTGCACTTCTTGCGGGACAGCTCGCGGGAGAGCTTGGCCTTGATGTAAGACTTGCGAAGCGTGCCGGACTGTTGCATGATATCGGCAAATCGATCGATCAGGAAATGGAAGGAACCCATGTTCAGATCGGCGTTGACCTTTGCCGTAAGTATAAGGAATCAGCTATTGTTATCAATGCCGTTGAGGCACATCACGGAGATGTTGAATTCCAGTCGCTTATTGCATGCATAGTTCAGGCTGCAGACGCTATCTCGGCTGCTAGGCCGGGAGCGAGAAAAGAGACCCTTGAGACCTATACAACCAGGCTCAAGCAGCTCGAGGATATTTCCGGAAGCTTTAAGGGAGTCGAGAAATCTTTCGCCATTCAGGCAGGAAGAGAAGTAAGAGTTATGGTCGTTCCCGAACAGATCAATGATGATAACATGGTATTGCTTGCGCGTGACATCTCAAAGAAGATCGAAGCGGAGCTTGAATATCCGGGACAGATAAAAGTCAATGTTATCAGGGAATCAAGAGTAACCGATTACGCAAAATGAAAACAAATTTCCCCGTACGTGTTTTGTACGGGGAAAATTTCATGTAAGGGAGAAATATATGTTATAATTCTTCTCAATCTATGAATTTTTATTCAATACAGATGAAATGAAATATTTAGGACTAACAAAATAAAATGTTGTAATATTGATGCATATACAGTAAAATATGTTGAAAAATGCTGACCGAACGATGATCGGAGAAAATACAAACCATAAGATCATAATTCCGGTGATCTGCTAATGATAGATCATAAATGTATAATTATGAGATAAACGGTTATAAGAATAAGGAAAGGGTATATCACATGTCATTAGAATTGTCAAAAAGAGCAACGGGGGTAAAACCCTCATCAACACTTGCCATCAGTGACAAGGCAAAACAGCTTAAAGCAGCGGGAAGGGACGTTGTAAGTTTCGGCGCGGGAGAACCTGATTTCCCTACACCGAAGAATATTTGCGACGCCGCAATAAAGGCCATTAATGACGGGTTTACAAAATACACCGCAGCATCGGGAATAGTTGACCTTAAAGAGGCTGTATGTGAGAAATTCAGAAAGTTCAACAAGATCAATTACGAACCTTCTCAGATCGTTATAAGTAACGGTGGAAAGCATTCTCTTACAAATGTATTTTCCGCTATCATCGATCCCGGAGACGAAGTGATCATACCTTCACCTTATTGGCTTTCTTATCCCGAAATGATAAAGCTTGTAGGCGGAGTGCCTGTGTATGTTCAGTGCCGAAAGGAAAACGGCTATAAGATCGACAGCAAGGAACTTGAAGCTGCGATCACCCCCCGTACAAAGGCATTTGTCCTCAATTCTCCCAACAACCCCACGGGTATGCTTTATTCAAGAAACGAACTTAGTGAACTTGCCGAGGTCGTTGTAAAAAATGATATCTACTGTATAGCGGACGAGATGTATGAAAATCTCGTTTATACGGATGAGGAATTTGTGAGCATAGCATCACTTTCGGACGAAGTTTACAAGAGAACCGTTACCGTGAGCGGTATGGCTAAGAGCTATTCCATGACGGGTTGGAGAATAGGATATACAGGTTCTTCTAAAGAACTGGCAAAGGCTATGGGAAGCATTCAGTCTCATCAGACCTCTAACCCCAACTCGATCGCGCAGAAAGCGGCACTCGAAGCACTTACGGGGCCTCAGGATACAGTTGCGGTCATGAAAGAAGAGTTTAAGAAGAGAAGTATATATACATTTGAAAGAATTGAGGCTATGCCGCTTGTATCGATGCTCAAACCAACCGGAGCATTTTATGCGTTTGTTGACGTAAGCGAGACGTTTGAGAAGTCTCATAACGGCAAGAAGGTTAGTGACGTATTCGGCCTTGCAGATATCCTTCTTAATGAATATGATGTCGCGGTCATTCCCTGCAGTGATTTCGGATTCCCTACACATATCAGACTTTCATATGCGACATCGCTTGAAACGATAAAGAAGGGCCTTGACAGAATAGAGGATTTTTTAAAAAGTCTTAAATAAATCAGAAAACAGAGTTACGAATGATTTGCGAAAATTCGGAGAAAGACTGTGTTTTATGATTTGCGAATAAATGAGTTAAAAATGAGGGAGAAGCAGTGATGAAAAAATTTACATCAAATGAACTCAGAAAAGCATGGATAGATTTCTACACAAAGAGGGGACATGTTGATTGTAAGGCGGTTTCGCTTGTGTCTGACGGATCGACCGGCGTAATGTTTAACGTAGCGGGAATGCAGCCGCTTATGCCTTACCTTCTCGGCAAGAAGCATCCGCTCGGAACAAGGCTCTGCAACATTCAGGGCTGCGTTCGTACAAACGATATCGAATCTGTCGGTGATCAGAGCCACGGAACATTCTTTGAGATGATGGGCAGCTGGTCACTCGGTGATTATTTTAAGGAAGAACGATGCAAATGGAGCTTTGAGCTGCTTACGGAAGTTTTCGGATTTGATGCCGATCACCTTGCAGCCACAGTTTTTGCCGGTGATGATAATGCACCTAGAGATGAAGAAGGAGCTGCATGCCGTATCGCATCGGGATTCAGAAAAGACCGTATTTTCTATCTCCCTGCTGAAGATAACTGGTGGGGTCTTGAGTTTGGACCTTGCGGACCCGATTCCGAGATGTTCTATGTGAAAGACGTTCCCGACTGCGGACCCGACTGCGGCCCCGGATGTCACTGCGGCAAATATACAGAGATCGGTAACGACGTATTTATGCAGTATGAAAAGCATCAGGACGGCACGCTTACGCCTCTTGAAAAGAAGAATGTCGATACCGGATGGGGACTCGAAAGAAATCTTGCATTCCTTAACGGAACAAGCGATGTGTACAGAACAGATATTCACGCACCCGTTATTTCCTATATGGAAAAGGTAAGCGGACAGGTTTATGACAAGGATGCGGCAATAACACGGTCTATGAGGATCGTTGCGGATCATACAAGAACAGCCGTAATGCTTATCGGTGATGCGGCAAGACTTACTCCTTCGAATGCAGGCCCCGGATATGTTCTCAGAAGACTTATAAGACGAGCTGTAAGACATGCGCGTGTTGTCGGTCTTAAGAGTGAGGACCTCATCAAGTGCGCTTCGATCTATATTGATGAAGTATATGCGGAAAGCTATCCGAATCTTGTTACGGCCCGCAGCTTTGTACTTGATGAACTCAGAAAAGAGATCGAGCGTTTCGAGAGTACACTTGAAAACGGTATGAAGGAACTGGGCAAGATACTTGATTCGAAGAAGGAAACGGGAGAGAAGACGGTAAGCGGTAAGGAAGCATTCTACCTTTACGATACATTCGGATTTCCGCTTGAGCTTACTGTGGAGATGGCAGGCGAGGAAGGTCTCACGGTTGATGAAAAGGGCTTTGAGGTTTCCATGGAAGAGCAGAAAGAGCTTGCCAGACGCGGAAAAAGCTTTGCGCAGAAAGATACGTCGAGTGTCTTTGATTCGCTTGATGAATCGCTTTCAACAGAGTTCCTCGGTTATGATGCCCTCGGATGTGACGGAAGCATTATTGCGATCGCACAGAAAGATGCTCTTACAGACGAACTTGCATCGGGCAGCGAAGGCACGATCATAACCGACAAAACCACATTCTACGGAACAATGGGTGGTCAGGTAGGCGATATAGGTGAGATCCTCGGTAAGGACGGATCGAAGTTTACAGTAACAGAGACTGTTCATGTTGCAGGCGGAAGAACCGCTCATATCGGAAAAGTTGTTTCCGGAAGCTTTAAGAAATCGGATAAGGTTTCGCTGAATGTGGACAAGGAGAACCGCGCAAAGACATGCAGAAATCATTCCGCTACGCATCTCCTTCAGGCAGCGCTTCGTGAAGTACTCGGAAACGATGCTCACCAGGCAGGTTCTTATCAGGATCCCGAAAGAACACGTTTCGACTTCTCATACGGTCAGGCCATGACGAAAGATCAGATCGAAAAGGTTGAGAATATCGTAAATAAGAAGATTGAAGAAGATATTCAGGTCACAACCGACTGCATGGGCATTGAAGAAGCAAAGAAGACAGGAGCAATGGCTCTCTTCGGAGAAAAGTACGGCGATACCGTAAGGGTTGTTTCGATGGGCGATTTCTCTAAGGAGCTTTGCGGCGGTACACATGTTAAGCATACAGGTGATATAGCTTCGTTTAAGATACTTTCGGAATCGGGTGTTGCTTCGGGAGTCAGGAGAATAGAAGCTATCACAGGAAGACATGTAACGGACCATTACAAGAAGGAAGAAGACATTCTCTACGCAGCAGCTGCAGCGGTAAAGACAGATATAGCTTCGCTTCCCGCAAAGGTAGCTTCAATGCAGGAAGAGATCAAAGCTCTTATGGCCGAAAACGAGAAGCTGAAATCTAAGATCAACAGCGCAAAACTCGGAGATATGTCTGATAAGACAATAGATATCAAGGGCGTAAAGCTTATAGCAACGAGCGTTAAGGACGTTGATATGAATGGCCTGAGAGACCTTGGCGATAAGCTTAAGTCTCAGATCGGTGAGGGAGTGGTCTTCATTGCTTCCGCTATCGACGGTAAAGCATGTTTGCTTGCAATGGCGACTGACGGCGCAGTTGCTCGCGGCGCCCATGCAGGCAACCTCATCAAAGAGGCAGCCGTTCTCGTAGGAGGAGGCGGCGGTGGACGCCCCAATATGGCTCAGGCAGGCGGAAAGAATCCCGCAGGTATAGACAAGGCGGTTGCGGCAGCAGCTGATATTGTCATGGGACAGATAAAGGACTGACAGTGTATGGCCGGTAAGATACGACTTGATGTGCTGGTCGTAGAAAGACGACTGGCTGATTCGAGAGAAAAAGCTAAAGCATATATCATGGCAGGCAATGTCTTCGTGAACGGAGTTCGTGAGGATAAAGCCGGAACAATGGTTAAAGAGGACTGTGAGCTTGAACTTAAAGGGATAGCAGGCAAGTATGTGAGCCGGGGTGGATTTAAGCTTGAAAAGGCTGTTGAACTATGGAATGTTCCGCTTGAAGGCAGGATATGCATGGATGTAGGATCATCGACAGGCGGATTTACGGATTGCATGCTTCAAAACGGGGCTGTTCGCGTTTATGCGATAGATTCGGGAACAAACCAGCTTGCATGGAAACTCAGGAGCGATCCGAGAGTGATTTCGAAAGAACAGACGAACATTCGTTATGTGACGCCCGAAGATATACCTGACGTGATACAGACGGTTTCTATCGATGTTTCTTTTATATCACTCACGAAGGTGCTTTCCCCGGTGAGGGCTCTTTGTGAAGACGGGGCATACATTGTAACGCTTATTAAGCCGCAGTTCGAGGCAGGCAGAGAAAAAGTCGGAAAGAAAGGCGTTGTTCGTGAAAAATCCACGCATACGGAAGTGATCGCAAATGTGATAGGATATGCGTCAGCGCATGGTTATGAGTTTAAAGAACTTTCATTTTCACCGATACGCGGACCTGAAGGCAACATCGAATACCTTGCTCTTTTTGAAGCAATGCGCGGATACGGAGTAAATGACGGGGAAGATGCACAGGAAAGTCACGAGGTTGATCCGGAGACGGTTCTTTTAATAGAAAAAACAGTGGATCAGGCTCATGCCGAGCTTGATCGCTGATCCGGAACAGACCTTGGGTATTTAAGAGAATCGGAGGAAAAACTGTGAGGGATAAGTATTGCCTGGTTACAAATGCAACAAAAGACAAGGGTCTTAAAGTAACTAATGAGATCGCAAATCGGATCAGAAACGCCGGCCATGAATGCATAGTTATAAGCGACATTGACTTTAAGGGAGATTCGGCCGGAATTCTGCGCGGTCTTGAGCCTGTCGATGCTACGTGCAAATGCTGTATAGTTCTCGGCGGAGACGGGACACTTATCAGAACATCGAGAATATTATGTGCCGGAGGGGTTCCCGTTGTAGGCATAAATCTCGGAATGCTCGGTTTTCTGTCGGTAATTGAAAAAAACAATATAGACAAGGCACTGGATAACATATTAAGCGGTAATTATATAGTTGAAGACAGGATGATGCTCAGGGCCGATATACCCGGTCAAAATGCCTATAAAGGAATTATCGCGCTTAATGATATAGTCGTTACAAGAAGCGGACGTTCCAGACTGATATCGGTTGCGGTGAAGGTAAACGGGGTACAGGCGGCGGCCTTCCTCGGTGACGGGGTGATCGTTTCAACACCCACCGGTTCGACGGGTTATAACCTTTCGGCGGGCGGCCCGATCGTAAAACCGCCGGCAAGGCTTATGATAATTACGCCCATATGCCCTCATTCGTTTAATTCGAGAAGTATAGTTATAGATGACGGAGACAGGATCAGTCTTTCGATCAATGCCAAGGACGGCTCAAACGGAGAAAATGCCGTTATTACCGTCGATGGGCAGGATGTACTTGAAATGGATTCGGACGATGAGCTTGTCATCAGCTGTTATGAAAAAACGGCTAAGCTTGTCAGATTTGAAGACACAAGTTTTTTCGGAGTTATCGACAAAAAGTTCGGAGCGGGAGATAATCCTGTAGGGTAATGTGATTTGGGACCCGGAGAAGTAATGTGGTGAACGTTTGGTCCTGAACATGGAGGAGTGTGCATGAAAAATGAGAGACATCTGAAGATAATCGAACTTATCGGAAAGCATGAGATCGAAACACAGGAAGAACTCGGAGAACTTCTTAAGAAAGCCGGTTACAATGTGACGCAGGCTACGATATCACGCGATATAAGACAGCTTAAGCTTACCAAGGTGACAACTCATGACGGAGGGCAGAAATACGCGCTGCTGAGCGACGTACCGAAACCGCCTTCTCCGCAGGGAAAATATAAAAGAGTCCTTTCGGACGGTTTTGTTTCGATGGACACAGCTCACAGGATACTTGTGATAAAAACAGTGGCCGGGATGGCTATGGCCGTGGCAGCAGCCATCGATGAGCTGCACCCTCCCGGAATGGTAGGTTGTATTGCCGGCGACGATACGATAATGTGTGCTGTTAAGACAGGCGCCGATACGGCACATATTGTTGCGATGATAAAAGATATAATCAGAGAGACACGCTAGCTTATCGGCAGGGATAAAAGATGTTTCGGGGCTAAAGCGGATAAATGCAAAAGCGAAACCGTGAAAGCAGGGCGGCTTCAAAATGAAAGCGAAACCGTGGAAACAGGGCGGCTTCAAAATGAAAGCGAAACCGTGGAAACAGGACGGTTTCAAAACGAAAGTACATATGTGAGAAAATGATAAGGAGATAAAAAAATGTCAGGACATTCAAAATTTGCCAATATCAAGCATAAGAAAGAGAAGAACGACGCAGCAAAGGGAAGAATATTCACGCAGCTCGGACGTGAGATCGCTGTAGCCGTTAAAGAAGGCGGCCCCGATGTCAACAACAATTCAAGGCTTAAGGCAGTGGTTGCAAAAGCAAAAGCCAACAACATGACGAACGACACCATTGAGCGCTCGATCAAGAAGGCTGCAGGCGACATCGGATCGGTAAACTATGAGAAGGTTACATATGAAGGATACGGTCCTTCGGGCTCGGCCATCATCGTAGTAGCTCTTACAGACAATAAGAACAGAACGGCAGCCAATGTTCGTAACGCCTTCACGAAGGGCGGCGGAAGTGTCGGAACACAGGGCTGTGTAAGCTATATGTTTGATGAAAAAGGGCAGATCATAATCGATAAAGAAGAATGTGAGATGGATGCCGACGAGCTTATGATGCTCGCACTTGACGCAGGTGCTGAGGATTTCTCGGATGAAGAGGATTCTTATGAAGTGATCACCGCACCCGCTGATTTTGAGGCTGTTCGCGAGGCACTTGAGACCGCAAAGATTCCCATGCTCGAGGCTGATGTTACAATGATCCCCCAGACATATGTAACACTCACCGATGAGAACGATATCAAGATGATCACAAGAACACTTGATATGCTTGATGACGATGACGATGTTCAGAACGTTTATCACAACTGGGACGAATGATAAACCTTAACCCGCCGAGATCACAGTTTGCTTTTAGAGGAAAAAGCGGTATAATGTTTCAGAGAAAATGAAAGGTCAATACCTTATGAGCATTTTACTTTTTCTGATCATTATACTTGCTTTGATAGTTGTTATAGGAATTCTAAACGAGAAATATTTTCATCTGCAGTCCGATATCTCATTGATCATGTTTTCACTTGTGATCTCGGCTGCACTTCTTTTAATAAGCAAGTTTGCAAATATCGAAGCGCTGGACGCTTTTGTTGAGGGACTCGGTAGTTTCGGTTTTGAAAAATATCTGATGGACGGTGTTCTGTGCTTTATGCTTTTCTCGGGAGCCGGGAAAGTCAATATGAAGAAATTCAGGCAGAACGTGCGCGCGATCAGTCTTCTTGCTCTGCTTACCACCATGATATCATCGGTCGTATACGGAGCTCTGTTTTATCTTGTCGGTCTGATATTTAACCTTCCGCTCGATTTTGTCACATGTGTTTTGCTCGGCTGTGTTGTATCACCGACAGACCCGATCGCAGCGACCGGGATCCTCAACAAGATCGGACTTTCAAAAAATGTATGTTCGGTCATAGAAAATGAGTCGCTGTTTAACGACGGAACAGGTGTCACTCTGTTCATCTTTGTCAGGGGACTCATTGTTCACAGCAATGACAGTAATTTCTTTGTACTTATGGGACGTGAGATACTCGGTGCGGTTGCAGTCGCACTTGTTGTATCGTTCCTTCTTTTCAGGCTTATGAAAGCAACAAGAGATCCCATCAAGTACATTCTTATTTCACTTCTTGATGTGTCGCTTGTTTACATCATATGCGAGCATCTCGGATTTTCAGGAGTTATAGCCTCGGTTGTATGCGGAATGTATTATTCGTACGCTATGGGAAAAATGGAGCGGCGTGTGGCGGTTGTCGACCAAAGACAGCTTTACAAGGATTTCTGGGACATAGTCGAAAGTCTGCTTAATTCGATTCTTTTTGTAATGATCGGCCTGCTTCTTTTAAACATTGAGGTCAGCAAGTATGTTTGGATAGTAATTCCCGCAGCGATCATTCTTAACTTTTTGGCAAGGGCATCCGGTGTTTCGATAAGCTGTTTGCTAACGGGGAAGAATATTCCGGGAAATTACAATGCTCCCGAATATGTGACGCTTATGACGTGGTCGGCACTTAAGGGAGGTCTGTCACTGGCACTTGCGATCGGAACGGGTGAGTTTTTACCGAAGGAAGTATATGACATATTCATAAATGTTACGTATGTTACGATCTTTTTCACTGTACTCGTACAGGGGCTTACGGTTAAAAAAGTTTACTTTTCTCTTGAAAAGCATAAGACTGCAAGAATGTTGAAAGTAAGGAAAAACGATCAAAGGAGAAAAGCATGAAGATAATCATTATCGGAGCCGGAAGAACCGGATGTGCACTCATAAAAGCATTGGCGGAAAAAAACTACGATATAACGGTTGTGGAAAAGCAGAAATCTATAGTGGATACCGTTACCGACAGGTATAATGTCAGCGGTATCGTTGGAAGCGGCGCATCCAAGGAAACGCTTTATAAGGCGGGCGCAGATACCGCAGATGTCCTAATCGCGCTCACTCCCGTTGATGAGGTAAATATCCTCAGCTGTATGCAGGCAAAAGCGATCGGAACTTTAAGGACATGCACGAGAGTGTTCCAGCCGGATTTCGCGGCTGAGAGAAAGCAGCTTGAAACAGATCAGGGGATCGATTATGTATTCAATCCCAAGTATGATATATCCGAAGAGGCGGCGATCAGCATCGGACTGCCCGGTATCGTTAAGCCCGAAGGTGTTTTCGGGAACAGGATGCAGATGGTTTCCGTTACGATAAAGAACGACTCACCGATCGTCGGCAAAACGCTGTTTGAAGTTAAAAAGGAGCTTAATTCCGAGCTTTTGATCTGTACGGTGCTCCGTGATGGAAAACTCATTGTCCCCGACGGAAAATTCACGATAGAATCGGAAGATATAATCGGACTTGCCGCATGCAGGGAAAACCTTTTTGATGTACTCAATAAGATCGGTATCGTAAGGAAAAAGACAAAGAAAGTCATGATAGTCGGAGGCAGCGTTGCTGCCGAATACCTCATAGAGATGCTTCTTAAGGATAAGAAGAACATAACGCTTATAGAGTCCGATATAGATCGTTGCAGCGAACTTATGGAAAAATATCCCGATGTAAACGTTTCGTACGGAAGCGGTGAACTTGCGGATGTACTTGAAAATGAACATATAGCTTCAATGGATGCGGTTGTTTCGTTAACCGACAATGATGAGATGAACATGGTTACGAGTATGTACGCCTGGTCGAGAAATGTTCCTTCCGTTATTACGAGCGTTGACGCACCCGAACACTTAAAGCTGCTTCACCGTGTCAATCTCGATATCACGCTTTCGTCTTCGGAAATCTCGGTTTATAAGCTCATAAGGTTTATACGTAATTGTGAGGTCGATTCCGAGACGAATGAGATAGAGAAATATGCCACCGTAGCCGATAACAAGGCCGAAGTGCTTCAGTTCTCCGCCGGCGAGGGATTTAAGGGAACAGACAAAAAATTCTGCGATCCCACGTTTAAGCTTAAGAAGAATATAATAATCGCATCGATCATACACAACGAAGAACTGGTGATCCCGAACGGGAGCAGCGTTATAAGCAAAGGGGACAAGGTTATAATCGTTTCGGAAAAAAAGAACGGGATAGAAAGGCTTAACGACATATTTGAGGACTAAAGGCGGTGCCTTGAGAGTGAAGAAATCTTGAATGCGAGTGACGATTATGGTAAAATATTTCCATGAGTGTGTGTAGAAGGGAGTAGTTATGCTTAGCAATCTACACGTTAAAAATTTCGCTCTTATCGACGAAGCGGATGTCTCTTTTGAAAAGGGGCTCAATATTATCACGGGTGAAACCGGAGCGGGAAAATCGATCATTCTCGGTGCCATTGTGGCGGCGCTCGGAGAGCGTTTGGGAAAGGGTATCATAAAAGAAGGTGCCGAATCCGCACTCTGTGAGCTGACTTTTACCGATGTCGGTGACGAGGCTCGCAGGATATGTGAGGAAGAGCAGATCGATATCTGTGACGGGACGATAACGTTATCGCGCAAGATAATGCAGAACGGCCGCAGTGTTACACGTATCAACGGAGAAACGCTGAGCGCGTCAACTTCGAGGACGATCGCGACGGCTCTTATCGATATATACGGGCAGAACGAACATCAATCGCTCCAGGACAGTAAAAGCCAGCTCGCTATTCTTGACAGATATTGCGGACAGGAAGCGGATAAACTTCTTAAAGAAATTTCGCATCTGTTGTCGGAAAAGAAAAAGTCTGAAGAAGAACTGGCACAGTTTCCTTCGGACGATTCGGTCCGTGCAAGAGAAGTTGACAGGCTCGAATTTGAGATCAATGAGATTGAAGAAGCGGCGATCAAAGAGGGAGAGGAAGAAGAACTGAAGGAACAGTTCAGGGTCCTCGCCGGCGCGAAGACCATAAAAGAAAACCTGTTCGGCGCCATGGAAGCACTGAGAGGTGATTCGGGAGCGTCCGATGCCTCGGGTGCGGCGATCAAGTTCCTTTCTCACGTTAGCGGATTGACCGGTGAACTGTCCGAACTGTATGACAGAGCGGCAGATATAGATTCGATGATCTCAGATCTTTATTCGGATATCGAGAGGTGTTCCGAAAACATCGAAGACGATGAGGAAAAGCTTGCCGAGGTTGATAAGCGTCTTGATCTTATCTCGCATATCAAAAGCAGATACGGAAGAGACGTTGCTGAAATAGAAAGATTCCTCGAAGAGGATAAAAAAGCTCTCCGCAAGCTTATGGACTGTGATACGGAGATAACGGAACTTAAAAATAAAATATCCCTATTACGTACTAAGGCTGCCGAGGCGGCAGGAAAGCTTTCAAAGCTGAGGCATAAACAGGCGAAGGTCCTTACCGAATGTGTTTGCGAGGCTCTTGAAGATTTGGGATTTAACAAGGTATTATTTGATATAGAATTGACTGATACGGGTACGGTTCGTGAAAGCGGATCGGACGAGATATGCTTTATGATCTCGCTTAATCCCGGAGCGGCACCTTCACCGCTTGCCAGAGTTGCATCGGGAGGAGAGCTTTCCAGGATAATGCTTGCGATCAAATCGGTAATGGCTCATGCGGAGGAGATAGATTCGCTTGTATTTGACGAGATCGATACCGGTATCAGCGGAAGAACGGCTCAAAAGGTTGCCGAAAAACTTGCGGTGATATCATCCGCGACACAGGTTATCTGCATTACCCATCTTTCACAGATAGCTGCTATGGCGGATGAACATATTCTGATAGAGAAATCGGTAGAAGATGACAGTACCAGAGTAAGTGTTGCTTCACTTGACGATCGCGGAATAAACAAAGAACTCACCAGGATGCTTTCAGGTACGCTTGTGACGCGTACCGTTGAAGAAGGCGCAAAAGAACTCAAGGAGTTGGCTGATTTAAGGAAGAAAGAACTCAGGCTTGCTTCCCGCAAATTATAATGAGGTTGAAATATGAAAAACATACTTTTTTTAGCTTCGGAATGTGTACCATTTATTAAAACAGGCGGACTTGCTGATGTTGTCGGATCACTACCCAAGTACATTGACAAGAGTAAATATGATGTCAGGGTCATGCTTCCCAAATACATGTGCATGAAACCCGAATACCTGAACGCAATGAAGTACGTTACACACTTCTATATGGAGCTTGCGTGGAGAAGACAGTACGTCGGTGTCCTTGAACTTGAGTACGAAGGGATCAAGTTCTATTTCATCGACAACGAATTTTATTTCGCAGGGTATGCCCCTTACGGTAACATTTATGAGGATATCGAGAAATTTGCGTTCTTTGACAGGGCAGCGCTTTCAGCACTTCCTTCCATAGGCTTCAGACCGGACATCATTCATTGTAACGACTGGCAGACAGGTCTTGTTCCTGTTTATCTCAATGATGTTTTCCAGGCTAACGAGTTTTATCACGGTATAAAGACGATCATGACTATTCATAATCTTAAGTTCCAGGGTGTCTGGGACAAAAAGACGGTCATGGACATTACAGGCCTTTCGGAATACTACTTTACGGCTGACAAGATGGAAGCATACGGCGATGCCAACTATCTCAAGATAGGCATTGTTTATGCAGATTATGTTACGACTGTAAGCGAGACATATGCGGAAGAGATAAAGATGCCTTTCTACGGAGAGGGACTTGACGGGCTTATGCGTGCAAAGAGCAACAGACTCAGAGGAATCGTAAACGGACTTGACTACGACGAATACAATCCCGAAAATGACCGTTTTCTTGTCAAAACCTACAATGCAATGAATTTCAGAAAAGAGAAGATCAAGAACAAGCGTGCATTCCAGGAAGAACTCGGACTTGCCAAAGATGATAAGAAGTTCATGATCGGAATATGCTCAAGACTTACCGATCAAAAAGGACTTGATCTTGTTGACTGTGTTATAGAGCAGATCTGCGCCGAAGATACCCAGCTCGTTGTACTCGGTACCGGTGAAGAAAGATATGAGAACCTGTTCAGACATTTTGCATGGAAATATCCGGACAGGGTTTCGGCAAACATCTTTTATTCAAATGACCGTTCACACAGACTTTATGCATCTTGTGATGCATTCCTTATGCCGTCGCTGTTTGAGCCCTGCGGACTCAGTCAGCTGATGTGCCTCAGATACGGCACGATACCGATAGTACGAGAGACGGGCGGACTTAAGGATACGGTTATTCCTTACAACGAATTTAATAACAGCGGTACAGGTTTCTCGTTTGCCAATTATAACGCTCATGAGATGCTTGCATGCATCCGCTATGCCAAGGATGTCTTTTTCGACAGAAAGCGCGAATGGAATAAGCTTATTGACAGAGCGATGGCCGAGGACTATTCGTGGAAGAGTTCCTCAAAGAAGTATGAGGAAGTGTATGATATGCTGTTGTCGTGAATCAATTAAGATATCGGGCTTTATAGGAGGCGATCATTCCGCCTCCTATTCACTTATATCTCACAGACCGGTAACCCCCCCGTTGGGGTGATATTTGCCGAAAAGGCCGTTATCATGCGCTCATGAGCAGGAAGAAAAGCAGACTGCGAGTGTCCGCTTTTACTTAACGTTTATAAAAGGGGAATCAATATGGGGAAAAAATTATCCGAACTGATAAAAGGACTTACCATAGAAAGTATATCTTCAAGCGAAGATCCTGTTGTTACTTCTCTTTGCTATGATACCAGAAAAGAGATAGGGGCAGGATGTCTTTTTGTTTGTATAAAAGGAGCAAAGAACGACAGTCATGACTTTGCCGGCGAAGCTGCCGCAAAGGGGGCGTGTGCCGTTATTGCGCAGCATGAAGTAAAAGTTCCCGACGGCTGCGTAGTTGTCATAACGCCCGATACAAGACGGGCACTTGCGCTTATATCGGCCGCGTTTTTCGATCATCCCGCCGAAAAACTCACAACCATAGCTCTGACCGGCACGAAAGGTAAGTCGACTACTTCGTACATGATAAGGGATATCCTCGAAAAATCCGGACATAAATGCGGTGTTATCGGAACTATCGGAATTGTGTACGGAGATGAGCATGTTGCTATCGGTAATTCAACACCGGAGTCTTATGTAATACACGAGTATTTTGCGAAAATGGTTGAAGCGGGATGCGACTGTGTTGTTATGGAAGTTTCATCTCAGGGGCTCATGCAGAACAGGGTATATGGCATAAATTATGATTGCGCCGCTTTCCTTAATCTGGAACAGGACCATATCGGGGAAGGCGAGCATTCTTGCATGGAAGAATATCTTTACTGCAAGAGTATTCTTTTCAGAAGCTGTAAGCATGCTTTCTTTGCTATGGGAGACAGTCACCTGTGTGACATCCTGGAAGCGGCGGATATAAAGCAGGGGACATATTCACGCGAAAGATTTAAAAAGTGGGATGAGAAGTTTGACATCACATACAGATCGGGACTTAAGCCGGAGGATATGGAAGGCTTTGCCGTGGAGGACGGCGGAAACGGGATATCTTTCAGCAGGTGTACATATGCCCGAAACCTTAAGTTTACGAAGAAGAAGGAAAACGGGACACTAAGACTTGGAATTGATTTTGATGTCGACACTGAGGGACAGGAAAAGAAAGCGATCTCGCTGAACATCCCGGGAAGATATAATGTTGCAAATGCGGTTGCCGCCATAGCTGTCACATCATATCTCGGATGCGGGAAGGAAGCGTTCGAAGCGGTATTTCGTGATTTCTCTGTTTGTGGAAGGCTTGAACCGGTACATGTATCGGATGAGTTTTCTTTGTACATAGACTACGCCCATAATGCCATGGCGCTCGAAAATGTTCTTCTTACCCTTAAAGCATATGAGCCGGGACGACTTGTTTGTCTGTTCGGCTGCGGAGGCAACCGTTCCAGGGAAAGGCGTTATACGATGGGTGAAGTGTCTTCGAGGCTTGCCGACCTTTCTGTCGTAACGTCAGATAATCCCAGATTTGAAAAGCCTTCGGACATAATCGACGATATACTTGTGGGCATTAAGAAAGAAAAGGGAGAATATATCGTTATTGAAAACAGGCGCGAGGCGATCGATTACGTTATTAAAAACGGAAGGCCGGGCGATATAATACTCCTGGCCGGAAAAGGTAATGAGGATTATCAGGAGATATGCGGAAAAAAATACCCGTTTGATGAAAGAGTTGTCATTTCGGAGCTTATGCATAATAAATGATGGTTATGTAAGGTCAAAACATGGCTTTCGAGGAGGAGAAAACATTTGTATGCGGATGTTATTGTAAATCTGTCGGTCAAATCGATCGACAGACCATATACATACAGAATTCCGACCGGTCTTGAGGATAAGATCGTTCCGGGAACACCCGTTACGGTTCCCTTCGGAAAAGGCGGCAGGGTAATAAAGGGATTTGTTACCGGCATCAGGCTGAAAGCTTCAATAAGTGACGACAGGATTAAAGATATTTTGGATATTTGCGAAAAAAGCAATGAAATAGAAGAAAAGATGCTTGTCCTTGCGGCATGGATGAAGGATGAATTCGGTTCGACCATGAATGAAGCCATAAAATGCTGTCTTCCCGTAAAAGATAAGATCGCGAACAAGACTGTCTCAACGATAACCGCGGGTGTATCGAAGGAAGTATTAGAGGCGGCGCTCGGCGAAGCTGTGGCGAAAAAAAGGACAGCGCGCGCCCGCCTGTATGAAGCGCTTTTGAGGAAGGGCGAGCTCGACCGCACATATGCGTTAAAGGAGCTTAAGATAACTGCGGCAGCCCTCAGAGATGAGGAGGAAAAAGGATTTATCAGGATATCCACGGTAGATGAGATCAGAGGACCGTACAAGGATATTACGGAAAGAGATGTTGCTCCCGTGCTGACACCCGGGCAGCAGGAGATTACGGACAGCATAAAGGCCGACCTTCGCAGGGGGCTGAGGAGAGATTATCTTATATTCGGAGAAACGGGAAGCGGGAAGACAGAGATATACATGAATATAATCGGGGAGTGCATTAAAGCCGGAAAACAGGCAATAATGCTCATACCTGAGATCTCGCTTACATATCAGACGGTCAGCAGGTTTATAAAGCGTTTCGGAGACAGAGTCAGCATAATGAACTCCAGGCTTTCGCAGGGTGAGCGCTACGATCAGTATATGCGTGCAAAGAACGGACAGGCCGATATAATGATCGGACCACGCTCGGCGCTTTTTGCACCGTTTGAAAATCTGGGCCTTATTATCATTGATGAGGAGCATGAAACAAGTTATAAAAGCGAATCCTCGCCTGCTTATCATGCCCGCGAGGTGGCTCTTAAACGTGCGCTTATCGAGGGTGCAAGCGTTATCATGGGCAGTGCGACGCCCTCGCTGGAAAGCTATACCATGGCTAAAGCGGGGAGGCTTGTACTCTTTAAGCTTGTCGGAAGGACGGGAAATGCCGTTCACCCCGACGTATATCTGGTCGATATGAGAGAAGAGCTGAAAAAAAAGAACCGGACCATGTTTTCGTATGCGCTCAGAGAACAGATAAACGACAGACTGAATCGGAAAGAACAGATCATGCTCTTTCTTAACAGAAGGGGATATTCTACAGCTGTGTCTTGCAGGGAGTGCGGAACCGTTATAAAATGTCCTCATTGTGATATTTCGATGACTTTGCACAAAGACAACAGGATGATCTGTCATTATTGCGGTTACAATATCGAAAAGCCCAAGGCATGTCCCAAATGCGGCTCGCACTTTATAGGAACATTCGGAGTGGGCACACAAAAAATAGAAGATGAACTTAAAAAAGTCTGGCCGCAGGCGCGAGTACTCAGAATGGATTCCGATTCGGTGCGCCGCAAGGGAAGTATGGACGATTGCCTTAAAGCTTTCGAACGCGGAGAGGCCGACATTCTTGTGGGAACCCAGATGATAGTTAAAGGACATGATTTCCCGAATGTAACACTGGTGGGAATCCTTCTTGCCGATTTATCGCTTTATTCACCGGATCTGAGATCGGGTGAACGCACATTTGAACTTATTGCCCAGGCAGCGGGAAGAGCCGGGAGAGGTTCAAAAAAAGGAGTTGTGGTCATTCAGACTTACGATCCGAAAAACTATGCCATAGTCAGCGCCGCAAAAAGGGATTATGAAGGATTTTTTGAGGAAGAAATGGCATATCGTATCAGTATGGGTTATCCGCCGGCAGGTATAATGCTTGCCATCGCGCTTTCATCCGGCGATGAGGAAGTACTCGCTGTCTCGGCGGAAAAACTTGCGGATGAGGTAAGAAGACTATACAATGACAGAAGTCGATTTAAGGTCATCGGACCTGCAAAGGAATCAATATATAAGATCAAGGATATCTTCCACATGGTCATATACGTTAAAACATATGATGGGAAGGGACTGCGAATGCCGCTTGATGAATTGAGACAAAGGGCTGCTGCATCTGTAGGTGAGGAAGTCAGGGTCGATTATAGTTTTGGGTAATTGAAGGAGGACATTATGGCACTTAGAGAAATCAGGATCGAAGGAGATCCGATACTGAAAAAGGTATGTAAACCGGTGGCAGAGGTGAACGACAGAATACGGGAGCTGGTTAAGGATATGCTCGAAACAATGTATGATGCCAACGGTGTCGGTCTTGCCGCTCCGCAGATCGGAATCCTTAAAAGAATTTTTGTTATTGACGTGTCGGAGGAAGGAAATGAACCGCGCGTATTTATCAATCCGGAGATCGTTAAGACATGGGGAACACAGACAGGAGACGAAGGATGTCTCTCGATACCCGGAAAAACAGCTACGGTAACGAGACCTTCAAATGTTATTGTTCGCGCTTATGACGAAGAGATGAAACAGTTCGAACTTGAGGGAGAAGGTCTTCTTGCACGGGCGATACTTCATGAGAATGATCATCTTAACGGCAGACTTTATATTGAGATAGCAGATGGACCCATAAGAGATCTTTCGGCGCCTCGGAATGAATGATGCAGGATATGAACAACGATCGATCTGTATGAAAGGTTCGAAGATATGAAAACGGTATTTATGGGAACTCCCGCGATAGCGGCATCGGCGCTTGAGGCGCTTACGGACTCGCGTCACAGCGTTGAGGCTGTTGTTACGAGACCCGATGCGGTGAGCGGAAGAGGAAAAAATGTTCATTTTTCACCGGTAAAAGAACTTGCCTTGGAAAAAGGCATTAAGGTATTACAGCCGGAAAAAGGATCTGGATCGATGCTTTTTGACGAACTGGCAGAGATTAAACCTGACATTATTGTTGTCATGGCTTACGGAAGGATCCTGAAAAAGGATGTCCTTGAACTGCCGAAATTCGGTTGTATAAACCTTCACGCGTCGCTTCTTCCGTACTACAGAGGGGCATCCCCGATACAGTGGGCTGTCCTCAACGGCGAGCCGGAAACCGGGATAACGGTCATGCAGATGTCCGAAGGACTTGACTGCGGCGATATCATCATGGCTGAAAAAACGCCTCTCGACGCGAAGGAAACTGCGGGAAGTCTCACCGAAAAGCTTGCGCAGATGTCGGGACCGCTTTTGATCAAAGCGCTTGATGCCATAGAGAATGGTTCGGCAACAAAAACACCGCAAGATGAATCAAAGGCGACCTATGTTTCGACTATTGATAAGTCTTTCGGAAAACTCGACTTTACCGGAGATGCAGCTTTGCTCGAACGTATGGTCAGAGGTCTTTATCCGTGGCCCGGAGCTTTTTCGTACCACAACGGAAAGTTTATAAAATTTTTCGATTGCGATGTGAGCGATGTCAGCCTTGACGGTCAGTTCGTTCCGGGACGTGTTAATGCCTCGAAAAAAGGACTTTTCATTGAAACGGGTAACGGAAGTCTTAAGGTCAACGAGCTTCAGGCGGAAGGAAAGAAACGCATGATGGCGCGTGATTTTATGAACGGATATAAGATCACGACCGGGGAAATACTGCAATAAGCGGGTTATGATCCCGGGCTGAGTGTTTAACGCCGCAGTTGCATAACGTTTAAAAAATGGTTACCACTGCGCTGAATCTAAAGATTACAGGAAAGCATATGATCCGAAAAACTGTTTTGGAAATTTTGACCAGGATAATTGAAAAGAAAGAGCCCTGTCACATCGTACTGGGTCAGGCACTTGAAAAAATGAGCGACCTCCCGGAGAAGGACAGGGCTTTTGTAAAGCTGCTTGTTTACGGTGTCCTTGAGAGGAAGATCATGCTCGACAGGGTGATCGAAGAACTTAGCGGCAGGACGATCAATAAAGTGAAGCCGATAGTTCGAAACATTCTCAGGATCGGTATATATCAGCTGGCATTTACCGATGTACCGGATCATGCTGCAGTATTTGAGACTGTTTCACTTGCGAAGAAGGGGCCCGCAGCGCCCTTTAAATCGTTTATTAATGCCAATCTTAGGTCTTTTCAGAGACGCAGGGATTATTTCATGATCGAATATCCGAAAACCCTTGAGCCGAAGGAAAAGCTTTCTTATGAATATTCGATGCCTCTCTGGATCACGCAGATGTGGCTGAAACGGTTCGGCACGGAGCAAACGGAGAAAATCATGAAGGCTTTTCTTGAGCCTCACGGTCTTCCTGTCAGGATCAACATTTCAAAAGCAAAGGAAGATGATGTGATAGCAGCGCTTACGGCGCAAGGCATTAAAGCCGAAAAGTCGGCGCTCTGCGATAACGCATATATTCTCTTCGATTGTCCCGCCCCCAACCTTGTAAAGGAGTTTAGCGAAGGACTGATCACAGTTCAGGATGCTGCATGTGTGCTTTCGGGACAGATGATAGGACTTAAAGGCAGTGAAAATGTTCTTGATATATGTGCCGCGCCGGGCGGAAAAACTATGAACGCTGCCGACATTATGCTTGCACTGGCGGGGAGTAAAGAACGGGCCGGACATGTTACAGCCTGTGATATATCACAAAATAAGACGGATCTTATTAATGAAAATATAGAGAGATGCGGATTTGACAATATAAGCGTTATGATAAACGACGCCACCGTCTTTAACGAAAAGTTTGAAGATGCGTTTGACGTGGTAATATGCGACCTCCCGTGTTCGGGACTCGGAATAATAGGGAAGAAACCGGATATCAGGTATAATGCGAGTGTCGAGGGGATAAATGAACTGTCGGAGCTTCAAAGGAAAATACTGAGGAATGCGTTCAGATATGTAAAGAGAGGCGGAAAACTACTCTATTCAACATGTACGCTTACGGAAGCGGAGAACGAGAAAAATTGTGAATTCATTGAAAAGAGCGGATCGTTTAAGCTTGTAGCAAGTAAAACGATAATGCCGGGAACGTTCGGAGCAGACGGATTCTATATGAGTCTGTTTATTTCGGAGTGAGAGGCAGGGGCTGATGACTTGCGCCCGACGAGAGAGGACCCGATCCTTTGGGGCAGGGGCTGATGACGGAATACGAAATGACAGACGGCTGAAAGGTGTGTACCGGCCGCAGAAGGAGATATATGGGATACGAACGTAACATTATGGGCATGACGATCGAGGAACTGGGCGAACTTATGATGAAATACGGGCAACCCGCGTATCGTGCCAAGCAGATATTTGAGAGAATACATGCGGGAGATGCAATGTCTCTTGACGAGATAACAAATATACCGGCATCTCTTAAAGAAAAGCTCAGGGCGGAAGGAATCGATGTCTTCCCGGTAAATATCCTTGAAAGGCTCGAATCAAAACTGGATGGTACAAAGAAATATATTTTCGGTCTTCATGACGGCAATGTGATCGAGAGTGTGCTTATGGAATATAAGCATGGATACAGTATTTGTATATCATCACAGGTCGGATGCAGGATGGGCTGTACCTTCTGCGCATCAACGCTTGACGGAAGGATCAGAAATCTGGATGCGGGAGAAATGCTGGGACAGATATACGCGATAAAGAAAAAAGAGGGAATAAAAGTTCACAGTATTGTTGTGATGGGGTGCGGCGAACCCATGGATAATTTTGATAATCTTGTCAGGTTTTTAAACCTGATCATACATCCGATGGGGATGAACCTGAGCGGCAGGAATATAACGGTGTCAACATGCGGCATAACCGAAAAAATAAGGGAACTGGCTGATATGAAATTTGCGCTGACACTTGCTATATCACTTCATTCGCCGACAGATGAGCTCAGAAGAACCTTTATGCCGATCGCAAATAAATATACGATTGAAGAGCTGATGAAGGCAGCGGACTATTTCTTTGAAAAGACAGGAAGAAGAGTGACCTTTGAGTATTCGCTGATCAAGGGTCTAAATGATACAAAGGAATGTGCAATGGAACTTTCGCGCCTTCTTGCGGGTAAGAATTCACATGTAAATCTGATACCTGTTAACCCAATTAAGGAGAGAAAATGGGAACGCAGTAGTGATAACAGCGTAAATGCTTTTAAATTAATGCTTGAAAAAAACAGAATAAATGCTACTATTAGAAGAGGTATGGGCGCTGATATTGACGCTGCTTGCGGTCAGCTCAGGCGTCGCTACCTCGGTTCAGAAAGACCGGAGTGACACGAAACGAGGTGATGTATTGATGCAGTCTATCGGCATGACTGACATCGGGATATCAAGGCAGATCAATCAGGATTATATCTTCTCGAGTGATACGACAGTCGGCATTCTTCCCAATTTGTATATCGTCGCAGACGGTATGGGAGGTCATAACGCCGGCGATTTCGCATCACGTTTTTGTGTTAATCACTTTATTGAATATATAAAAAGCATAGAGGAGAATCCGGTCAGTCTCCTCACTTGCATTGAAGACGGGATCAGAAATACAAACGAACAAATGATCATTGCAGCAGCCAAATCTCCGGAACTCATGGGCATGGGTACGACATTTGTTCTTGCTACTGTCAATGATGACAACGTGCTTAATGTTGCAAATATCGGCGACAGCAGACTCTATCGCATTGGCAGTAATGGGATCACGCAGATCACGCAGGATCATTCACTTGTGGCTGAAATGGTCAAAAACGGCGAAATAAGCAAAGAAGAGGCACGCCTTCATCCAAAGAAAAATGTTGTAACTCGTGCCTTAAGCGCGTCTGTTATTGTCAATCCCGATATGTTTGAAGTCGTTCTTGAAAAAGACGATCTAATACTTATGTGTTCAGACGGACTTTCAAATATGCTTTCCGATTCCGAAATATATGAGACTGTGATCAAGTATAGGGACAATCTTAAAGAACTCGCCGAAAAACTTATCGCCGAGGCAAATGCCAACGGTGGTAAGGATAATATTTCGGTAATTGTTTTTGTCCCGGATAAATAACTTTAAATAGTCGTATATATGCCGGTCAAACAGGTTGGTACGATGCCGGATTGAAAAAGAGAGGTTAGGTAATGATGGATAGTATAAAACCCGGAATGTTTATCAATGACAGATATGAGATCATAGACAAGGTAGGTTCAGGTGGCATGGCCAATGTTTATAAGGCAAAGTGTCATCGCCTTAATCGCTATGTTGCAATAAAGATACTTAAGCCTGAACTGTCATCCGATACGAACTTTATAAAGAAGTTCAGAGCGGAGGCACAGTCGGTCGCAGGACTTTCACATCCCAATATTGTCAGTGTATATGATGTCGGTGATGATGACGGACTTCATTACATAGTCATGGAGCTCGTAGAAGGTATTACACTTAAAAGGTTTATAGAGCGCAAGCAGCGTCTTGAAGTCAGAGATGCTGTCGGTATAGCGATCCAGATCTGTCAGGGTATGGAAGCTGCCCATAATCATCACATTATTCACAGGGACATTAAGCCGCAGAATATCATTATCTCGAGAGACGGAAAGGTTAAGGTTGCGGATTTCGGTATCGCAAAAGCAGCTTCATCGATCACGCTTACACAGGACAACGGAGCAGGTTCGGTACATTATCTTTCACCCGAACAGGCAAGAGGCGGTTACAGTGACGAGAGAAGTGATATTTATTCTCTGGGCGTTACAATGTATGAAATGCTTACCGGACAGGTTCCTTTTTCCGGTGATAACAATGTTTCGGTAGTTTTGTCGCATCTTCAGAATGAGGCTGTTCCGGTTATTGAACTTAATTCGGCCGTGCCTCGCAGCGTCGATATGATCGTACAGAAATGTATGCAGAAGAAGCCTGAACGCCGATACCAGAATGTTGCGGAACTTATCGCGGATCTCCGCAGATCGATCACAGAACCTGATGGTGATTACGTCAGCATAACACAGTCTGTAAATGTTGTGAGTTCGGATACAAGAGGAATTACACCCGAAGAGATAAAAGAACTCAACAACAGTTCTGCGCAGGGCCATATGGTGCATTACAGCAGAAAGAATCCTCAGGCACCCGTTCGTGATTATCGCGTAAGAGAGCGTGAGCGTTCCGGCAAAAACGACGATCTTGATCAGATCGGAAATCCTCTTGTGGAAAGGATCGTAACAATTGTCAGCATAATTGCGGCACTTGGGCTTATCTTTTTGATATTCTATCTTGTGAAGAATTCTTCATGGTTTGGAATCAACGATAACGACCCTGAAACAGAAAATGTGTCCGGTACGGCAGTTGATGAAGATGAGGATAAAGACAAGGATGTGACTCCGACCGAGAGCCTCATTATACATAAGTCAGATCCTACACCCACACCCACACCGATTCCCGATGACGCTCCCGAAAACATGGTAATGATGGGAAAGATCGACGGTGAGACACTCGATGATGCGGTTGATTATCTTAAGCTCCTTTCACCTGAATTTAAGATTATTTATTCCGAAGAATACAGTGATGATGTTGAAAAGGGTATTGTATTTGATCAGGAA
>JAILKT010000145.1 GCA_024693545.1 Lachnospiraceae bacterium
GGCAAGAGAGCCTTCCCAGATCAGGCGGCCGTCAGATACGGTCGCACCGTGGCTTTGAGAGAGTACCTTGTCCGCGTTCCAGCTGATCGTGATCTTGTCGACCGCGATCTCGTTGAACCATCCGGGAGTGAAGTAAAAGACACTCTCGCCTTCCTTGAGGATGTTCATTTCGTACATGTAGTCCTGAATGATCTCGAAGTCGATCGGTATGATCTCGCCCTCAGCGTATGCTTTGTTAAAATATACCGAAACGACCGAATTGCCTGCACCTTTTGAGGTGGGGGTGAGAGAGGTGATATTGCTGCCAAGCGGATTGGCGGAAATAACGTTTGAATTCGGAACGCCTATGTCAACCCACTCGACCTTGCCGATCGAATCGTCGAGAACCTTCCACTCAAGATGATAGACCATCTTAAGGGTTGCGTCGTCGTTGACATCGATCGTGATCTCATAGTTTAGGATCTCGTCTGTCGGTGATGATGCGCCTGCGGGCGCATTTGGGAGAAAGAGGGTTATTGCTGCAAGTAGCGCAGCGATAAAAACGGCCGACAGTTTCTTAAGAGAATATTTATTCATTTTTTTATGCCTTGTGTATGAGGTTTGTGATCCTGATCTGTTCATGCCGTCACCTCCTCAGCGGGCACTGCCCGAGCATCAGGGCAGAGTAGTCCCTGTGTTTTTTGCATGCATCGCTGTTCCAGATCGTTTCCCAATCGTCCGTGAGGAAGCTCCCGAGCGGTTTGCCCGAAAGCCAGCTCTGACAGGGCACGACGTTGCCGCCCGGAGTGAGCGCCATGTTGCTGAGGCACGCTCCGCAGTTTGGAGTGGAAAGCGCGTGTTCTTCAAAGAATGAATTCTCAATCCAGCCGGGGGAGGTGAAGGAAATCTCCATTCCGTTCGCATAGGCGTAGTCGGCGGCAGCCGCGAGGACTTCCCTGATCTCTTTCTCGGTTAGCTGCAGTTTCTCCGAGGCGTCCTTAAGCGCATTTCCGGTGGTGATGAGCCCCGAACATGTGACGTAGTTCACGCCTTTCTCTTTGAGAAAACGGAGCGTGTCGACATAGTCGCGGTTAAGTGTACAGAGCGGGGTATTGACGCTGAGGCTCAGACCTGCATTGAGCGCGTTTTCGATCCCGGCAACGGTGTCATCAAAATGATCGGCACCGACAAGCTTGTTGTGGACGTCCTTTTTGTGAGAGTAGAAGGTGATCTGAACGCTGTCGAGCTCGCTTTCGCAGAGCCTTTTGCAGTATTCGGGGGTGAGCTTTATGCCGTTGGTGTTGAGGCGGGAGACGAACCACTTCGCATGGGCGATGAGCTCAAAAAGGTCGCTGCGCATTGTGGGCTCGCCGCCTGTGAATGTTACCTGGGAAACGCCTATGTTTCGAAGTTTATCGAGCACGTCCTTCCATTGCTGTGTTGACAGCTCAGCCTCGTTCGACTGCGTCTGTCCCGCTGCGTAGCAGTGAATGCAGCAGAGATTGCAGTTCCAGCATCCGTTCTTTTCCATAGCGCTGACCATGAGGTCCATCCGGTGCGGGGCTGTCATTGAGTCCGCGTAGTCGCCGATGTTCATGTAGCCGATGTCTGTCGTTACCTCTTCGCCGTAAGCGACCTGTTTAAAAGTTTCCATCATTGTTCTGATGTCGTCCCTGAAGTGCTTTTTCGAGGTAAAAGGGAATACTTTTTTGACGGAGTTGCAGGTGTTTTCGAGAATGTTTTCGACATCGGCGTCGCTTACTTCACGACCGTGATATTTGTTGACTTCTTTTATGAATTCGTTGAGCAGAATAGCCCAGGAATAGTTGACGGGGATTATGTCCTGACCGTTTATTATGGCAATGCTTGAGTCGGGCCTTCCGTTCCCGACTTTTGGGGGAATAAGGTGGATGCGAACCACTCCGGGACCTTCGGGGTTCACGGTGGTGTGGCTGACTTCTCTGAAATTTTCCCGCATATATTTATTGGGTGTCATGCCGTTTCCTCCTGATAATAATTAAGACGTTTATTATTTTATCAAATGGGCGTGGCTTGTGCAATCGGGGCGTGGACAAATGGGAGTGATCAAATGGAAGAAGCATCTTGAAAGGGTGCTTCGTCTTTGTTTACGAGACTTGAAAAATAGGACTAAATCGTCCAAAATAAAACGAGAGAATTCACAAAGAGAAAAGCGCGAAGGGGAAAATCAAAGAGAAAATCATAAAGAGAAAAATGTGAAGAGAAAAGCGAGAGGGAAATAGTGCGAACAGAAAAGCGCGAAAGGAAAAGTGAAGAGGGAAACGCGATGAAATATATGATGAGAAAATTTGGAGCCGCGATAGCAGGTCTTGTGCTCATGGGCGTTATAATGACGGGTTGCGATTCTGTCAACAATGCTATCGATTCGGTCGCTAACGAGCTCAGAGCGGAGCAGAATGAAACGCAAGGTGAAGTAGCGAGTCGGGAGAGTGAGCAGCAGGGCGCCGCAGAGGACCGGGAGAGTGAGCAGCCAAAAAACATAGCACTTCAGAGGGCGGAGCTTATGAGAGTCGTCGACGGAGATACCATTATCGTTAGCGTGAACGGCGAGAAGAAGAGAGTGCGCCTGATCGGCATAAATACGGCTGAATCGGCGATCCCCGAGGATATGCTCGATGTGGTCGGGAAAGAGAATACCGAAGAGGGCGAATGGGCGAGCGAGTTTGTCAAGAACCTTCTGGCTGACACCAAGTATGTCTGGCTTCAGAAGGACGTCTCCGATACGGATAAATACGACAGGCTTTTACGTTATGTTTGGCTCGAGGAACCTGAGGATGCATGGGACGCCGATGAGGTGGCCGAGAAGATGCTAAACGGGATTATAGTAAAAAACGGTTATTCCAAAGCTGTGAAATATGTACCGGATACTGCGTACTATGAGATATTCAAGGACATTGGAGGTGCGTATGGTAGTTAATTATGAATTCCTTGACGAGGAGCCGATCGAAAATGTCATCACATGTCTGCACTACAAGGTCGATAAGGTGGTTTTCTTCGGCTATCATGATGTCGTGGAAAAGTACCGTGAGCGTACGGCGGTTTTTTTGAAGAAGTACTGCGATGTCATGAGCGTTGTGTTCCATGAGGTTTCGGCTACCGATCTGAAGTCGGTTCTGAAGACGATGCGCGCGGAGATCGCGCAGGAGAAGGGGCGCGGATCGAAGGTGTATTTCGATATAACCGGGGGCGAGGACCTGATCTTATTTGCGTTTGGGATGCTCTCGAAGGAATTCGGCGCGCCGGTCCATATGTTCGACATCGGGAAGGACAGGCTTATTGAGCCGGACCCGGAGACGAAAACGGGCATCAGCAAAGATATCGTTGAGCGGAAGATAAAGCTTGACCTCGATATGTTCATTGAAATGAGGGGCGGCGTGATCAACAGAACCCTTCATAAGAGGATAAAGAATGATGACGACGGTGATTTTTCGGAAGATATCTCAAATATCTGGAAGGTGGCGCGGAAGCACTTTGACTATTGGAATCCTTTCTCGGATTTCCTGCGCACGAACATGGTGCCCGATGAGAATCTCGAGGTATCCGAGAAAACCGCGATCGTCACGATCGAGCTGCGCGAATCGAGGACAAAGCTGCGGAGTTTGTCGAAACTGAACGCGATAATCGATGACCTTGCTGCCTGCGGCATCCTGACGGGGGTCTCTCACACCGCCGGCGAATACAGATTCTGCTTCAAGAATCAAAAGATAAAGGAGTGCCTTTGGGAAGGCGGCAGCATCCTCGAACTTCACACATATGAGTCAGAGAAGAAAAACAGCGATGACTGCGAAGTCGGCGTGCATCTGGACTGGGACGGCGTGATCCATACCGAATCGGAAACGGATGTGCTCAACGAGATAGACGTACTTTCAATCACCGGCAACATCCCGACTTTTATCTCATGTAAGAGTGGGAAGATGGGGTCGAACCAGACGCTATATGCGTTATATGAACTCGATACGGTGGCGGCGCGGTTCGGTGGGAAATATGCGAAGAAAGAGCTCGTGACGGTCCACAAACCGAGCGACATATATTACGACCGCGCGACGGAGATGGGGATAAAGATCCGGTGAGAGAGGATGTTTCGATATGATGAAGAACCGGGGATACAGAGGATGATCCGGGGATACAGAAGATGATCCGGGGATACAGAGGATGATCCGGGAATACAGAAGATGAACCGGAGAAAGGTTTACTTGAAAAGAGAGGAAGGTTAGGAAATAAGATAAAAATGAGAAAAGTGAGTCCGGCGGAAAAGCTCTACAACAGCATATTAAGCTCGTATAATGTGCCCGGGGCATATGAGCGTTGGAGAGACTACAGAAAGAGCGTGACTGACAGGATCATAGAGTTTGCCGAGCCCGGGAAGTCGATCGCGATTGTCGGGGCGGGCGAGATGAATGACATCGATATCGCGAGGATTTATGAGCATTCGGGGAAGGTCGCGCTTTTCGATATTGACGTTGATGCTATGAAAAGGGGCCTTGAAAACTACGGCTTTGAGAATGAAAGGCCCGACGCTTCAGAATGGAAAAGTGACGAAGGCCGGAAAACAAGCGCTTCGGCAGGGAAGCAGGATGAAAGTCGGAAGTGCGGAATTACGGTTAAAAAGTGCGATCTTTTCGGTATCACGAAAGATGAGTATACGGACCTGATCAACAAGTGCTTTGCGGAGGCGGTCAAGGTTAACAAAAAGCCCGACAATCTGTTACTTGCGAAGTATATGAAGGAGATCATCGGCATTGTAAATAAGCGCAGGGTACATATTTCGGACGAGAAGTTTGATTGTACGGTGGCGGTCGGGCTGCACAGCCAGGTCGTCGGATTTTTGGCGCACATATGGGAGTATCTGGCTATCATCGGCGGGATAATCGACAATAACGTGTTTGAGAGCCTGATAAACCTCAATAATACGCAAATCCCGAAGATCAATGATGCGCTGATCGGGATCACGCGGGAAAGGCTCTTCGTCGGATATGAAATGTATAATGCGTCGTTTGGGCCGGAAAGTACGGTGCAGGGCGCAGTTCAGTGTAACCACGATCTTAATGACCGGATTAAGAATAGCGAGCTGACACTCGAGATTTCGTTTACGGAAGACTGGGCCTTCAGTGACGAAAAACAGTATAAGATGCTGTTTTATGAGATGAAGGTGTGAGAACCGCATAAATGGACTCATAGAACTCCTCCTATGTTGCAGACTCTGCATTGTTTTTCTTGCATTATCTCAAAAATAATGATTTGTGTCGAGTAGAATTGCGCACAATAAGGAAAGGCAGGTTAATTGCCTTTCCTGAGTTTTGAGTAGTGCTGAAGAAATTCAGGGATTTGAAGAGGAATGTTCGCTCCGGGTTTACGGACGGGCTCGCTGATTCCTCTGGAGGAAGAATTTATGCTCATTGAGTGATCCGGCGCCCCGGAATTATAAAGAAATGATAGTTTGGGATTGCTTTTATCATTTTCATACGTTTTATTACCGGCGGACAGACCGGTGGCGATGACAGTAACAACGATTTCGTCATCTTGAGCCTTGTTGGACACAGTGCCCCAGATAATCTTTACGGATGGGTCTGTAATCTGATGTATATATGCCATGGCTTCGTTTAACTCTTTTAAATTGATCCTTCCGCTTGTATTCATAAGAATGTTTGACGCGGAAGATATATCTGTATCAAGGAGGGGTGAGTTGATAGCCTGCTTTACGGCATCTATGATAGGTTCGTCTTTTTTGACGGATCCGATACCCAGGTGACCGAGACCTTTGTTTTCGAAGGTTGCTTTTATATCGTTAAAATCGACATTAATGGTACCGGTGCCGAAGATGATGCCGGTAACACCTTCGATTGTGTTTTTCAGGGCTTCGTCAGCGACGAGAAAAGCGTCATCAAGATAAAAGTTTTTTTCTGTCATCTCTAACAATTTATCGTTGGGGATGACGAGCAACATGTCAACATTGTCCCGTAGAGAATTAAGTCCTTTTTGGGCCAGCTCCATTCTTGGGGCGCCCTCAAAAGAAAAAGGAAGCGTCACGACCGCAACAGTCAATATTTTAAGATCTCGGCATATGCGGGCTATGACAGGTATTGCGCCTGTACCTGTACCACCACCGAGGCCGCAAGTAAGGATTACCATTTTGGAATCGGCAACGGCAGAAGAAATCTCCTCGGAATCTTCCTCGGCAGAAGATTCACCAATGGATGGATCGGAGCCTGCGCCAAGCCCCGAAGTAAGCTTTTTCCCAATCTGAATCCTTTGCGACGCCTGACTGTCGCAGAGTACCTGATAGTCCGTGTTAACGGATATGAAATCAACATTTTCAAGGCCGGAGGCAATCATTCGATCCACTGAATTATTGCCGCTTCCGCCGATCCCGATGACGGAAATTTTGGGTTTTAAAGCGCCGGTCAATGAACTGCTTGCTATTTCAATCATAAGACAACTCCTTTTTAGGCAAAAATGCAATTATTTGTTTGCAGAAATGCAAATTTTTATAATTATGATACTATTGCAGTAATTGCCTGTCAAGAAAAAATTTGCAAAAATGAAAAAATAATTTGCATTTGTGCAAACACTTTGCTATATTATATTGTGATAGGATATGAATAGAAATGGTTATGCAAGCGTTTTCGAAAGTGATTTCACGTAGGGGACATAGAAATGAACATTGGAAAAAACATTAAAGAAATAAGAAAAAAACGAGGCTATACTTTGGAAGAGGTGGCTGAGAAACTTGGAATTTCGATTTCAACATTATCAAGGTACGAAAGTTCGCAGATCACCAAGATACCTTTGGGCATTGTAGATGGACTTTGCACGGTGCTGGGCACAACGACACAGGAATTGATGGGTAATTCGGGCAGTGTATTACCCAAAGAAGAATTACCTTCGATATTTGATAACGCGGAAGAAGCTATGGCGTTTGTTATAAAACTGCCGATATTGGCTGCTTATGGTGGTTATGACGTTAAGAATATGAGTGATGAAACGGTCATTCAGTTTGCCAATGAAATCTTGGGACAGCTTAAACTTGTAAGTTATAAGTATAAAACGGAGAAAGACTGATGAGTTCAAAAACGAGATGTGATGAGATAATAAGATTCGCACGTAATATTCGGGATAACTGGGGGAACGACCCTTTTGAAATAGCAAAAAAGTGCGGCTTTGTCGTAGTCGAATGTGAAGACAAGACGCCGACAGGATCAACTATACTTGTACCTAACTATTTTACCGTCATTACTCTGAACGGATGTAAAACCGATGCCTCAAGATATGTCATCTGCGCACATGAACTGGGGCATGCGTTGCTACACGACGATATGGCCATAAATCGTTTCAACGGGACAAGTGACAGCCAGCAGGATGAGTGCGAATATGAAGCCAATCTTTTTGCAGTGGCATTACTTATAGACGAAAAGGATTTGAACATACCGTTAAGAGAGATGGAGAACTGGATGCTGAAGGGTATTTTGGACTACAATATATAAATATAGTCAGAATTTATTACCAGGTTTCGTACATTGATTGCTTTTGCTTTTTCTTATATTTTACTATGCCATCTCTTGTATATGTTTTCTTTGAAGCTCAAAGCAGAACCGAAGCTCCCTGTCTGCCGACATAAGCTTTGCATCCGGTTCGTATGCATGCCTGATCTCGTCCCGAAAATCTGAGATTATTTTCTCTCTGTTGTCGGACATAAGTACCTCCATGATTAGGCGTTGTTATAATCCTTGGCTCTTGTACCGTTACCGGGCAGATTCAGGAAAAGAAATGATTGTCGATCAGTAAGACATACTTTCTAACGATATGCCATTTTCATTGCACAGTGCCTTTATCTTTGTATTAAACTCGTTGCCTACCTCCGCCACATCTCTGCTGAAGTTATTGACTTCATCTATCCGGCTCAGATTATTGTTTCCGTAAATATCGACCAAACAGTTAAG
>JAILKT010000157.1 GCA_024693545.1 Lachnospiraceae bacterium
GACGACAGATTTTACAATAACATATTCGTTCAGAAGGGTTCCGGTGATTCAAAGGTCGTAATGCACGACAGCGACACAGGCACAGACAGCGAGAACCGCATGGTCGGAACATTCGTCTTCGATGATTATCCTACCTATGATGAATGGTTCTCTCAGTTCGATTTCAGCAAGCCGGCCAACATGAAGGCTCTCGAGCCCGCCCATTTCGGACACCTTCCGGTCTGGTCCGAAGGTAACGTTTACCTCGGCGGCGCAAAGCCCTACAAAAAAGAAAAACATGCTGTCGTAAACGAAGCACCTGTAGAGATTGAATTAAAGGAATCAAACGGAAAATACACTCTTAAGACAAATATTTATGAATTATTTGCTGTCAATGAAGGCAGCTCACCTTTCAAGATGATCGACACCGAGATTCTCGGTACCGCCTTCGAGCCGGAGCAACTTTTCGAAGACACCGACGGAACGCCCATCCGTTTCGACCGTGATTACTTCGACGATCACCGCGGTGAAACGGTGATCCCCGGTCCTTTTGCAAAAGCGGAACTCCGCGGATTATCCCGGACTTCCATCCTGCTCTGACGCGGAATTCGAGATCTGTGACAGCTTAAGCGGGATGACAACATCCGAAAAAAATTCGTTATCTTCGCTTGAGAATCTTGCCATGCCGCCGTACCGGCTTACGATCGAGGCAATGGAAGCGAGGCCTATTCCGCTTCCTCCGTGTGTCGAGAGCAGCCTGCCATCGTTCATCTCGAGCTCCCCGTTAAAAGAATTGGCCGCAACTATATACAGCTGAGAATCGTTCTCTACACGGATCACCAAGTCCGCGAAGCGTTCCTCGGCCGGTATATCTTTGCACGCAAATACAGCATTTTCAAGGATGTTTCCGATCACCGCGCACATCTCCACATCACTTAAAGGCAGTTCGGCAGGCATATCAACCTCAAGGGTAAACCTTATCTTAGCCTTCTTTGCCTGCTCCGCATAATAATTGAGAAGAGCGTTTACGGCTATGTTGCTGCAATAATATACCACTTCGGTCCGCGGCATATTATCGCTGTATTCGCTTAAAAACGACCTGATCCCTTCGATATTACCATTTGCGGCCAGCCTTTCAAGAGTGTGGATCGCATGCTTGAAATCATGTCTGGCACGGGCTGTATCATTCAGATAATCCTGCTGTGCCTTATAGTAACGTTCCTGAAGCGTCAGTATCTTGACCTTTTCGTTAGTTTCGGCTTCTCTCAGCATTCCCGATACTATATGGTAAAAAAAGAATGTAAGCAGTATAAGCAGCATAAGGCACGCTACCTGAACTCCGACGTACGCCACGTATATCCTGTTTACGAAAAGCGTGCTGTAATTTTTAAGCCTGAGGATATAGTTAAAAGCGAAAAGTATTCCCGGAACGATCGAGGCCGAAGCCCAGATGTTCGGTATCAAAAGCCTTTCTACGAGCATGCTCCCGTATTTTTTCACCGGATAAGCAGCGATCAGGAAAAAAGCACAGGCAAAAGCGAGCTTTATGAGCGCCAACGAAACAGTGTAGTAATCGCATCCGAGATCCGGGTGTATCTGCGCCTCTATCGCATAAGAAAAATTATAAAGGACCTGCATGACCGACAGGAAGAATACGGATACTCCCACTGATGTCGCAATATGAACCTTTACACTTCTGTAATACATTATCAGAAAAACAATGACTATGATCACTCTTACGAGCTCGTCCGGCAAAAATCCAAAGCTTGACAACGCGCATGCGGCCGGCACGGTTACCAGGAACTGGAACAGAATGATGAGCGCCGCCGTTCTCGGGCTTTTCCCTTTTATCTTTGATCTCACCGGCAAAAAACAGCATATCTCCACCGGAATATAAGGAAGAAAATTAAGATACATGATAAAAAAATCAACCATTATCTTTGTTTCTCCTTTCTTTGCGCTCAGCGCGTATGCTTCCGATCCTGTAATTCTGCCAGGTCGCCGCAAGCGCCTTTGAATTTTTCACGTTGACGGCCACGCTTTCTCCGTTCGTCATATGACATACGCCGTCTCGTATATCAACGATGTGATCCATATTTACCATTATGCCCCTAAGCAGCGTCAGGAAGCGGTTATCCGCTGACAGCCTGCTCTCCGCCTCCGAAAAAGCGAGTCTCGTCACGTAGCTTTCTCCGTCAACGTCCACGATCTCAAGATTTCTGCCGGACGTACGGACCATCATTATTTCCGAGTAACGCACGGCGATCGTTTGTCTGTTGCTTATAAATGTCAGGATCGACTCGGAACGAGCCTTTGTCGTGCGCATAAGCGCATCATCCATAACCTTAAAAATACGCTCCCTGCCTGCCGGCTTGCTGATGTAATCATACACATGCAGTGAAAAAGCTTCGGGCATATGGTCACTGCTTGATGTCAGGAATATGATCATCGCTGCCCTGTCGGTCTCCATGATACTTCGGGCGGCTTCGATCCCGGTCATCCCGGGCATGTATATATCGAGAAATATAAGCGTATACGCATATGGATGATAGGCTTTTACAAACTCTTCTGCCGAAGAAAATGTATATAAGGAAATCTCGAGTCTGTTCAGACGCGAATACTCATTTATGATCCCGGAGAGCCGGTCTCTCTCGATCTGCTCATCGTCAACGATTGCGATATTCATCACTTGCTCCTCTTTTGCCACTTTTACCAACTCGGGTGCGGGAACTGCCAAGTCTGTTGATTTAAAGACCGTGTTCCACTATCCTATGATTCGAATTTGAGATAAAAGATTTATCACGCATTCCCACCGACTTTTAATTTACGCTAACTTATAAAAGATTTCAAGTATTCGCGGGGACGAGAGATCCGAACATAAATCATTTCGGTTCATTCACGGGAGAGGGGCGATCATGACAGCTGTTATCTACACAAGGAACAATAACGACTCGGCTTTTTT
>JAILKT010000039.1 GCA_024693545.1 Lachnospiraceae bacterium
AAGGTTATAAACGAGCTTTCCATGAAGGGAGCCAAAGTAATATATCAGGATACTCATGTATCCGGTCATGCATGTCAGGAAGAGATAAAGCTTATTTATTCGCTTACAAAGCCCAGATATGCCATTCCCGTACATGGGGAGTACAGGCATCTGCAGACGCACAGCGAGCTTTGTCAAAGTCTTGGGATTCCGAAAGAGAATATTTTTATTCTTCATTCGGGAAATGTCCTTGCCATGAACGGCGACGGTGCTGCCGTGATCGGCAACATTCCCGCAGGCAGCCTTTTGGTTGACGGCCTCGGTGTCGGAGATGTCGGTAATGTGGTACTCAGAGACAGACATATGCTTTCGGAAAACGGATTGATCGTTATTGCCATGTCGATAGAGAGCGAAACGGGGCTTGTTGTTTCGGGACCCGATATCATAACGCGTGGTTTTGTCTACGTTCGTGAGTCGGAAGTGCTTCTTGCCGAACTTACCGAGGTATGCAATAAAACACTCGATTTTTGCATAGAAAATCAGCTGTCTGACTGGGGAAAGATAAAGAACAGATTTAAGGATGACCTCAGCGACTATTTATGGAAGAAGATGAGACGAAGTCCCATGATCCTGCCCATCATAATGGAGGTATGACGGCTTGGTAAAATGCTTCTGAAATTAGGAGGACGATCGTGAAAAGAAGTAAGAGTTCTTTTATCATGAAATTGCTTATGCGGTTTTCACTTACCATACTTATTGTCGGCATTAACGTTATATTTTACGTTTTTGTTTTCAATAAGATATCGGATATTGCCGATACCAGTTATGATATTTCGTACAGGGTATTTGGCGATGAGCCCGCCGGTACGGGAGAGGGAAAGCCGGTTAAAGTACAGATACTCAAAGGTGAGTCGAGTATGAATATAGCAAGCAAGCTTGAAGATGCAAAGATCATCCCCGATAAATATTCGTTTTATCTGAAGCTGAAGCTTAAGGATTATGAGATAATGCCCGGAACATATGAACTGAATACCTCGATGACATATAACGAAATACTGGATGTTATTACGACTTATTCGAACTCGGTTGACGAGGAAAAGAGCGTCGAAGAGATGGAATCTAAGATTTGATCGCTTGCCGGAGAAACAAGCATAATAAACCGATCGGAGTAAAGTATGATCGTAAATGAACTGATAACGGGGTATCTGGCGTCATTGGCGCATGAACTCCCACCCGAGCTTGAAACATTAAAGATCAGAGCACGGGCCGGGCAGGTTCCCATTATAAGGGATGACATGCTCGAATTTATAAGATTTCTGTTAATGAAAGAGAAGCCGAAAACCATCCTTGAAATCGGGACGGCTGTCGGCTTCTCGGCTTTGTTTATGCATTCGGTTTTACCTCAGGCTCGTATCACGACTGTTGAGAAAGTTGAAATGAGGCTCAGGGAGGCACGGAAAAACCTTGAAGGCAGCGGGATCGAACTGATCGAGGGAGATGCCGAAGAAGTTCTTGCAAAGCTTGAAGGTTCTTACGACATGATCTTTCTGGATGCGGCAAAGGGACAGTACGGGAAATTCCTTCCGGATTGCAAACGACTTCTTTCGCCGGGAGGAGTTATGCTTACGGATAATGTTCTTCTCGAAGGAACGATAGCCGGATCGAGGTTCGCTGTCGAGAGGCGGGACAGAACGATACATGAGAGAATGAGGAACTATTTAAGGGAACTCACACACACAGAGGGTTATGTAACAGTCATAATCCCGGTGGGCGACGGAGCGGCACTTACATACAAGGAGCTGTAAATACAGAAAGATGATTATGACCGAACAGAAAAAACCTGAACTTTTAATGCCGGCCGGAAGTTTACCGGTGCTTAAGACGGCAGTTGATTTTGGCGCTGATGCCGTCTACATAGGCGGAGATATATACAGTCTTCGAGCGAAAGCCGTTAATTTCTCAAAGCAGGATATGGCGGATGGGATCGCATATGCGCACGAACATGGCAAAAAGGTTTATGTTACGGTCAATATCACCGCCCATAACGGCGACCTTGAAGGAATGAAAGAATACCTTAAGGAGCTTGAGGTAATAAAACCTGACGGGCTTATCATTTCGGACCCCGGAGTGTTTTCGCTTGCCGGCGAGTTTGCGCCCTCAATAGACCGTCATATAAGTACTCAGGCTAACAACACGAATTATCTGACTTATCGTTTTTGGTATGAACAGGGGGCAACGAGGGTTGTTTCGGCCAGAGAGCTTTCAATCGAAGAAATAAAGGAATTAAGAAATAATATACCGGAAGATATGGAGATCGAAAGCTTCGTGCACGGAGCAATGTGTATTTCGTACTCCGGAAGATGTCTTTTGAGCAATTATCTTACCGGAAGAGACGCCAATCTGGGCGAGTGCACACACCCTTGCAGATGGCGTTACCATCTTGTTGAAGAAACCCGTCCGGGTGAGTATATGCCGGTTGAAGAAAACGACCGAGGTACATTTATTTTCAATTCAAAGGATCTCTGTATGGTGGATCATATCGATGATCTTGTGGAAGCCGGGATCTCTTCATATAAATGTGAAGGCAGGATGAAGAGTGCCCTTTATGTTGCAACTGTGACCAGGGCATACAGGAATGCGATCGATGACTATTTCAACGATCCCCTTGTTTATGAAAAAAACAAGGCTCTTTATGTCGAGGAAGTTAAAAAATGCACCAACAGAAGATTCTATACAGGCTTTTATTACGGTAAGCCACCGAAGGAATCCATGGTATATGGGGACAGTACATATGTTAAGGAATATGTTTACTACGGAACCGTGGAGGAAAATGCGGGCGATGACCACATATGCGTTATTACCCAAAAAAACAAGTTCTGTGTAGGGGATATGCTCGAAGTGCTTGAACCCGGTCCGATCGTTCCGAGATATGTGAAGGTGCTCACCATAACAGCTCAGGACGGAACCGCGATGGATAGTTGTCCGCATGCGGGACAGAAACTTACACTGGTTTTTGACGGCCCTGTACCTAAGGGCTCTCTGCTGAGGGGAAAGGCGTAAAAAAATGATATTACTGAACAGACAGATCATACGTGCTCTTGCTTCAAGTGAACATACATATTCGCAGGGTGTAAGATGCTTCAAAAACGGCAGCGTTCACCGGATGAGCACCGAACGTTACACGGGGAAGATACGCGTTGAGGTCGGAGAAAGCGTTGAGTACACGGTGATGCTCGACGAAGAAAAGGGTGAGATCAATTATTCCTGTAATTGCGCCGGCAGTCTTAAAGAAAGAGGCGCATGCATGCATGTGATAGCCGCTATGTTTGCGGTAATGCGCAGGCAGGAAAAAAATAAGATCGCACAGATAGAAGATATCGAAGACAAAAGGGCTTTTTCGTGCATCACAAGGTTTAGGGATGCCGAAGACAGCGTTTCGTCCGTTGAAGTCTTTCATATCGAACCGATCATAACGATACCGCAGATGTTTTCGGGGAATGAAAGCAAATGCTATCTTTCCATAAAGGTCGGAAAAGACAGACTTTATAAGGTTCAGAATCTTAAACGTTTTATCAGCGATTATCTTACGCGTCAGGACATCATACTCGGTAAGGATGTGAAGTTTGTCTGGTGGGAGAGTGAGTTTGACAAGTCTTCCAAGGAAATACTTGATTTTATCGTCGAGGGATATGAGCTTCTTGATCTTGGGGAGGATCTCGCCGGAACAAGAGTCTTTAACAGGGCTATGATGACCTTGTCACAAAATCTGCTCATGCGGCTTCTGCGCAGTGTGGGTAAATATACGTTTACTCTTATTCTCGGGGAGAGACTTTACGAGAATGTCAGAGTCTTTGAAAAGAATCCCAACATTAAATACGATCTTGATATAGTGGATGATACGGTGCTTCTTGACTATCACGACAAGGAAGCGGTTATTTCGCTCATGAAGAGCGGGGAAGTGATCTATTATAACGGTGCCGTATTCTTTCCGGATGCACGTTTCAGAAGGAATTACGCACCCTTCTTCAATATGCTGGGTGCCAACAGGTCGCCTCTCATTTTCAGGGATGAAAACAAGAAAAACTTTTTGGAAGAGGTACTCCCGAAAATCGGTGATTGTATGGATATCGATGTCCCCGAAGAACTCGCGGACAGGTATATATCACCCGAACTTTCGTGCAAGATATTCTTTGACAGATATCAAAACGGAATCAAGGCACAGGTGAAGTTTGTTTATGACACATACGAATTCAGCAGTTTTGAGAATCCGACAAGCGATCATTATATTATTCTCCGAAAAAGAGACAGAGAAGAGGATATTCTTTCACGTCTTGAGGAACTGGGCTTTGAACCCCGTACGGGATTCTATCTTTTAAAAAACGAATCGGCCCTGTATGAGTTCCTTACAAGCGATAAATCTACATTGACCGAGGTGGCTCAGATCTATTACTCGGAAGACTTCAAAAAGCTTAATGTCGTTTCGGGAGGAAGCTTTAATGTAGGACTCAGGGTAAGCAGTGACATGGACCTTCTGCAGATGGAATTCTCTTACGGAGATATGAGTCCGAAGGAGCTTGAACGTCTCTTTAGGTCGCTTCGTGTAAAGAAAAAGTATTACAGGCTTGAAAACGGAAGCTTTATCAATCTTATGGATGATGATTTTGAAAAGCTTGCCGTTATTATGGATAACCTGGGTGTTACGTCGAAAAACTTTGTTCAGGGAGGCATCAGACTGGCAAAAAGCAATGCGTTCTACCTGGACGGCGCCTTTGACAGAAGCGGATTTGCAGTCACCAAGAACGATGATTTTGTAAAGCTGATAGACAATATAAGTGCGGTCAGGGAAGAATCTTATGATATTCCCAAAGGGATACATGCACAGCTGCGCGAATATCAGGTGCGTGGCTATGGATGGATGATGACACTTGCACGCAACAGTCTCGGAGGAATTCTGGCCGATGATATGGGTCTCGGCAAGACTCTTCAGACTATCGTATATATACGTGCAATGCTTGATTCAGCGGAAAAACAACATCCTCATTTTCTTATCGTATGTCCCAGTTCCATAATCTTTAACTGGATGGAAGAGTTTCAGAGCTTCGCCCCCGGTATCCGGGCTTGTGTTGTTTCGGGAATTCCCGAAGAACGGAAAAAGCTTATTGACGCATATGAGGACTATGATGTTCTTATCACATCATATCCGCTGATGAGGCGTGATGTCGGATTATACAGAAAAATAGTTTTCGGGACTGTCTTTCTTGATGAAGCGCAGTTTATCAAAAATGCGGCATCGCTGAGCGCACAATCGGTTAAACTTCTTTGCGCCGACCACAGGTTCGCACTCACAGGTACGCCGATTGAAAATTCATTGTCCGAGCTTTGGTCCATTTTTGACTTTATCATGCCGAACTTCCTTATGACACACAGTAAGTTTGCGACAAGGTATGAAAAGCCCATAATCAACGGTGACAAAGAGGTTCTTGAGAGCCTTAATATGAGGATAAGTCCGTTTATCATGAGACGTATGAAAAAGGATGTCCTTAAGGAACTTCCCGGAAAACTCGAGGAAAAGATCGTTACGCCGATGTCGGAAGAACAGCGTAATGTTTATCTGTCATATATGAATGAGATTCGAGGAGACATCTTCGGACAGATTGAAAAGGTCGGAGTCGAAGGAAGTAAGATGAAAATTCTCGCCGCGCTCACAAGGCTCAGGCAGATATGCTGTCACCCCTCGACATTCCTCGAAAACTATAACGGCGGCAGCGGTAAACTCGATCTTCTTATGCAACAGATTGACAATGCGATCGCAAATGAGCACAGAACCCTTGTTTTCTCGCAGTTTACCGGAATGCTCGAAATAATAGGAAAAGAACTTCAGAACAGGGGAATAAAATACTTCTATCTTGACGGAAGTACACCGCCGCAGGAGCGTCTTGATATGGCGAAGAGATTTAACAACGGGGAAAATGATATTTTCCTCATTTCGCTTAAGGCAGGGGGAACCGGACTTAACCTTATAGGCGCTGATACTGTTATTCATTACGATCCCTGGTGGAATCCGGCAGTGGAGGATCAGGCGACCGACAGAGCATACAGGATCGGACAGACGCAGAATGTATATGTTCTTAAGCTGCTTACAAAAGGAACAATCGAAGAAAAGATATATAAACTCCAACAGAAGAAAAAAGAGCTCTCGGATTCGTGTCTTACAGGAGGAGAGGTATTCCTCAGCAAGCTCACGCGCGAAGAGCTCGAAGATATTTTCTCGTTTGATTGAAAGAATCTGCCGGACCTGAACCCGGGACTTGCTGACCGGGCATGCATGAAGCAGCCTTAACCACCGGAATGGGACGGCATTAACAACCGGAATGGCGCAGCCTTAACCACCGGAATGGCACGGACTGAAAGGTTACTTCAACTGAGGAGCGGGTGGAATACGGCCGAATACCATATCGTATCCGTCGTTGCCGTAATTGAGAGATCTGTTGACACGGCTGATGGTAGCGGTAGAAGCACCGGTCTTCTCGGCTATATCGAGATATGTCTTTCCGGCTCGAAGCATGGCAGCCACTTCAAAGCGTTGAGCAAGCGATAACAGTTCGTTGATCGTGCAAATGTCTTCAAAGAAGGTATAACATTCGGTTTCATCTTTAAGACTTAAAACTGCTTTGAACAGATAGTCAACAGATTCGGTATGTATCTTAGGGTTCATATGATCACTCCTTTGAAATTTTGAATTACGCTTATAATGTGACATTTTAACACTTTGAAGAGATAAAGTAAAGAAGTGAATTTAAGAAATTCAGGCGGGAATTCTCGGTGACTTTTTGCCGGGAAGTTCACAATTTGTCAGGAAAAAGGGAAATTGTAAATTCGAGTAATACAGAACGGAGAAAACGATGAAAAAAGGTGTCGAATACATAGGAAAAGTTGAAACTACGGAATTTCCGTGTACGGGTGTACTTTTTTGCGAAGGTGAAAAAGTAAAAGTAAAGGGTGCGATCGAGGGACAGACAGTAAGATTTGCAATGGGAAGAAAACGCACGGGTTACATAAGCGGTAAGCTTCATGAAATAATCGAAAAATCTCCGTTGGAAACGAAAAAGCCGGTGTGTCCTCATTTTGAAAGGTGCGGAGGGTGTACCTATCAGAGATTGGAGTACAAGGATGAGCTCGCGCTGAAAAAATCTCAGGTGAAGAAGCTCCTTGATGATGTGATAAAGGAAGAATATGATTTTACCGGCATAGAGCAAAGTCCCATGGAATGGGGATATCGTAACAAAATGGAATTTACATTCGGGGACTGCGCGAAGGGTGGGGAGCTTACGCTCGGCCTTCACAAAAAAGGCAGTTTTTACGATATCGAGCAGATAACGGATTGTCATATCGTTAATCAGGATTACAACAAGATAATCGATACGGTTGTCGGAACATGCAGAGAGTTCGGTCTTACGTATATGCACAAGCTTACCCATGAAGGATACCTTCGTCATCTGCTGATAAGGCGAGCTGCCACAACGGGCGAGATACTTGTGAATCTTGTCACAACATCAGACTGGAAATGTGAGCCACTTCCCAAGGATTCAGAGCTTACAAACGAAATACTGGCTCTTCCGATCTTTGAAGACGAGGATGAGAGGCCGGTGTTTAGAGCCGGATGCCTGGACATTACAGAGCAGATGTTTCTTGAAGTCCTCTCGTCAAGGATCCGTGCTCTGAACCTTGACGGAAGTGTTGTCGGAATAAGCCGTGCGCTCAATAACGATCCTGCCGATACAATAAAAGCACAGAGTATGCTTGATATTTTCGGAAAGAATTTCTTCTTTGAGGAAATACTTGGTCTGATATTCAAAATCACGGCATTTTCATTCTTTCAGACGAATTCTTTCGGTGCCGAAGTTTTATATAAGATAGCCCGCGATTTCCTCGGAGATGTTACGGGAAAGGTGGTCTATGACCTGTATTCGGGAACGGGAACAATAGCGCAGATCATCGCCCCCGTCGCAAAGAAAGTGATCGGCGTTGAGATAGTAGAGGAAGCCGTTGCTGCGGCACGTGAAAATGTAGAACTCAATGATCTTCAGAACTGCGAATTCATATGCGGAGATGTGCTTAAAGTGCTCGATTCGATAAAGGAGGCACCTGATGCCATAGTTCTCGATCCTCCGCGCGAGGGAATCCATCCGAAGGCGCTAAAAAGGATCATTTCATACGGAGTCGATAAGATCATTTATATATCATGCAAACCTACAAGTCTTGCACACGATCTTGTTGATTTTATCGAGGGAGGTTACAGGGTCGAGAAAGTTCGCTGTTGTGATATGTTCCCTCATAC